>NC_008609.1:0-338125 GCF_000015045.1 Pelobacter propionicus DSM 2379
ATGCACGATGTCTGGCGACAAGCCACCGAAAACCTCGAAAAAGTAATGTCAGAGAGTGACTTTACGACATGGATTCAACCCATATCGTACAGTCATGCCGATGACACGACAGTCTTCCTTACGGTTCCCACGCTCTTCTTCAAGGAGTGGATCGATGAACACTACCGTCAGGTGCTTGTCGGCGCCCTCTCCGTCACGGCGGGAAAAAAGTATTTCATCGAGCTCGTGGTGCAGGAGGAGGACCAGAACGCCGAAGTGCCCCAGGCCGAAGACCTGATCATAAAGGGGCACCAGGAAATCGAGCAACCTGTAACCAGCCAGCCGGAAACCAGCTCCAGCTCCCTCAATCCAAAATACACCTTTGAACTCTTCGTCAGCGGAACGGGAAACCAGTTCGCCCATGCCGCGGCCATGGCGGTGGCCAACAACCCGGCCGACACCTACAATCCGCTCTTCATCTACGGCGGCGTCGGCTTGGGCAAGAGCCACCTTCTCAACGCCATCGGCCACACTATCCGGTCATCCTCACCAAACCTGAGCGTCTGCTACTGTTCAGCGGAAAAGTTCATGTACGAAATGGTCAATGCCCTGCGCCAGAAACGCATGGACCAGTTCAGGTCACGCTTCAGAAACCTGGACGTGCTCCTGGTGGACGATATCCAGTTCATTTCCGGAAAGGTGGGCACGCAGGAAGAGTTCTTCCACACCTTCAACGCACTCTACGACATGCAGAAGCAGATCGTGATCACCTCCGATAAATTCCCGCGGGAAATATCGGACCTGGAGGAACGACTGCGCTCCCGCTTCGAATGGGGTCTGATCGCGGATATCCAGCCGCCGGATCTCGAAACCAAGATAGCCATATTAAAGAAGAAATCAGAAATAACCCGCATCCAGCTCCCCGAGGACGTAATCTACTTCCTGGCTTCCAGCGACACGCGCAACATACGCGAACTGGAGGGAATGCTCATCCGCTTGGGTGCCTACAGCAGCCTGCAGGGCATCCCCATCACCCTGGATATGGCACGGGAGAATCTGAAGGAGATCATCGGCGACCGTCGCAAGGACATAACCGTCGAGTTGATCCAAAAGGTGGTCGCGGAACAGTTCGGCCTCAAGATGGCTGACCTGAAATCAAGCAAGCGGCTGAAAAATTTCGTTCAGGCCCGTCAGATCGCGATCTGGCTTTGCCGGGACATGACCAGCTTTTCCTATCCGGACATCGGCGCGAAATTCGGGGGCAAGGACCATTCAACAGTCATCTACGCAGCCAAAAAAATCGATCTGGCACTGAAGGACGACCCTAAACTATCAAGAATCATTGAGGATATTAAACTTATCCTCCTCAAGTAGGGATAAGCTGTTGATAGCCTGTGCAGCCATTGTTAACAACTCAGGCGCTGTTGATAAGCCCCGGAAAGTGGGCAGTATCATCAACAGCCACCAAGGCGGAATTCTCATTCAGAATCCAAGACTTGAACGGTTATCACCAGATTCACAGCCCCTATAACAACAACAAAGCTTTTCTTTTTTAATAAAAGATACTGACAGTAAGGAGTGACCCATGGAATTCAGAATTGACAAGGAAGTCTTCCTCAAATCGCTTCAAAAGATACAGGGTATCGTCGAAAAGCGAACCTCCATGCCGATCCTGTCAAACGTATTGCTGGAAGCCACCGAATCGTCACTCCGCGTCACGGCAACCGATCTGGAAGTCGGAATGAAATGCATCTACCCGGCTGAAATCCTCTCTCCGGGGAGAATCACCGTGGGAGCCAAGAAAATCTACGAAATCGTCAAGGAACTGCCCAACCAGCAGATCAGTTTCTCCGCCAAGGACAACGACTGGGTGGAGATAAGATGTGGCAAGGTTCATTTCAATATCGTCGGATTATCAGCCGAGGAATTTCCCTACTTCCCCGAAGTGCACGAGGAGAACCTGTTCGAAATCGAGAGCGCCCTGCTTAAGGGAATGATCGAAAAGACCTCCTATGCCATCTGCAACGATGACACGAAGTACAACTTAAACGGCCTGTTCGCCAAGACGGAAATCAACGACGACGACGTACAGCTGCTCAAGATGGTTGCCACCGATGGCCACCGGCTCTCCATCGCCAGCTGCCCGTTCAAGGGCAACGCGGGCCAGGAGCTTTCCAAGGGGGTCATCCTCCCCAAGAAGGGCGTCTACGAACTGAAGAAGATCGCCGAGGAAGATGGCGGGACACTGATGTTCGGATTCATGGACAACAGCGCCGTCATCAAACGGGGCGATTCCTACATGGTCATGCGCCTGGTTGACGGAGAATTTCCCGACTACAACCGCGTCATTCCCACGTCGAATGACCGAAGCATCATCATCAACTGTGACGACTTCACCCACTCGGTACGCAGGATGGCCATACTCTCCAGCGAAAAATTCAAGGGAATCATGCTGGATATATCCGAATCCAGCATCAGGATCTCTTCCAGCAATCCCGAACTGGGAGACGCCATGGAGGAGATCGATGTCAGCTACGGCGGCGAGCCGTTCTCGGTCAGATTCAACGCCCGCTACCTCCTGGACGTACTCGCCGTAACCGAGACCGAATCAGTGGAGATGAAATTCAAGGATGAACTGGCGCCCTCCATCATCCTGCCGGACAAGAGCGACAGCTTCCTGGCCGTTATCATGCCCATGAGACTCTGACAGAAGGATTTGTGCGCCTCACCAGACTAAGTATCGCCGATTTCCGCAACATCGGATCCGTACGCTTCACGCCAGGCAGATGCTTCAACCTGATTCATGGCCGCAACGGCCAGGGCAAGACCAATCTGCTGGAGGCCATCTATCTGCTGGGAAGTCCGCGTTCATTCCGCAACGCACGTCTGCCGGATTTCATCAGGCATGGAGAGCAGCGGGCGCACCTCCACGGCGAGGTCGAATCTGCCGGCATCCATGGCAGGATCGGCCTGAGCATCGAGAACGCGGGACGCAGGGTGGAACTGGACGGCAAGGGGATCCAGCGCGCATCCGACCTGTACGGAAGAATCAACGTCGTTGTCTTCTCTCCCGATGACACCGCCATGGTCAGGTACGGTCCCGAGACACGCAGGCGCTACCTGGATCGGACGATCTACATGTGCGATATCGGTTATCTGCACTGCTGGCACGCATTTCAGCGCATCCTCAAGCAGCGTAACCAGTTGCTGAAAAACAGCGACAAAAGCGGCCTGGACACCTGGACCGAACAGCTGGCCGAGACCGGAGCCGAAATCATCGTCCGTCGCCGGCGCTTCGTAGAGCGATTGAACGGCATGCTGCAGCGGCACTACGGAAACATATCCGCCGGAGAGGAAACAGCATCCGTCGCCTATGAGCCGGAGGGAATCAACTCCCAGGAACAGCAACGCGTGCGTGAAGAGCTTCTGGAACTCTTCCAGCGCAGCCAGCAGAGCGACATCCGCCAAGGCACCACCACTGCCGGCCCGCATCGCGATGACCTGAAATTCCGGCTCGACGGCCGCCCCCTGAAATCATTCGGCTCCACCGGACAGCAGAAGAGTTTCGTGCTGGCGCTGAAGATGGCGGAAATAGACAATCTCACGGACATCTTCGGGGAACCGCCGCTCCTGCTGCTGGATGACGTGAGCTCCGAACTGGATGACGCGAGAAGCGGCAACCTGCTGCATTTCCTCCTGAACATGGACATCCAGGTATTCATGACAACCACGCAACGGTCCCCGGTTCTGCTGGGCGCCGCGGCACACTGCGCCGTATTCCACGTGGAGCACGGCAATCTGACGTTTGAGGGAAATGAAAAGCATGAGTGAACACAACAACGTGACACAGAGCAACGTTGAAGAGTACAGTGCCGATAACATCAAGGTACTGGAGGGTCTGGCCGCGGTGCGCAAGCGCCCCGCCATGTACATCGGCTCCACCTCCGGTGCGGGCCTGCACCACCTGGTGTACGAGATAGTGGACAACTCCATCGACGAGGCCCTGGCTGGTCATTGCGACAACATCAGTGTCACCATCAATGTGGACGGCTCCGTAACCGTCATCGACAACGGCCGCGGCATACCGACGGATATGCATCCCACCGAAGGGAGGTCGGCTGCCGAGGTCGTCCTGACCGTACTGCACGCCGGCGGCAAGTTCGATAATGATTCCTACAAGGTTTCCGGCGGTCTGCACGGCGTCGGCGTCTCGGTTGTCAACGCGCTTTCAAAATGGCTGGAACTGGAGATCAAGCGTGATGGCAAGATATTCCGCCAATCCTACCGCCGTGGCGATCCGGTTGCTCCCCTGGCCGAGACCGGCGCAACCAGGAAGCGGGGCACCAAAGTCACCTTCATGCCCGATGAGGAGATTTTCGAGACCACCGAGTTCTCCTTTGACGTTCTCTCCCAGCGCCTGCGCGAACTGGCCTTTCTCAACGCCGGCGTGCGCATCGGCATCAGCGACATGCGGGTGGACAACAAGTCCCACGAGTTCTACTACGAGGGGGGGATCAACTCCTTCGTCGAGTACCTGAATCGCAACAAGATCGCCGTGCATCCCAAGCCGATCTACTTCCGGGGAGAGAAGGGGGGGGTGGAGACCGAGGTCTCCATGCAGTACAACGACTCCTTCGACGAGAAAATCTTCTCCTTTGCCAACAACATCAATACCCACGAGGGGGGCACCCATCTGGTCGGCTTCAAGGCTGCCCTGACCCGCACCATGAACGCCTATGCGGCGGCCAACAATCTGCTCAAGAAGGAAAAGGTCTCCATCTCCGGTGACGACCTGCGCGAGGGGCTGACCTGCGTCATCTCGGTCAAAATCCCCCAGCCCCAGTTCGAGGGACAGACCAAGACCAAACTGGGCAACTCGGAGGTCAAGGGATATGTGGAATCCATGATCAACGAGAAGCTGGCCCAGTTCCTGGAGGAGAATCCCCAGGTGGCCAAGCGCATCCTGGAGAAATCCATCGAGGCAGCCCGGGCAAGGGAGGCTGCCCGCAGGGCCCGCGAGACGGTGCGACGCAAGGGCGCCCTGGACCTGGGAGGGCTGCCGGGCAAACTGGCCGACTGCCAGGAGAAGAACCCCGAACATTGCGAACTGTACCTGGTGGAGGGTGACTCCGCCGGCGGCTCGGCCAAACAGGGGCGCGACCGCAAGTTCCAGGCCATCCTGCCGCTGAAGGGCAAGATCCTCAACGTGGAGAAGTCCCGTTTCGACAAGATGATCTCCTCCCAGGAGATCCGCACCCTGATCACCGCCCTGGGCACCGGCATCGGCAAGGATGATTTCGATATCTCCAAGCTGCGCTACGGCCGGATCATCGTCATGACCGACGCCGACGTGGACGGCTCCCACATCCTGACCCTGCTCTTAACCTTCTTCTACCGCAACATGAACGAGCTGATCCAGCGCGGCCATCTGTACATTGCCCAGCCGCCGCTCTACAAGGTCAAGCGGGGCAAGAAGGAGATGTACCTGAGGAACGAAGCGGCCCTGCAGAACTTCCTGCTGGAGGAGGGGGCCGAGGACCTGGTTCTCAGGCTGGAGAAGGGGGACCGGAAATACCTGGGAAAACAGATCATCCCGGTGATCCGCCAGTTCATCGACAACCGGGCCATCTTCGACAAGGTGGTCAAAAAGGGAATTTCCCAGGAGTTGCTCTCCATCATCGTCCGCAGTAACGTGCCGGCTGGCCTGGAAGAGCTTTCCCAGGTAGAGCCGTATCTGGAGGCCATGAAGGAACTGGCCGAAAACGGGGAGTACCAGGTGGAGGAGGAGCGGATCATCTTCTACATCGGCAATATCCGCGCCATCATCGACCATCAGATCCTGGGCGTTCTGGCCAGCCACGAGTACGAACTGCTGGTGGAAAATCACCGCCGGGTGGTGGAAACCATGGCCGACGGCCGTGCCTACATCGAGCAGGAAGCGGGTGGGAAGGTGCTGCTTGAAACATCCAACCATGAGGAATTACTGGTATATTTTCTTGAAAACGCCAAGAAGGGTCTGGGCATCCAGCGCTACAAAGGTCTGGGCGAGATGAACCCGGACCAGCTCTGGGAGACCACCATGAATCCGGAGAACAGGGTGCTCTTGCAGGTCAAGATCGAGGATGCCGTGGAATCGGACGAGATCTTCACCATCCTGATGGGCGACCAGGTGGACCCGCGCCGCGAATTCATTGAGACCAACGCGCTGAACGTGGTCAACCTGGACATCTAATCTTCCGTATCGAGCGATAAACGAGGTTGTAATGATTAACACTCCGCAGAACAAGATAGCCGTCAACATCGAAGACGAGATGAAACGTTCCTACATGGACTACGCCATGTCGGTCATCATCGGCCGCGCCCTGCCGGACGTGCGGGACGGACTCAAGCCGGTGCACCGGCGCTGTCTGTACGCCATGTACGACATGAGCAACGACTGGAACAAGCCGTACAAGAAATCGGCCCGTGTGGTCGGTGACGTGATCGGTAAGTACCACCCCCACGGCGACACTGCGGCCTACGATACCATCGTGCGCATGGCCCAGGACTTCTCCCTGCGCTATACCCTGGTGGATGGCCAGGGTAACTTCGGCTCCATCGACGGCGACCGGCCGGCGGCCATGCGCTACACCGAGATCCGCCTGCGCCAGCTATCCCACGAGCTTCTGGCCGATCTGGACAAGGAAACCGTGGGCATGGCCCCCAACTACAACGACGAGTTGCTGGAGCCGACGGTCCTCCCCTCAAAGTTCCCCAACCTGCTGATCAACGGCTCCACCGGCATTGCCGTGGGCATGGCCACCAACATCCCGCCCCACAACCTGGGCGAGGTGATCGACGGCATCATCGCCGTGATCAACAACCCCGATCTGGCCCATGAAGAGCTTTTGGCCCTGATACCGGGTCCCGACTTCCCCACCGGCGCCACCATCTACGGCCGCCAGGGGATCCGGGACGCCTACACCACCGGTCGCGGCATCATCCAGATCCGCGCCAAGGCCCACATCGAGGCGGCCAAGAAGTCTGAACGCCAGTCCATCATCGTAACCGAACTCCCCTACCAGGTTAACAAGGCCCGGCTGATAGAGAAGATCGCCGAACTGGTCAAGGAGAAGAAGATCGAGGGAATCGCCGAGATCCGCGACGAGTCGGACCGGGAAGGGATGCGCATCGTCGTCGAGGTGAAACGGGACGATAATCCCGAGGTGCTGCTCAATCTGCTCTACAAGCTGACCCAGATGCAAACCTCCTTCGGCATCATCCTGCTGGCCATCGTACACAACCGTCCGCGCATCCTCTCGCTGAGGGAGATGATTGACTGTTTCATCGAGCACCGTGCCGAGGTGGTCACCCGCCGCACCAACTTCGAGCTGAAAAAGGCACTGGCCCGGGCCCACATCCTGGAAGGCCTGAAGATAGCCCTGGACTGGCTGGACGCGGTGATCGAGCTGATCCGCTCCTCCAAGACCCCGCCTGAGGCCAAACAAGGGCTGATGGAAGGGGCCTTCGCCGACGCCGAATTCCTGGCGCGCCTGGAGCTCCCCCGTCCCGTAGGCTACGATGATGGCGTGCATCTGAGCGAGATCCAGGCCCAGGCCATCCTGGAGATGCGCCTGCAGCGCCTGACCGGCCTGGAGCGGGACAAGATCCTCTCCGAGTACGAGGAGATCATGAAACTGATCGCCCGCCTGCGGGAGATTCTGGCCTCGGATCGGGAGATCTTCAACATCATCATCTCTGAACTTACCGAAATAAGGGATAAATTTGGCGACATTCGCCGCTCTGAGATATCCGATACCACCCCGGACATATCCCTGGAAGACACCATCATGGATGAGGAGATGGTGGTTACCATCTCCCACACCGGCTACATCAAGCGCAGCGCCGTTGATCTGTACCGTTCCCAGCGCCGCGGCGGCAAGGGCAAGACCGGCATGAAGACCAGGGAAGAGGATTTCGTCGAACAGCTCTTCATCGCCTCCACCAAGGACTACCTGCTCTGCTTCACCGATGCCGGCCGTATGTACTGGCTCAAGGTCTACGAGATCCCGGAGGGGAACCGCACCACCAAGGGCAAGGCGGTGGTCAACCTGGTCAATGTGGGCATGGAGGAGAAAATCACCACCATCCTGCCGGTGAAGGAGTTCAGCGAGCATACCTTCCTGTTCATGGCCACCCGCAACGGGGTGGTCAAGAAGACTCCGCTTATCGAATATTCCAACGTGCGCAGCGGCGGCATCATCGCCGTCAACCTGGACGACGGGGACAAGCTGATCGGCGTTGCCCTGACCGATGGCACCAAGGACGTCTTCCTGGCTTCGAGGAACGGCAAGGCCATCCGCTTCAGCGAGCAGGACGTGCGTTCCATGGGGCGCGTCACCCGCGGCGTGCGCGGCATGAACCTGAATGAGGACGATCATGTCATCGGCATGGAGATCGTGCACAACGACGTGGTCGGCTCCACCATCTTCACGGTCTGCGAGAACGGTTACGGCAAGCGCACCGACCTGGACGAGTATCGCGACCAGAGCCGCGGCGGCAAGGGGATCATAACCATCAAGACCAATGCCAGGAACGGCAGCGTGGTCAACGTCATGCAGGTATCAAACGACAACGACCTGATGGTGATCACCGACAATGGCAAGATCCTGCGCGTGCCTGTCTCCGGCTTCTCGGTCATCGGGCGCAACACCCAGGGGGTGCGCCTGATCACCACCGAGGAGAAGGAGAAGGTGGTGGCCGTTGCCCGCCTGGCCGAGAAGGAAGAGGACGACGAAAACGAGGGAACCGAGTAGGGGCGCCGTCCACGGCGACCGTGACTCAAACCATGCCCAGTCCCATGAACAGTACCAATGCCATGAGTAGACTTATTTCCATCGATACCTCCCTGCGGGAACGGCGGCGTATCATGCGACTGCTGGATTTTCTCACGCGGGACGACCTTTCCACCGACCAGATGGAGCGCATCGGCAGGCGGCTGCAGAAGGCGGGACGGCGGGCGCTTGGTCCGCTGGTGCGCAAGCTGTGGCGCGAGAAGAACGGCACCGCCATCTACCGCTACACCTGCATGCTGGATTTCTTCGATGACCGGCAGTGGCTGGACCAGCTGGTGCAGATCACCCTCAGACGCACCGACCTGGACGAGCAGGGACGCATGGCGCTCCTGGATGCCCTGCACGACTATGGGGTGGATGTGACCGCCCCCCCCTTCGCCGGCATGACCGGCTACGGGGCCAGCTCCATGGAGGGGTTCATCGCCGATTGCCTGAAGGATGGCGAACCGGGGCTGGTGCGTTTCATGGACATGTTCCTGGACGCCACCGACGAGGTGCGCGAGCAGATGACCCGGCGCTTGTCGGAGGTGGGCACACCCGATGCGGTGTCGCTGCTGGAGATCCTGATCTCCTTCGAGCGGCCCGAGGTGGTGCGCGAGGCGATCATTGCCCTGGGCAAGATCAAAAACGGCCTGGCCCTGACGGTCCTGACCAGCGCCGAGAAACGGCACGAGGGGGATCTGGCCGACCTGATCAGGCGCAGCATCCGCCGCCTCTCCTTCATGGGAATCCGCCAGCCGGCCCAGCTGCCCCCCTCGTTTCCGGTGCCGCTGCCGCTTTACCAGATCCAGGCCGGACCGGTGGATGTGTACGGCTCGCGGTCGCTTCTGTTCACCTGGGTTCTGGAGGATGGAACCTATGCGGCCCTGCTGCTGTTGATCGGCGAATCCGAGGGGATCATCAACGCTTTAAGCTACCGCATGAAGGATGACCAGGAGTACGACATGGTCCAGCGGGAGGTCACTGCCGGCGAGCTGCTGGATCCGGTGGAGGAGTCCTATGCCATGGCTCTGCTACGGGACGCCCTCTCCACCAGCCGCAAGCAGGGCTTCTACCTGCCGCCCGACTTCTATGTGGACATGCGGCTGTTCGCTCCCGACTCCCTGCGTTCCGAGGCCTATATCCCCCGTTTCAGTCTGGTCCACCTGGAGGGGATCGTGGAGCGCATACCGGCCTACATCGTCGGCAGCGGCGAGCTGCTGGACACTCCCGCCCTGGAGGGGTGGCTCTTGTCCGAGCCGGCAATGTACGATGCCGCCGAACGTCTGGCCAGCCTGGAGAAGAACGCGCCCGATGGCCGCATCCCTGATGATCAGCTGGAGGCCGAACTGAGCGACTTCTGCGCCCGGCAGATCGTTCCCCGCCGGGCCGAGATCGTCAAACGCCTGCTTCTGACCGCCGATTTCCTGCAGCAGACCGGCGCCGAAGAGCAGCTTGTTCAGCATACCCTGGCCACGGCGCTCAGCCTGGTGGGTGGATTCGTTCCCGAGTCGCGCCACCCCTTTATCAGGCGCTTGATTATGGATAGTATCGAGACGGCCCGCCAGGCCCTGGCCGACGGGTACGACCTACGATTGGAGGAAGGCTATGACGACGAAGAATAGCCCGCTCAGGGTGGCGGTCATCGGCGGCGGAAGCTGGGGTACGGCCCTGGCCAACGTGCTGGCGGGGAATAGCCATGACACGGTTCTCTGGGTGCATGACACCGAGCTGGTGGACGAGATCAACCAGCGCCACATGAACCCGCTCTTCCTCCCCGGCATCCCGCTCTGCCCCGCTTTGGTCTGCACAGAGAACCTGACCCACGCCCTGTCCGGTCGCGATCTTGTCCTGATGGTGACGCCGGTGCAGGTCATGCGCGGCGTCCTGGACCGGGCCCGGGGGCTGATCGACCCGGATGCCGTGATCGTCAACGCCTCCAAGGGGATCGAGCTGGAGAGCCTGAAGACCGTGTCCCAGATCTGCGCCGAGTTTTTCGGAGAGCGGTTCCTGGAGCGCTATGTGGCCCTGTCCGGCCCCACCTTTGCCCGCGAGGTCGCTCAGGGACTCCCCTCCTTGATCGTGGCCGCCTCCCGCGTTGAATCCTGTGCCCGAAAGGTGCAGACCGCCTTCAGCAATCCAACATTCCGCGCCTACACCAACAGCGACGTTATCGGCGTGGAGCTGGGGGGAGCGGTCAAGAACGTGATCGCCATTGCCGCCGGCATCTGCGATGGCCTGGGTTTCGGCCACAACGCCCGTGCGGCCCTGATCACCCGCGGCTTGGCCGAGATGAACCGTCTGGGGCTGGCCATGGGGGCCCAGGCTGCCACCTTCGCTGGCCTGGCCGGCATGGGCGACCTGGTGCTGACCTGCACCGGCGATCTCTCCCGCAACCGCACCGTCGGCTTTAAGCTGGGGCAGGGGATGCGTTTGAAAGACATCCTGGCCGAGATGCGCATGGTGGCCGAGGGGGTCAAGACCGCCGAATCGGTCTTCCAGCTCTCCCGCAAGCTGGGGGTGGAGATGCCCATCGTGGAGAAGGCCTATCAGATCCTTCACGAGGACAAGCCGGCCAAGCAGGCGGTGACGGAACTGATGGCCAGGGCGCTGAAGGCGGAGGGGTAGGGGACGTTATTGTCCATTGTGGATAGCTTGCCGGTCCGTTCCCGATATGAAGGACAATGACCATGGCGAGGGATCGAGGAAAAGCGCCGGTCACAGTAGCCTTGTGATGCGGCGTTTTTTCTTTTTTTAGGTCAGACAGCCAGTTGTCGCCAAACGCGCCGTGGAAATCGACATCGAGCAGGACGGGCAGGCGGCTTTAGCCTTTATCGAGGAGAATTCATGAGCAAAGACCTAACAAATTCCGCAATTCATCGCCAGAACATTCTCAATAATACGTATGCCCTGCAGGAAATCGAGAAGGCGACCCATATCACCGGTATTCCCTTTGAGGGAAAGACGGTGGTACTCAAAGAACAAGTAGCCGACTTTTTTGAAGTTTCCCTTCGTACAGTGGAAAGCTACCTGTCCCGTTTCGAAGCAGAACTGGTTCGCAACGGTTACGAGGTTATCAAGGGTAAACGACTGAAATCTTTAAAATCCGTCCTGCAGGGAATGGATGTTCCCGAAACATACTTCGGGAACATCGCAAAAGCACCGCAATTAGGCATACTTGACTTCCGCGCTTTTCTAAACCTGGCCATGCTGATGGTGGAAAGTGAACGGGCGCGTCTGCTGCGCCAAGCGATCCTTGATATCGTCATCGACACCATTAACCTGCGTACCGGTGGCGGCACCAAGTACATCAATCAGCGCGATGAGGATTTTCTGCATTCCTTGTTTGTGGAAGAAAATTACCGCAAGCAGTTTACAGATGCACTGCGAGATTGTGTGGATATGGGCAATTTGAAGTACCCGATGTATACGGACAAGATTTATGTGAGTATCTTTCGGGAGAAAGCTAAGGAATATCACAAAATCTTGCGACTGCATGAGAAGGATAGCGTGAGGGATACGTTCTATGCGGAAATTCTTGATCTTGTTGCCTCGTATGAATGCGGATTAGCCGAAATGCTGCGCAGTGCGTCTGGCTCAAAAGGGAGGGCATTGTCAGTTTTGGAGGTTGATATTCTATTCAAAGAGTTTGAATCGCTACCCCACTGGAAACCGCTGATTGAAAAGGCCCGCAACAAGATGGCTAGCCGTGATCTGGCTTTTCGGGACGCGCTGCATAACCAATTGCAAGAGTACATAACACCATTGCGGGCGGAAGAGTTTGAACGATTTCTGGGCGAAAAGAGTAAGGAACTTGCCGAACGATTGGATGACGCCAAAGACGTTATGAAGCGCCTGAAGGAACGGGAATAGTCATGCCAATCATCTATCTGACACTCGATCAGGCCATAGAGGTACATCGCAAAACAGTTGAAGTTAGTGGCGGCGGAGCTTTAGGGCATTTGGAACTGGGTAAGTTGGAAAGTGTTTTGGAGCATATCCAAAATGATGACTATTACCCAACATTTGAAGGTAAGCTTACTCACCTGTTTTTCAGTGCCTGCAAGTTTCACTGTTTTCAGGATGGTAACAAAAGGATTGCTATCACTCTTTGCGCTCAAATGCTCTTATTAAATGGATATTTATACTGTTCAAGCTCTTTTATTCGTGAAATGGAAAATATCAGTTACCATGTTGCAGCTGGTAAAATAGGCAAAGAATTGTTGATGGAGATTATTTCGGCAATAATTGATGGTGAAATGGATTCAGAACCACTTAAACTCAAAATATTAGAAGCAATCTCAAATTGCACAAGTCTTAGAAACTGATCAGAATATTTTACCTAGTTTAAATAACAGTGTATTTCATTGCACGCAAAAAATTATCGCTATTTTTAGCATGGTTGTCAGACTGTTCAGGAGCGGAGGAAGCAACTCTACGAACAGAAGGGATACCCCAAGGAGTGGGGCGATAAGCGTCTGCGGGGAGATCCCGCAGGGATATCGAGCAGCAGAGCGGAACGCCGGTGGGGAGTAGCTCGAATTTCAAGGAACTGGTGCGGAAGAGAGACAAGAAACTTACGTAGAACGGCCATCTCATCCAGGGGAGATCTTACGTGACCACTATTCTTCTATTCATCGTATTGGCGTTGCTGGCGGCCATCGTCATTCTCCAGATCCTTCTCCTCAAAAAGTCATCCCGGAATGATGTCTCCTCCCTTGTTCCCCGTATTGATTCTTTCTCGCTGGCTTTGGACAGGACGGAACGCGCTGTGAGGGAAGAAGCCGCCCGGAGCAGGGATGAGGCCGGGAAGGCGGCGAAAGAGCAGCGCCAGGAGCTTGCGGAGGCCTTCAAGAGCTTCGGCGGAACCCTCATGCAACGGACAGTTGAGGCCGCCAGTTTGCAGAAGATGCAGCTTGATACCTTTTCCAATCAACTCTCCACGTTTTCCCAGGCCAGCGGTGAAAGGCTCGATGGTATCCGGAGCGAATCCGCTACGGGTGCCAAACAGTTGAGAGAAGAGGTCATCGCTACGTTGAAAGGGATAACAGAATCCACTACGACCACGATGGGCGAGATGGCAAACCAGCAAAAGTCGCAACTGGATTCCATGTCTCTGGCCATCGGCAAGCTTTCCGAGTCCAACGAGAAGAAACTGGAAGAGTTGCGGACCGCGATGGAAGGCAAGCTGCAGAGCATGCAGGCCGATAACGCAAAGCAGCTGGAACTGATGCGCCAGACCGTTGACGAGAAGCTCCAGGGCACGCTGGAAAAGCGTCTGGGGGAATCGTTCAGGCAGGTGAGCGAGCGGCTGGAACTGGTCCACAAGGGGCTGGGCGAAATGCAGGTTCTGGCCTCGGGCGTCGGCGACCTGAAGAAGGTGCTCTCAAACGTGAAAACCCGCGGGACATGGGGGGAGGTGCAGCTGGGCGCGCTCCTGGAGCAGGTTCTGACTCCCGATCAGTATGTCGCCAACCTGTCGACCAAAGGGGGTGGCGAGCGGGTGGAGTTCGCCATCAGGCTTCCCGGGCAGGGCAACGACCGGGATGAGGCCGTGTGGCTTCCCATAGACGCCAAGTTCCCGGTGGAGGATTACCAGCGGCTTGTTGAGGCTCAGGAGCGGGGCGACCTGGATGGGGTCGAGGCGGCGGGAAAACTGCTGGAAATGCGGGTCAAGGCTTGCGCTGGCGATATCTGCTCCAAATATCTGAATCCGCCCAGGACCACCGATTTCGCCATTCTCTTTCTGCCGGTGGAGGGGCTGTTCGCCGAGGTGATTCGAAGAACCGGTTTGACGGAGTTCATACAGCGCGAGTGTCGAGTCGTCATCGCCGGGCCGACCACGCTCTGGTCCATTCTGAGCAGTCTCCAGATGGGCTTCCGCACCCTGGCCATCCAGAAGCGCTCCAGCGAGGTCTGGAACCTCCTGGCCGCGGTGAAGACCGAGTGGACCAAATACGGTGATGTGCTGGAGTCGGTGCAGAAGAAGCTCCATCAGGCTTCGGAAACCATCGAGAAAGCCAAGACCAGATCGCGGGCCGTCGGGAGAAAACTCAGGGATGTGCAGGAACTCCCGGTCAGCGAGGCGAATGCCATTCTTCCCCACAGCCTCCTGGCGGATGAAGACGCGGGGGGCGGTGATGTGGGGACAGTTGGCTAACCCCGAATGAAACCAAAAATTACTAATAAACTCAAGGAGATACCATAACATGCGCATCGGACACGGCTACGACGTCCACAAACTGGTTGAGGGGAGAAAGCTGATCATGGGGGGGGTGGATATCCCCTGGGAGAAGGGACTGTTGGGGCATTCCGACGCCGACGTGTTGCTGCACGCCATTGCCGACGCCATCCTGGGCGCCCTGGGCGAGGGGGATATCGGCAAGCATTTCCCCGACACCGATCCGGCATACAAGGGGGCCGACAGCCTGAAGCTTCTGGAGCATGTGGCTAATCTGGCGATCGCGAAGGGGTACTGCCTGGGCAACCTGGACGCCACCATCATCGCCCAGCGTCCCAAGATGGCGCCTCACATCCCTGCCATGCGGGAGAACATCGCCCGGGTGCTGAGGAGCACGGTGGATCGGGTCAATGTCAAGGCCACCACCGAGGAGGGCTTGAGCTTCACCGGCAGGGGGGAAGGGATCTCGGCCCATGCCGTGGTGCTGATGATCGGTAAGGGGTGATTCAAGTTGGAAAAGGCGGATACTCACGCAAAGGCGCAACGTTCGCGAAGACAACCGAAAACGTATCTAAAACAAACGACTCACTCCATGCGGGGAGTTGGTTATGTTGTATACCAGTTGATTATCATTGCGTGAGACGAATTGTCGATTTGAGGTTCAAATGACGCAGGGGCGGGTCTGATGGCCCGCCCCTGGAATACTGCCTCTTTTCAGTTTCCGCCTACAGCCCCTTCTGGGCCAGTTCCTCCACCAGCTTCTTCTGGTCGCTGTTCAGCCGTTCCGGCACATGCAGGCCGATCTTCACGTACAGGTCCCCTTTGGTGTTGGACGAGAGGGTCTTGACGCCGCACCCCTTCAGCCGGATTTTGGTTCCGGGCTGAATGCCGGCCGGTACCTTGATGCGCTTGTCCCCCTCCAGGGTCGGCACATCCAGGGATACCCCCAGGCAGGCGGCGCTGAAGGCGATCGAGCGCTCCACGAACAGGTCGCCGCCGTCGCGGGTGAATACCGGGTCAGGCAGGGTACGGATGATCAGAAACAGGTCGCCCGACGGACCACCCCCGTCACCCGGGCTCCCCTTACCGCTGATGCGGATCCTGCTGCCGTTGTCCACCCCGGCCGGGATTTTGACCTTCAGTTCCTCGCGGACGCCGTTGCGGCGGAAGGCGATCACCTTCTCGGCCCCCTGGACCGCATCGCGGAAGCTGACATCGGTCTCCATCTCCAGATCGCTGCCCCGCTGGGGGCCGGGCCGGAAGCCTCCCCGGGCTCCCCTCCTGCCTCCACCGAAACCACCGCCGCCGAACAGGCGCGAGAAGATGTCCTCGCCCCCCCCCATGCCCATGTCGCGGAAGGTTCCGCCAAAGTCGAAGTTGCGGAAGATGTCCTCCTGGCTGTACTGCTTGTGGAAGCCGCTGGAGCCGTAGGTATCGTACTGTTCCTTCTTCTGTGGGTCGGAGAGCACAGCGTAGGCCTCGTTGATCTCCTTGAACTTCTCCTCGGCGGACTTGTCGCCCTGGTTGCGGTCCGGGTGGTACTTGACCGCCAGCTTGCGGAAAGCCTTCTTGATCTCGTCGGGGGTGGCCTTCTTGTCGACTCCGAGGGTCTTGTAGTAATCGGTCTGTGACATGCGCTTTCCTTTGTAAATAAATCAACTGGTTTTGAGAACAATGTAAGTCGCCTTGTCCGGCATGTCAATACGGCTGCCCAACCTTGACAGCCACTTTTCGTCAACGTACTATCCACGCCATGGAGGGAACCATCCCATGAAGAGAGCGATCATCGTCGGTGGCGGCATATCCGGCCTGGCAACGGCCTGGCTGCTGCGGGAGAAAGCGCTGGCGTGCGGCATACAACTGGAGCTTGTGCTGCTGGAAAAGGATCAGCGGCCAGGGGGGAAGATCCGCAGCATCCACGAGGGTGGATACGTCTGCGAGTGGGGCCCCAACGGCTTTCTGGACAGCAAGCCCCAGACCCTGGAACTGTGCGACGCCGTAGGCGTCAGCAGCGATCTGCTGCGCAGCAACGACAATGCCCGCAAGCGCTTCATCTATTCCGACGGAGAGCTGCACCGCCTTCCCGAGGGTGGGGGTACGTTCCTCAAGAGCCGCCTTATTTCCTGGCCCGGCAAGCTGCGCCTGGCCCTGGAGCCGACCCCCTTCATTGCCCGTACCCCTGCGGGGGTTGACGAGTCCCTGGCTGATTTCGCCCGCCGCCGCCTGGGAGGGGAAGCCTTGGACAAACTGATCTCACCCATGGTCTCGGGTATCTTTGCCGGCGACCCGGAGACCATGTCGCTGGTCTCCTGTTTCCCCCGCATCGCCCAGCTGGAGCGGGAGTACGGCGGCCTGATCAGGGCCATGGTCAGGCTGGCCAGACAGAAGAAGCGGGAACGGGCCGCCGGGAAGGCGGTCTCCTCTGCTGCCGGACCGGGAGGGGTGCTGACCTCCTTCCGTCCGGGTATCCAGTATCTCACCGACAGTCTGGCGGCCTCCCTGGGGGGGATCGTCATGGCGGACCGGGAGGTGAGCTGGGTCAGGCGGGGGAAGAGCGCGGCCTGGAGAGTCGGTTGCCGTGACGGCGGCGAGTATGACGCCGATCTGGTGATCGTTGCCTCGCCGGCCCATGCGGCCAGCGCCATACTCCATGACTGTGACGCAGGGATCGCTTCGATCTTGGAGAGCATCCCCTATGCCAGCATGACGGTGGTCTGCCTCGGCTATGAGCGGGAGCTGGTCAGCCACCCCCTGGACGGTTTCGGCTACCTGATCCCCAAAAAAGAGGGGCGCAGCATCCTGGGAACGCTCTGGGACTCCAGCATGTTCGAGAACCGGGCGCCGACGGGAAAGGTGCTCTTGCGCAGCATGGTGGGTGGGGCCTGTTTTCCCGACTATGTGCACATGGGTGACGACGAACTGCTTGGCCGGGTCAGGGGGGATATGAAAGATGTCATGGGTATCGTCGCGGAGCCCTCTTTCATCCGGATCTTTCGCCATCCCCAAGCCATCCCCCAGTACACCGTCGGTCACGGGGAGAGGCTTAAGCACCTGGAGGAGCGGCTGGCTTGTCATCCCGGCCTGATCCTGACCGGCAACTCCTATCGCGGCATCGGCCTGAACGACTGCGTGGCTGCGGCCCAGAGGGCGTCGGATCAGGCCCTGGAACTGCTTCGCTGAGCATGGCGGGGAACGGGGAACGCCGGCATGATGCCATGCCAGCCATGGAGATTATTCATCAGGGGGTGACGATCAGCTTCCACTACTGCCGGTCGCGGCGCAGAAGTCTGGGCATGACCGTGAGAAGGGACAAGTCGGTGTGGGTCAGGGTTCCCCTGGCTACTCCCCTGGATGAGATCAGGGCTTTCGTGGGCCGTAAGGCGGACTGGATCCAGATGGTCTGGCAGCGCCTGGAGAGCTGCCTACCGCAAAGCGGACAGAGTTTCCAGAGCGGCGCGATCTTTCCCTATCAGGGGAGGGAGTACCTGTTGCGCGTGGAGCGGGGGGCGGGCGAGGCTGTTTCGCTCCGTGGTCATGAACTGGTGGTGTGCAGCAGCCAGGGGGATGATCATGGACAACTGGCCGGTGTGATCGATGCCTGGTACCGCGGGCGGGCCGTGGAACTCTTCGGGGAGCGGGCCAGGGAATGCCACCGCAGAATGGAGGCGGAAGCTTTTCCGCTTCCTCCCATCGTGATCAGAAGCATGAAGAGCCGCTGGGGGAGCTATTCCTACCGCACCGGCCGCATCTGCCTCAACCTGAACCTGATCAAGGCGCCGCTCCCCTGTCTCGATTATGTGATCATCCACGAACTCTGCCACATCAGGGTACCGAACCACGGGCCGCACTTCTGGAAGTTGGTCAGCCGCTACGCCCCGGATCACGCCGAGTTGCGGCGGCAACTGAGACAGTGCGGGGCGCTCTGATCGCGCCGAAGGGCTTTTTACGCTGCAAACGACAATGCCGGAGTTTCGTGGTGATCACGAACTCCGGCATTGTCACACATTGGACAAGGGATTTCCGTGAAGCGGATCAGAACCTGATCAAAAGCCCGCCCCAGGAGAGCCCGCCACCGAAGGCCATGGTAAGCACCAGGTCGCCCGGCTTAATGGTGCCGTTGTTCATGTTTTCCGCCAGGACCAGGGCAACGGAAGCGGAGGAGGTATTGCCGCAGCGATCAAGGTTGAGCAGAAAGCGTTCCTTGGGGTAGTCGAACTTCTTGGCGATGAAGTCGATCATGCGGATGTTGGCCTGGTGGGGGATGATGTGGGTCAGGTCGGACGGTTCCACGCCGGCCCTCCTGCACAGTTCGGTGATGATCTCGGGGATCACGCTGGTGGCGAAGACATAGACCTGCTTACCGGCCATCTTGAAGGTGTTCTCCCGGTTGGCGATGGTCTCGGCGTTGATCGGCTTGCGCGACCCGGAGGAGGGGACCTGGATCAGCTCCCAGCCGGAGCCGTCGCTGCGCATGTAGGTGCTGAGGATACCCCGGTCCGGGGTGTCGCTGGCCCGCAGGATGGCGGCGCCGGCGCCGTCGCCGAAGAGCGTGCAGGTGTTCTTGTCCTGGAAGTCCAGGATACGGGAATAGGTATCGGCGCCGATGGCCATCACGGTCTTGTACTTGCCGCTGCGGATGAAGTTGTCGGCGGTTTCCATGGCAAAGACGAAGCTGCTGCAGACCGCGTTGATGTCGAAGACAAAGGCGTTTTTGGCGCCGATGTTGTTCTGGACGATGCAGGCCGTGGCAGGGAGACTCATGTCCGGCGTGGATGTACCCAACACGATGCAGTCGATCTCGTCGGCCGAAATTCCGGCGGACTCAAGGGCGTTCCGGGCGGCGATGGTCGCCAGGTCGGACGTGGCCTGATCTTCGCGGGCAAAACGCCGCTCCCGTATTCCGGTACGGCTGAAGATCCACTCGTCGGCGTTCTCCACCAACGGTTCAAAATAGTCGTTGGAAATCACCTGTTCCGGCGAATAACCGCCACTGCCAATTATCTGAGAATGAATCATGGTAGCTCCACTTCCTGTTTAAAATTGCCAACTGCATGATAAAACGTGAAAAAAGCACTTATCTCACAGCGGGGGGCTGTTTGTCAAACCGATTAAGGACCGCCCATGGCTGATGCGCCAGGGGTGGTCCCCCCGTCAACGTCCCCCGTCGATGGCTTCACGGTGGAAGAGGATATCCGCCACCGCTCCTGCCCAGAGCAGCACGAAGGCGCCCAGAAGAGCCCGGCCGTATCCCGCGGAACCCTCCAGGCCGGTCATGATGTCGGCGGGACTGACCGCGCCGGAAGCCAGCCGGGCAGAGAGCGCCGGCGCCGCGGCCTTGAGAAGAACGACCAGCGCCAGAAGGAGCAGCAGATTGGTCAGCAGGATCAGGGCGATCCCCCGGGCGCTGCGACCGAGGTAGAGCTGTCCCAATCCCGGCAGGATCAGGGCGGTCATCAGTAGAGCCCGGTTCTTGCGCGTCATGCCGCCTCCTCACTGGCAACCCGCTCCAGCATGGTCGCCATTTCTCCATGGATCAGGCCGTTGCTGGCCAGGATCCGGTTATGGAAGATTGAGTACTCCGATCCGTCGAAGCCGCTGACCATGCCCCCCGCCTCGCGCACCAACAGCACGCCGGCGGCAACGTCCCAGGGTTTGAGCTTCAGTTCCCAGAAACCGTCCAGGCGACCGGCTGCAACGCTCGCAAGGTCCAGGGCCGCCGCTCCCGCCCTGCGGATTCCCCGCGCAGCCCTTTGAAAGGCCATGAAATTGTCGAAGTTGTTAACCGGGTCGCTGGCGCAGTCATAGGGAAAACCGGTGCCCAGCAGGGTGTCTTTCAGGGGGGAACGTTCTGAAACGCGCAGGCGGCGGCCGTTCAGGAAGGCGCCCCCGCCCCTGGTGGCGGTAAACAGTTCGTCGTGGATCGGGTTGAGGATCACGCCCGCCACAAGCTCTCCATCCGCCTCCAGGGCGATGGAAACGCAGAACCAGGGAAAGCCGTGGGCGAAATTGGTGGTGCCGTCCAAGGGGTCGATGATCCAGCAGTGGGGGGATTCACTGTGGGGGCAGCTGCCCTCTTCGGCCAGTATGGAGTGATCGGGGAAGCGGTTCAGCAGTTGTTGGACGATCAGGCGTTCGGACTCCCGGTCCACCTCGGTCACCAGGTCCTTGTCCCCCTTCAGCTCTATGCTGAGCGGCGACGTGAAACGGTGGCGCTGATAGCTGCCAGCCAGGCGGGCAGCCTCGATGGCTACCTGCAGATGGTCATTCCAGGTATTCATGTGCGATGCTCCATGAAAAAATGCGGCCCATGTGCCGTCGGAGAAGGAGCGAATATAGCAGAGTGGCGGTTCGAGGGCAAGGACGGCCATGATTCTGCTTTGACATTACAGGAGCTTTAAGGCATATTTGCCGCATTTACACTACCGTTACGACAGTGGAGCGTCGGCCATGATCCTTATCGCAAACATACTTCTGGCCTTGGAGTCTGTCGGGCTTAACGCATTCAGCCGTCATCTCCAGGGCGTTTTCAATTGGTTAACCTGCTGTATTTATTGAATAAGTCGTCAGCTTTAGCTTGCGTTTTCTTGGTGTATCCCGTATATTTGTCCGGTAATATCAACTGGTTAGGTATCGGGGTTGACTATGAAATCAAAGTTTATTGAAGTTGACCGGGAAACACCCTATCTGCTCCCGCCATCGCTGCAGGATTGGCTACCAGAAAAGCACTTGGCCCGGTTTGTGGTCGAAATTGTCGAACAGCTCGACCTGCGCTCTTTGAAAGCTACCTATGCCGGCCGAGGCTCGCAGCCCTATAACCCTGAGATGCTGGTAGCATTGTTGTTTTACGGTTATGCGACAGGCGTATTCTCCAGCCGGAAGCTTGAGCGCAGCACCTACGACTCCGTGGCATTCCGGTTCATAGCGGCAAACAGTCATCCTGACCACGATACCATTGCCACCTTCCGCCGGCGTTTTCTGCCGCAACTGAACAAGCTGTTTGCCCAGATTCTGCTGATCGCTCATCAGATGGAGGTGCTGAAACTGGGCAACGTTAGTTTGGATGGCAGCAAAATCAAGGCGAACGCCTCCAAGCACAAGGCGCTGAGCTATGAGCATGCCTGCAAGCTTGAAGAGCAGATCAAGGCTGAGGTTGGCGAACTGCTCAAAAAGGCCGAGGCAGCGGACCGTGCCGATATTCCGGACGGCATGAACATCCCCGAAGAACTGGAACGTCGGGAAAAGCGTCTTTCCGCCATTGCCGCAGCCAAGGTCGAGATCGAAAAACGAGCCGCTGAGCGCCATGCTCGTGAACAGGCCGCTTATGAGAAGAAAGTCGCCGAACGGGCCAAGAAGGAGCAGGCAACGGGCAAGAAGGCCAAGGGGAAAGAGC
Organism: Pelobacter propionicus DSM 2379; assembly: GCF_000015045.1. Lineage (GTDB taxonomy): Bacteria > Desulfobacterota > Desulfuromonadia > Geobacterales > Pseudopelobacteraceae > Pseudopelobacter > Pseudopelobacter propionicus. The sequence goes on from NC_008609.1 coordinate 22,364, forward strand.
CGAAACCGCCCAAATCCGGCCCCACTGCCAAAGATCAGGTCAATCTGACCGATGAAGAGTCGCGGATCATGCCGACCTCCGGTGGCGGATTCGAGCAGACTTACAACGCCCAGGCCGGTGTGGATACAGCATCAAAGCTCATCGTTTCGGCCCATGTTACCCAGAATCCCAATGACAAACAGGAGCTGACACCGACCCTGGAGAACCTGGCGGCGCTGCCTGAGAAGCTTGGCAAGGCAACCGATCTGGTAGCTGACAGTGGCTACTTCAGCGAAACCAATGTAACTGCCTGTGAGGAGAACGGGATAACTCCCTACATTGCCGTAGACCGGCAGAGTCACAACGTGCCACTGATGGAGCGCTTTGCCGAACCGCCGCCGTTACCCGAAGATGCCGATTCCGTGGCCAGAATGAAGCATCGCCTGAAGACACCTTCCGGCAAGGCGATCTACGCCCAGCGAAAAGTCACCTCGGAACCGGTCTTCGGCATCATCAAGGCGGTCATGGGATTCAGAAGCTTTCTTCTTCGTGGCTTTGAAGCAGTAAAAGGCGAATGGAACCTCGTCTGCATGGCCTACAACATCAAACGGCTGCATGTCTTGGCCGGATAGAATGAGAAATAGCGAAAATCAGCCTGTAATAACCGCAGTCATCGCTGAAAGGGCTGAATTAACCAGGTTGCCGGTGGGAAGACGAACACATACGGAACTTTTTTAATCGGCTTGGCCACAAAAGAGGGCGCCCCTGAGGTCAAGCCCGACAGACTCCTTGGCAAAGATCATGGAACTGGCCAACGGATTACTGACCATCTACAAGTACATCCTGCTGGCAAGCGTGATCATCTCCTGGGTGAACGCCGACCCCTACAATCCCCTGGTTAATTTCATCTACAGGGCTACCAACCCCCTGCTCAACAGGATCAGACGCCACATGCCCGATACCGGCATGCTCGATTTTTCGCCGCTGGTGGCGTTTGTCCTCATCTATGTGCTTCAGATCATCCTGTTCGACACGGCAGTTCACTACCTGACCACAATCAGCATGGCGCTCAAACTGAGAGGTTGACCAGCAATGAAAATCACTCCGATCGATATTCAGCAACAACAGTTCAAGGGCAAGTTGTGGGGAGGGATCGACCCCGATGACGTGGATGCCTTCCTGCAGAGCGTGGCGTCCGAGATGGAAAACCTGGTCAGGGAGAACAACGAGCTAAAGGAGCAGCAGGCGCGCCACAACCGCGAGATGCAGGACATGGCCGAAAAGGAGAAGGACCTCCGCGAGGCCATGCTGGCTGCCCAGCGGGTGATCGAGGAGATGAAGGCCTCGGCCCAGAAGGAAGCCAGCCTGATCATCGGCGAGGCCGAGCTGAAGGCGGAAAAGATCGTGGCCGAATCGGAGCGCCGCCTGGGGGACCTCAAGGCGCGCATCGAGGATGTGAGCCGCCAGAAGGTCCAGTTCGAATCGAGTCTGAGGAGCCTGTTGGAATGCCATGTCCGCATGCTGGACGGCGATGAACCGTCCTGAGACTTCCTGCTACAGCGTGACGGCGAAGGGGGTCGTCCTCAACCTCTACATCCAGCCGCGGGCATCGAAAAACGAGATCTGCGGCCTGGTGGACAACTCCCTCAAGCTCAGGCTGACCTCGCCGCCGGTGGATGGAGCGGCCAACAAGCTCTGCCGCGAATTTCTGGCCGACCTGCTGCATGTGCCCAAGTCGGCGGTGGAGATCATCTCGGGGGAAACCTCCCGCCATAAGCGTGTGCGCATCGCCACGGCCGACTCCGACCTGATCAGCAGCCGCATCCAGGGACTGCTCTCCTGATAATGAACACACTCCTGAACCCATAACGACACGTACGCCACAGAGAAATAATCCCGGAAATTCATGGAATCCTGAATCACCGGCCTGGTGCATCGGTGACTTTTCCTGTTTTTGTCTCCGATAGCTCTGTGTGCCCTGTTGTCATTGCAATTTTGTGCGAGCTTGTACACGCAGCACGTAGTCCGATGCCGGTCAATCCGGGACAGAGGGCTGAACTACACAACGAGAGGAAACACTGAATGGCTCAGGCAAAGATCGGAGATACCGTCCGGGTACACTACACCGGGACACTGGATAACGGCAGCATATTCGACACATCCGAAGAGCGGGAGGCTGCGTGCGGCGATGGGTGCGGGGACCGTTGCGCCGACCACGGCAATGATTGTGGTGACCACGATTGCGGCTGCGGCGAGCGAGCCTCCGGCCCCCTGGAGTTTGTCATCGGCCAGGGAAACCTGCTGGCCAAGTTCGAAGAGGCGGTTGTCGGGCTCGAGCCGGGGCAGGGCGTCAGGGTTAAAATCGTGGCCGATGATGCCTATGGCCAGCGCTTGGAGCAGTTGGTGGCGGTTGTGGAGCGGAGCGAGATCCCGGACGATATCCATCCGGAAGTGGGTGACCGGATGGAGGTGGTCACTCAGGATGGAAGCGGTATGCCGGTCATGGTGACCGGGGTGAGCGACACGACCCTCACGCTGGATGCCAATCATCCCCTGGCGGGAATGGACCTGACCTTCGACATCAGGCTGGTGGAAATCGTGGCATAACCGGGGAAGAGGAAAGATTTCTTCACCTGTCCGCCGATTTCGGACGAAAAAGGGGCGCGGAATCAATTCCGCGCCCCTTGTGCGTGAGGAGGAGCTTTACCTCCTATTTGGCTTTTTCACCCAGAGCCTGTGATCCGGCAGGGACAATGCCGATATTTTTGGCTCCCTCCGGCACCGTTGCGATGACAACCGTGAAGGGGAGTGCCTTGCCGGGGGCGATTTCCAGGTTGGAGAGGCCGCTGCCGACCTGATTGGCCATGGCCAGTTCAATGGCGTCCAGCGGCATGCTGGCCAACTGCTGCGCCGACAGGGGGTTGCCGCAGTAGGCGTTCTTACTGGCCAGCACCTGGCCCTTGTCGCCGTACACCATTCCCTTTACCTGTAGGGATGCCCGCGGGGTGGTAAATCCGTTGACCGCTTCTCCGCTGATCACCAGCAGTTCGCTGCCGGTGGTCGTGTTCCTGACAAATGATGAGGAGATGGAGCGGAGCTGGATTTTGCCCGATTCGGGAGCGATCATCTGTTTCAGTTTCGGGTAGAGATCCTTGCCGTAGAAGGCGGCCGCGCCGACCATTGCCAGCACCAGAAGAGCCACCAGCGCCTTCAGCAGGGATGACGACTTGCGGCGTGAGGGGATCGAGAGGGGGGGCAGCTCTTCCTGGGCCGGTTCGGGCGGAACCAGATCGCTATCGGCCGTGCCAGGCGCTGGCTCTGGCGCTGGCGAGATGACCGGGCCGTATGGTTTCATCTCTGTCCCTGCCGGCTGCACGGGCTCCGGCTGAACCGGAAGTGCTGCAGAAGGGACAGCCGCTGCCGGCTGTGGGGGGGTGATCGCCGTTTCAGCGGGAACGTCGAAGCTGAATGCCTCCTCCAGTTGGGGCAGCTTCTGCCCGCTGGGAGGGGTGGGCAACTCCATGGCAAAATCGAACGCATCCGCGGTGGGTATGTTTTCCGGTCCGGCTGGGACGGTCTCCGTTTTTTCCCCGGAGAGCTGGCTCTGGGTGTCGTTGCTTTCGGGCAGATCGAATTCGAACTCCAGGGGGGGCGGGACCTGCGGGGTAGCGCTTCCCTGTTCGGCTATGAACGGTTCCGCGCTGGCCGCAACCTCGGGTTGCCCGAAATCCACCTGGCCGAAATCGATCTCTCCGTGGGGGGCGGCCGGGGCCTGCTCTTCTACCGATGCGGCCTGCTGCTGGCTATCCAGGGGCTGGAAGTCGAATTCATCTCCGAAGGGCTGGTGCGGAGCTGCGGCCTTGGCCTCCGGGAACGGTTCCAGGGCGGATTCAGCCATGGTCGGCTGTTCCGCGGGCTGTCCGAAATCCACCTCGCCGAACTGGAATTCACCGGGAGGGGAGGGGGGAGTCTCCCCCATGGCTGGAGCGCTCTCCTGGTTGGCGGAAAAGGAGAACTCCTCGGCCGGAGCCTGGGGCTGCTCTTCCTGCGGCGGCTCAACTGCACCAAAATCGAAGGACTGTCCGCTCTGCTCCTGTTCCTGGGCAGCGGCAAAGGGGTTTTCGGCGGCCTGCTCCTGGGGAAAGCCAGACTCGGCCTCCTGAGGCGTGGCGCCAAGGGCGGAGCTCTGCTCCAGCATGGCGCCGAAGTCGCTCTGTTCCGCCTGCTCAGGCTGCTGTTTCATGACCGTAAAGACGTGTCGGCACTTTGCGCAGCGAACCTTGACTCCGTTCTCCTTGATCTTGGAATCATCGAGCCTGAACTTTGTCCGGCACTGTTCACACTGGATTATCATCGGCGACTCCCTGGCAGACGTGATGGAACGGCATGGCAAACCGGCATGGAACTAGCTGAAACAACGAATCCTATATCAGAAAGGGGGGTGGGTGTCAAATCATAAACCTTTTCTTATCGTAGTGATAGCGCCCTGTTGCGGACAGATTCCGGCGATGGGGCAGGCTGCGCAGGCGGCCGGATCCACACCGTTACAGCCCTCGGAAATTCCCAGGTGAGCCAGGGCAAAATCGTACCTGACCGGGTCGAAGGGGTCCAGCCGGCGCAGCGCCGCGGTTATCTCCCGGGCCGTACGCCAGTCGGCGCTCCTGCGTCCGCTGAACCCCAGATAACCGCAGATGCGCTGGATGTGGGTGTCCACCGGGATGATCAGCTGGGAGGGCGATATTCCGCGCCAGATGCCCAGATCGATGCCGTCGGCCGGACGCGCCACCCAGCGCAGAAACATGCAGAGTCGCTTGCAGGCGCTTCCCGAGTGGGGGGCGGGAAACAGGAACGGAAAAGAGGAGCTTTTCGGGAAGCTCTCCTGGCCGAATAGCGGTGAATAGTCCAGGGCCAGCGCGGCCGTGGAGTAGCGGTTCAGGGATTCGGTCACATCCGGGGCGCTGTCGTCGTGGCCGCGCAGGAAGAACTCCTCGACATTGCCAGCCTCCCGGATCATCAGCCGTATGCACCACAGCAGGGCACACAGGTCGCGGCCGTCGTTGAAGCGGTGTTTGAAAGCGTTGAAATCGCGCAGGCCGCGCTCCGGCTGGAAACATTCCACATAGCGGCGCGGCGACGGCCCCATATGGTCGAAGATCGACTCCAGCGTGCGCAGGATGATCCCGACCGCGCCGTAGGCGAATGCGGAGGAGATGACGGCGGCCACCTCCCTGTCCAGCGGGTCGCGGTAGCGGTGACAGAAGGAGAGCGGGTCGTTGGCCAGTTGTCGCGGTGATCGGGTGGCGCAGAGACGGTCCAGGACGGCCTTGATCGGGAGGTCGTGCATTTCCGCACGATAGCAGGGGTGGGGGGCGGGGGCAAGGGATAATACGAGCCGCTCACAATCCTGTTTTAAAACGCCGGTGGCTGTGCTATAGAGGTGTCAAAATCGGCCAAACGGAACGAGGTTAACAAATGAACAATATCAAGCGGGTGAACAATAAGGTAACCGAGGAAGAAATCGAGAAGGTAAAGAGTCTCGACTGGGCCAGTTATTACAAGAGCTTTCCCAACATGGACGAGAGTATTCAGAGTTGTCCAAAATGCGATGTGATGATTTTTCCCCAGCAGGGGGATACTGAATTCATCTGCAAGCGTTGCGGCGAGAAGATTATCCTGTAGGCGGCTACAGGCGGGTGTCGCGCCCAGGGCCGCGATGAAACGCTAGAGAATAGCGACAAAAGGACGACTCCCCGGGGGCCGTCCTTTTGTCGTCAGGCTAGCTTGGTTCCGTTACACCTCTGCCTCGCGCAGGAACTGTGCCGCGTCCTCCGGCGAGGTGGGGTTGATGTAGAAACCGGTGCCCCACTCGAAGCCGGCCGTCTGGGTCAGGCGCGGGACCAGCTCGATATGCCAGTGGTAGTCATACTCCAGCGAACCCCAGTGCCCCGGTTTGCCCGGTCGGTGATGGGGCGGCGGCGCGGTGTGGAGGATGAAATTGTAGGGAGCGTCCAGCAGCACGCTCTTGACCCGCAGCAGCATGTCCTTCAGTGCCATTGCCAGTTCGGACAGCTGGGCGTCGTTCATCAGGGCAAAGTCATGGCTGTGCTGTTTGGGGAAGAGCCTGAGTTCGAAGGGGGAACTGGATGCGAAGGGGGTCATGGTCAGATAGTTGGGAAATTCCCGCACCACCCGCTGTCCCTCCCTAAGTTCGAAGTCGATGATGTCGCAGAAGATGCAACGCTCCTTTGTGCCGAAATAGGTGCGGGCCACCTTCAGCTCGGTGGCGGCCACCGGCGGGAGTAGCGGAACGGCGATCAACTGGCTGTGGGAATGGTGCAGGGTCGCGCCGGCGCGCAGGCCATGGTTCTTGAAGATCACCATGTAGCGCAGGCGGAAATCTTTACGCAGATCCAGGTAGCGGGCGCGGTAGGCCCTGAGCACATCGCAGATCTCGTTCACCGCCAGGTCGGCCATGGAGCGGTTGTGGTCGGGGGTTTCGATGATCACCTCATGGGCGCCGATGCCGTTCATCACGTCGTAGAGCCCGTAGCCGCGGCTCCCCGCCTGCCCCTCCACCCTCAGTGCCGGGTACTTGTTGGGGATGACCCGCACGCGCCAGTTGGCGGCGTTGGGCATGCCGCTGGGGCGTATGGCGAAGATCTCCGGCGGCGTCTTGTCCTCGTTGCCGTAGCAGAAGGGGCAGGCGGTCATGCCGTTATGTTCCCGCTCAACCTGGAAATCCCGCGGTCGCCGGCCCCGCTCGGTGGCGATAATCACCCAGTGCAGTTTCAATGGATCCCAGCGCAGTTCTGACATTATTCCTCCAAAAGACGCTTCATAAAACGGTTCGCAGTTCATGGTTCGAGGTTGAAATCACTCAACAACGAATCTTGAAGCACGAACCTTGAACTTCGAACTAAATCAGCCAGTTTTCCAGCTCTATCTCCGGACCGGCGTAGTACAGCATCAGCGGTGCGTCCGAGGGCCATCTGCCGATCTCCTCGTTGTCGCGCACCAGTGACAGGGAGGCGAAGAGCTTGCTCCTGGGGGGAAGTCTGAGCACTTCCAGGGGGATGCTGACTTCGCAGGTCTTGGCCACCTTCCAGTGGCAATGGCCGTGGGTGGGCACCCAGAGATTGCTCTCCTTGACCAGCAGCAGCCCCTCGTCGCAGCTGATCTGCATGGGGAGACGGTACTCGCGGTCGAAGATCAGATGCAGGTTGAGCACATCCACCTCCCGTAGCAGGCGGGAGAGCTCCTGGATGCCGTCGATGCGCACGAAGAACGAGGTCCGGTTGTAGCCGTAGTAGAAGCTCTGCAGCATGCGGTCCGAAGAGTGCATGGCCGACCCCTGGCGGGTCAGATCATAGAGCCCGGCGGCCAGCCACTCGAAATAGTCGCTGATCCGGCCGTTGATGTTCGGATCGATGAAGGTCGCCGGTTCGCGGATCAGGCCGGCGGGGCTCTTCTTTTTGATCGGTTCCAGCAGCTGGCTGGGCGGGTCCAGTCCCAGCAGGTGGTAGACGTTCAGCAGGTGCTGGCGGAACAGGCGGTCGAAGCGGTCGCTGTGGGGGGAGAAATGGTCGTCGCCGTACCACCAGAACCAGTCGCTCCCCTCCGCCGCATAGAGGGAGCAACAGATCTGTTCGGCGATCCGGCTACCGTCGCCGTCCGCTTGATGGCCGTCCAGGATGGCCGCCACGTCCGGGTTGCTGCTGGCGGCCGTTTCGCGCGTTCGCGCCAGCAGCTCCCAGGCCAGATTTTCCTCGGGATGGCCGATCCAGATGCCGAAGTTGGCGTTGATCCAGGAACCGGGGTGGACGGTGTGCAGGCGTCCCGTGAAGCTGGTGTTGGTCAGCACGTCCGAGCAGGTGGTCAGGTTGAGTTCAGGCGTGCCGGAGATGGCGGTGTACATGCTGCGCAGGAAGTCGTAGCCGTTGTTGGCGTAGTATTCCCAGGCATTTTCGCCGTCCAGGATGATCGGGATGACGCGCCCCTCGCCACCGATACGCTCCTTGATGGCCGTGAGCCGGCAACAGAGATCGTCGGCGGCGCGGCCGGCGTCCCAGGACGAGTAGGTGAAGCCGATCAGGTCCGACAGATGGTGGTCGCGGAAGAACATGCCCAGGCCACCATGGCTGCCGTCGAAACGCCAGGGGCGGTAGAGCCGCTCCTTGTGATCCCCCAGCCCCCGCTCCAGGCTCTTGGCCAGCACCTCCTCGTCCGAGGCGATCCAGGAGAGGCCGCACTCGGCGATGATCTCCAGGGCCTCGCTGCTGACCGACCCCTCGGGCGGCCACATGCCGTTGGGAATGAAGCCGAACACGGACCTGAAATAGTCGATGCCGCGGCGAATCTGGGCCCTGGCGTCTTCGGGGTAGCTGAAGTGCGCAGCGGGAACCGCGATGCGCGGCAAGGCGTTCAGGGCGATGCGGGTATCGCACAAAAGCGGCAGAATCGGATGGTAGTAGGGGGAGACCGCCAGTTCGACGGCCCCCGCATCGTGGAGCCGCTTGTAGAGCGGGATGATTGCCCGGACCACCTCCCGTTGGGTAGTGAAGAGCAGTTCCTTGTCGGCGTTGGTGTAGGAATCCCCCTTGACGATAAGCTCGCCAAAGGCCGGGTAACGGCGGCGGGCCGCCTCGCCGGTCCAAGCCAGGAAGAAGCAGACCTGCAGGTCCAGCAGGTCTTGATCGCTGAAATGCCGCACCCGATCGCGGGCATTGCCCGCTTTGCCCTCTCCGGCCATGTAGAGCAGCTCCAGGTAGCGACGGTTCGGTTCGATCATGCGCTGGCGGTTGGCGGAGAAGAAGTTCTCCAGCAGGAAGATGCGGTCGTCTTCGCAGAGGTCCGCAGGAGCGGCCCTGCCCATCTCCAGGAAGCGGTCCACGGCCGTGCCGTCGGCATAGTCCAGAACCTGCTCGATCAGCGACGGGACCAGGTTGAACACCGCCCGCGCCCCGGGTGTGTCCTCGACGATGGCCGGCATGTCGAAGTAGTCCTTGATCGCATGCAGGTAGGTCCAGGGGAGCGCGTAGGCGTTTTTGATCGGATCCTTGTAGTATGGCTGGTGCATGTGCCATACGATGACCACATCGAGAGGGGTTGGCATGCGCTGCTGCTCCTTGCCGGGGGTGATAACGCCCCTATTCCAGCTCTTTCTTCCAGCTCTCCACTTTTTTCTGGTATTCAGCCAGCAGCCTCTGGGCCGATTTATGGTCCTTCCCCTCGGCAACGATATGGATGTAGTGGCTGTGCTGGTCCGGCAGCAGCAGGATCCACTCGTCGCCGAAATGGACCTTGATCCCGTCGATGAAGGTTGCCTCCTTGTCCAGGCTGTCCTCGCTCATCTTGCGCATGATGCCCCCCTTCATCTCCCAGGGACAGGAGATGCTGGTCTGCAGATAGGCGCACTCCGGGAGGTCGGCCAGTGATCGGGAGAGCGGGCCGCCGCTGGCCGCGGCCAGCTCGATCAGCCGGGCGATGGCGAACATGCCGTCGAAGGAGGCCTGGAAGACCGGCAGGGCGAAACGGCCGTCGGTGGAGCCGGCCAGGATCACCTCGCTGGAACCGGCCGCCTCCAGCATGGCCCGTTCGCTGCTCTTGGTGCGGGTGATCTGGCAGCGCTTGGGGGCAGCCATCTGTTCGATGCTCGAGGGGGCCTGCACCGGTACGGCGATCACCCCCCTCTGGCCGCTCTTCATGGTCAGTGAGGCGAACAGGGACAGGAGTTCGATGCCGCTCAGGATGTGGCCGGTTTCGTCCAGCAGGGTGATGGCTTCCGCGGTGGGGTCGAGCCAGAAACCGGCTTGGGCGCCCACGGAGGAGACGATCTTGGAGAGCTGCTCCAGAGCGGTCTGCTTGTCCATCTCCCTCGTGAAGCCGCGCCCCTCGTCCACGTAGGCGTTCAGGGCGATGACGTAGCAACCCAGTTCGTTGAGGATCAGCGGCAGGATCTGGCTGGCGGCGGAGTGGTTGAAGTCGATCACCACTGTCCAGGCGGCCTTCTTGAGCTGTTCCCGGTCAATCGCACGCAGGAAACCCTCGCGGTAGTAGTCGGCCACGTTGTTGATGTCCGTGATGGCGCCCGGCTCGGTGTGGTGGGCGCGGCGGAAGTTTTCCTTGAAGAAGATGCGCTCCACGTTCTTGGCCATGCCGCTGGAGAAGTCCAGCCCGTCGCTGTCCATGAACACGATCTCCAGGGCTGCCGGGTCGTCCTCTGCCTGGCGGAAGTGGAATCCCCCCACCTCGCCGAAGGTCTTCAGCTTGTAGCGCAGCATGGGCTGGGGCGCCATCTTCAGGTCGCGCACGTTGACCCCGGTGGAGAGGATGCCGCCCATGAAGCAGCGCTTGAGCATGCGCGTGACCCGGTTGGAATCGCGGCCACCAAGCACGAAACTCCCCTTGGGGAGCATGGTGCCGTAGGCGCAGCCCAGCTTGGCCACGAATTCCGGGGTCAACTCCACGTTGGAGAGCCCCCTGACGATGGCCCCTTCGAAGAGCAGCTTGCGCCATTTTTCGCCCCAGATCAGGTTGGCGGTGACAATGGATCCCGGCTCAACCACCTTGCGTGGCCAGATCTTCACATCCCGCCTGATCACCGTCTCGTCGCCGATGGAGGTTCCGTCGGCAATGATGACCCCCTCTTCCAGGCTTGCTCCCTGGCCGATGAGCACGTTGGAGCAGACCACGCAGTCGTTGATGCGCGCCCCCTTCTTGACATAGGTGTTGTCCCAGATCACGCAGCGGCTCAGTCTGACCCCCTGCTCGATGGTGCAGTTGCGTCCGATGACCGAGTCCTTTATCTGCACGCCGCGCAGGATCTGGCTGTTGTCACCCACGACCACCGTTCCCTCCAGCCCCGACGGGTCGCCCAGGGTCACGTCGCTGGCGATGCGCAGATCCTTGCCCACGAAGTCCAGCTTGGGCTCGTAGATCTTCAGGTTGACCTTGCCCCTGAAGATGTCGTGGTAGGCCTCGCGGTAGGAATCGGTGTTGCCGATGTCCCGCCAGTACCCCCTGGCTGGGAAGCCGAACAGCGGGTCGTTGTTCGCCAGCAAGGTGGGGAAGAGATCCTGGGAGAAGTCGAAGTTTTCTCCCTCGGGAATGTACTTGAATATCTCCGGCTCCAGGACGTAGATGCCGGTATTGATGGTGTCGGAGATAACCTCGCCCCAGCCCGGCTTTTCCAGGAACTGGGTGATGCGCCGCTCCTTGTCGGTGATCACCACCCCGAACTGGAGCGGGTCCTTGACCGAAGTCAGGGTGATGGTGGCCATGGCCTTGTTGTCGTTGTGGAAGTTGACGACCTTTTTCAGGTTGAAGTCGGTTAGCAGGTCGCCGCTGATCACCAGGAAGCGTTCGTCCAGGTACTTCTCGGCCGCCTTGACCGCCCCGGCCGTGCCCATGTCCTGCAGCGGTATCACGTAGGTGATCTTGACCCCGAAATCGGAGCCGTCCCGGAAGAACTTCTTGATCACCTCGGGCTGATGGTAGAGCAGCATGACCAGATCGGTTATGTCATGTTTTTTGAGCAGCTCCACGATATGGAGCATGATCGGACGGTTGAACAGGGGAATCATCGGCTTGGGGAGGTTGCTGGTGAGCGGCTGGATGCGGGTGCCGAATCCGCCGGCCATGATGACGGCTTTCATAGATGGGTGACTCCTTGCGATGGAATGGGGTGTCTGCTCCGAGTACGGGGGTGGTTACAGTCCGATCTTTGCCTTCTGGATCTTCTTGGCCAGCACGCGGGCGATCTCCTGCTTCAGCTCGGTCAGGTCACCGGACTTGACGATATAGCCGTCCGCCAGCCAGGCGGAAAAGTCGTCCTTGTAGCAGGAGAAGGCCGAGCAGAGGATCACCGGCATCTCGTGTCGCTCCCGGACCAGCTTCTGGAGCAGTTCGATGCCGTTTTCGTTCTTCAGTTTGATGTCCAGAACCACCAGATCGAAGGGGGTCTGCTGCAGTTTTTCGATGGCTTCGGCGGTGTTGGCGGCGGTGACTACCTCGTACCCCTCGTCCGCCAGCTCTTCCGAGTACAGAATGCGAATGTTGGCCTCATCATCAACTACCAGGAGCCTGCTCATGGCTGCTCTCCTTTTCCGTGGGAAGTATGATCGTAAAGGTGACCCCGCCTCCGGGAGGCGCGGCAACGATAAAGGGGATGTCCTGCTTTTCCAGCATGGTACGGCAGAGCGCCAGGCCGAGTCCCGATCCCATGGTGTGGGTGATGGCAAAGGGGGTCAAGAGCGCATCAAGGTCTTCTGGGGTGACGCTGCGCGCCCTGTCCGTGATGACCACATGGATGCCGTCACCCTGCCGGAGGGCCCGCATGGAGAGCAGTTCTCCGCTGCGTCCCTCCAGGCTGTCCATGACCAGGGTGCGCACGCAGTAGGCTACCTGCTTGAAGTCGATGTACGCCAGGGGGAGTTCCTCCTGCGGCTCGAACTGGCAGATGCAGTCGCGTTCCAGGAGAAACTCCTGGATCTCCCGCAGGGATGCCTCCAGCAACTGATTCACATCCCAGAAATCCCTGGTGGGATAGAGCGAATCGGAGTAGTTGAGGATCTCGTCCAGCACGTCCTCCAGGTGGCGAGCCTCCCCCACGATGGATTCGATGAAGCCCCGCTTGGGGTCTGCCTCGGGGGTGCTCTTCAGGATGGAGCGTGCGAATCCGCCGATGACCATCAGCGGGTTATGGATGGAGTGGGCGATGCTGGAGGTGATCCGCCCCACCAGTGCCATCTTCTCCATCCTGACGATCAGTTCCTGCTGTTCCTTCAGTTTGTTGCCCGCCTCGGTGGCACGGCTCAGTTCCACCTGGAGCCGTTCGTACAGTGAGGCGCGCTCGATGGCAAAGGCCACCAGAAAGGAAAAATTCTCGATGGAGCGCATGTCTTCTTCACTGATCCGGCGGTGGGTGATGCAGTTGTCGGTGATGATCATGCCCACCCGGCGTTTGCGGCTGATCAACGGCAGCAGCAGGAAGGTATCGACCCCCAGGAGGTTGGCGATTTCAGTGGAGATGTCCGGGTTGTGGAAGGCGTTTTCCACCAAAAGCGGCTGTGTGCCGTTCAAGGTGCTGATCAGCAGGTGATCGCTGTTTGACAGGGGAACGGTAAGCTGCTCCAGGATATCGTGAAACTTGGCCCGTTCTGAGTCGAGTTTGTTGGCGCGGAAATTCTGGGCCAGACCCTGCAGGTCCATGTCGTTGCGGGAGATCTCGTCCCAGGTCTGGTTGGCCTCTTCATAGCTGCGCGGTCCGATGGCCAGGTGCCCCTGGAGGAGACCCTGCTCACGGTTGATGATCAGCAGAAAGGCCCGGTTCATGCCGAAGCCCTTGCCGGCGGTAATGGCGGTCAGGGCAACGGAGAGCACCTCCTCCAGGTCCACGGAACTCTGCAGGGTAGAACCAAGCTCGTGGAGGAAACGCACCTCCAGGGTTTTGCTGTCCAGGAAGCTGACCAGGGAATCGATCTGGGATTTTTGGCGCTGGTGCGCGCCGTGCAGGGTGAGGATGACCGGAGCCAGGGGGTGACCGCTCTCGCGGAAACGCCGCAGGTCGTCCTTGAAACTGGCGCAGTCGCAACACTTTTCAAGGATGCGGCGCTGGCGGGACGCAAGAAGGGCCTCATCCCCCTCGAGGATGTTCGGGCAGTCGCCCATCCCGATGCTTTCCCTGCTCCAGCAGCATTGCCAATCCAAGTGGTGCCCCGTAACTGATGTAGTAGCTATGGACTATACCAGACAATTCCGGCGGTTCAAGGCGTGGGGAGGAGAAATGCCCGCGGCCCGGTCGAAGGGGTCGGGCCGCGGGTCAGGTGATGCCATGCATCAATAAAGAAGGGTCACCTGATGTTCCAGGTCGTCCCCTGGGGAGAGTCCAGCAGTTGGATGCCCTTCTGCAGCAGCAGGTCCCTGATCTCGTCACCGCGCTTGAAATCCCTGTTCGTGCGCGCCGCCGCACGTTCGGCGATCAGCTGCTCGATCTCCTGGGGGGATATCTCCATCTGGTCGCTCTTGGCCTGTTTGATGGACTCCAGCCATGCCGCTGGCTGGCTGGTGAACAGGCCAAGCACGTCGCCGGTTTCCGCGAACAGTCGCCGTACCTGGCCCAATAGCGCCAGGGTTGCCGGTGTCTGGTCGCCGCTCTCCGCCATGAAGCGATTGGTGGCCCGCACGGCTTCGAAGAGCACGCCCAGGGCCTGGGCGGTGTTGAAGTCGTCATCCATGGCCTCCCTGAAGCGGGAAATGAGCGACTGGAGCTTTTCGTGCAACTCGGCGCCGGCAGGGGGGAGGGGAGCGCCTTCGACCGGTTGGTTGGGGACGTCCTGTCCCTCCATGGCCCCGTCCACCGCCGCCAGGCAGGAGTAGATCCGCTCTAGGCCGGCCTGGGCGTCGTTCAGGTTCTGGTCGGAGAAGTCGATGGGCGAGCGGTAGTGGGCCGAGAGGATGAAGAAGCGCAGGGTTTCCGGGTCGTATTGCTCCAGCACCTCGCGGATGGTGAAGAAGTTGCCCAGGGACTTGCTCATCTTCTCCGAGTTGATGTTCACGAATCCGTTGTGCATCCAGTAGCGGACGAACTGGCAGCCGTTGGCCGCCTCGGACTGGGCGATCTCGTTTTCGTGGTGGGGAAAGACCAAGTCTTTGCCGCCGCCATGGATGTCGAAGGTTTTGCCCAGATATTCCATGCTCATGGCCGAGCACTCGATGTGCCATCCCGGCCGCCCCGCTCCCCAAGGGGAATCCCAGCTCGGTTCGCCCGGCTTGGATCCCTTCCAGAGGGCGAAATCCATGGGGTTGCGTTTGCGGTCATCCACCTCGACCCGCGCACCGGCCAGCATGTCTTCCAGGTTGCGGCCGGAGAGCCTGAGATAGCTTGGGAAGCTCTCCACGGCATAGTACACGTCGCCGTCCGATTCATAGGCGTGCCCCTTGGCGATCAGGGTCTCGATGACGCTGATTATCCCCCCCATGTGGTCGGTGGCCTTGGGCTCCACGGTCGGCTTTGCCAGGCCCAGTCGGGCCATGTCCTGGTTGAAGGCCTCGATGTAGCGCTCGCTGATGGTGGTGTAATCAACCCCCTCCTGGTTGGCACGGTTGATGATCTTGTCGTCGATATCGGTGAAGTTGCGCACATAGGTGACAGCGTAGCCGCTGTAGCCCAGGTAGCGGTAGATGACATCGAAGACCACATTGGCCCGGGCGTGGCCGATGTGGCAGTAATCGTAGACGGTGACGCCGCAGACGTACATGCCTGCCTTGCCGGGGTGCAGCGGAACGAAGGTATCCTTCTCGCCGGTGAGGGTGTTGTAGATGCGCAGTGCCATGAATCAGGTCCCCTGTATAAAAAAAGTGCTATATTTATGCATTTTTTTGGGCGGGAAGGCAAGCGGCTAATGTCCGCCTCTTCTCCCGCGGGTGACGCCTGAATCAATCTGTCAAGCGGGTGTGCCTACAGAGACTTGGCGGCAGTCACCATGGCCGGAAACCCCTGCTAGTTGAGGCATGCAGCCAGGGGCTGTTCCGGGAGGGGGCGCCCTGGCAGATTGAGGCTGAAATTCGATGCAGCCATGGGGCGGTCAGCCATCGGCAGACATGCCTGTATGTGGATCGAGATCAGGGTTGATTTTTTTATTATGGCTAAAATCAGGCGGGGCGCGCGGTTACGATAAATCGGGGCCAAATGGCTGGATAAAATAGCTTGACTAATTGGTTTGATTATGTTTTTTACCCAAGGTAGCAATTTAGCACCACTATTTTCATTGGGGAGACAGGAAACTACATGGATAAGATCATCGACATAACCGAACTTGCCCTGCGGGATGCTCACCAGAGCCTCATCGCCACCCGTCTTGGTATCGAGGACATGACCGGCATCTGTGAAGAGCTTGACAACGCCGGGTACTGGTCAATCGAATGCTGGGGTGGAGCCACCTTCGACTCCTGCATCCGCTACCTGAACGAGGATCCGTGGGAGCGTCTGCGCACCTTCAAGAAGCTGATGCCCAAGACCAAGCTTCAGATGCTGCTTCGCGGCCAGAACCTGCTTGGCTACCGCCACTACCAGGACGAAGTGGTTGAGCGTTTCGTGGACAAGTCGGCCGAGAACGGCATGGACGTGTACCGCATCTTCGACGCCCTGAACGACCTGCGCAACCTTGAGACCTCCATCAAGGCGGTCAAGAAAGCCGGCAAGCACGCCCAGGGCACCATCAGCTACACGGTCAGCCCGATCCACACCACCGCCCTGTTCGTGGACCAGGCCAAGCGCCTGCAGGACATGGGCGTTGACTCCATCTGCATCAAGGACATGGCCGCCCTGATCAAGCCGCAGCCGGCCTATGACCTGGTCAAGGGGATCAAGGAAGCCTGCCCCGGCCTGCGCGTCCAGCTGCATGCCCACTCCACCACCGGCGTCACCCTGGTCAGCCTGATGAAAGCCATCGAAGCCGGCGTGGACTGCGTGGACACCGCCGTCAGCTCCATGAGCTTGGGACCTGGCCACAACCCCACCGAGAGCCTGATCGAAATGCTGGAAGGCACCGGCTACACCACCAAAGTTGACCTGGACCGGGTCCTCAAGGCCAAACTGTACTTCTCCAAGACCCTTGGCCGCTACAAGCAGTTCCTCTCCGCCGTCACCGGCGTCGAGACCGAAATCTTCAAGAGCCAGATCCCGGGCGGCATGCTCTCCAACCTGGAAAGCCAGCTCAACCAGCAGGGCGCCGGCGACCGCCTCACCGAAGTTCT
Source organism: Pelobacter propionicus DSM 2379 (assembly GCF_000015045.1). GTDB lineage: Bacteria > Desulfobacterota > Desulfuromonadia > Geobacterales > Pseudopelobacteraceae > Pseudopelobacter > Pseudopelobacter propionicus. The sequence continues at coordinate 39,098 of NC_008609.1, forward strand.
GGAAGAAGTACCGCGCGTTCGCAAGGACACCGGCTATGTACCGCTGGTCACCCCCAGCAGCCAGATCGTCGGCACCCAGGCCGTCCTCAACGTCCTGATGGGCAAATACAAGGTCCTCACCGGCGAATTCGCCGACATCATGCTCGGCTACTACGGCGCCAGCCCCGGCGACAAGAACATGGAAATCGTTGCCAAGGCCCAGGATCATGCCAAGAAAGAGCCGATCACCTGCCGCCCCGCCGACCTGCTCGATCCTGAATGGGCAAAACTGAGAGCTGAAGCAGAAGCACTGGAAGGCAACGACGGTAGCGACGAAGACGTGCTCACCTACGCCATGTTCCCCCAGGTAGCCGCCAAATTCTTCGCCACCCGCGCAGAAGGCCCGATGAACCTGGGCAAGGACCCGGAAGAAGGCGCCGTCGACGCAGCCACCGCTGCCGAGCACCAGGGCAAGATCACCGGCCCGATCACCTATGCCGTCACCCTGGAAGGGCAGAAACACAAGGTAGTCGTCGCCCCGTACAAAAAGTAACCTGACCACGTAATCGCTTACTTCTACATTGTAATTTCAATACAAGTGAGGAACCATGGCAATCACAATAGAGGATAGAATCCAGGAACTCAACGACAAGAAGGCCGAGATCGCCCTTGGTGGCGGTCGCGCCCGAATTGAGAAACAGCACGCCGCCGGCAGCATGACCGCCCGTGAGCGTCTCGACTACATGCTGGACCAGGACAGCTTCCTGGAGAGCGGCATGTACGCCAAGCACCGCTGCACCTACTTCGGCATGGAAGGCAAAGTCCTGCCTGCCGAAGGTGTCGTCACCGGCGCCGGCACCATCGACGGCCGCCTCGTGCACGTAGCCAGCCAGGACTTCACCGTCGCCGGCGGCGCCGTGGGCGAAGTCCACGCCGACAAGATCGTGCGGGCCATGGAAGACGCCCTCAAGACCGGCTCTCCCTGCGTCGTCATCAACGACTCCGGCGGGGCGCGCATCCAGGAAGGTAACCACAGCCTGGGTGGCTACGGCCGCATCTTCTACGCCAACGTCAAGGCCTCCGGCGTCATCCCCCAGATCTCCATCATCGCCGGTCCCTGCGCCGGTGGCGCCGTGTACAGCCCGGCTCTCACCGACTTCATCATCCAGACCAAGAGCGCCCGCATGTTCATCACCGGCCCTGCCGTCATCAAGGCCGTCACCGGTGAAGTGGTCAGCGCCGAAGACCTGGGTGGGCCGCAGGTTCACATGAACACCTCCGGCGTCATCCACTTCGTCGCCGAAGACGACAAGCACGCCCTGGACATCACCCGCAGGCTGCTCTCCTTCCTGCCCAGCAACAACCTGGAAGATCCTCCCCAGCTGGAAGCGGAAGAGACCATCCTGCCCAACAAGGCTCTCAACAACATCGTACCGCTGGATCCCAAACTGCGTTACGACGTCCGTGACGTCATTGTCAACATCTTTGACAAGGGCGACTTCATGGAGATCCAGGCCGGCTACGCCACCAACATCGTCATCGGCTTTGCCCGCCTGCAGGGTCGCACCGTCGGCGTCATCGCCAACCAGCCCAACGCCATGGCCGGCGTCCTGGACATCAACTGCTCCGACAAGGCTGCCCGCTTCATCCGTTTCTGCAACGCCTTCAACATCCCGCTGATCACCTTCGTCGACACCCCCGGCTTCATGCCCGGTGTCCAGCAGGAATACGGCGGCATCATCCGTCACGGCGCCAAGATGCTCTTCGCCTACTCCGCCGCCACCGTACCCAAGCTCACCGTCGAGCTGCGTAAATCCTACGGCGGCGCCAATCTGGCCATGTGCGCCAAAGACCTGGGCGCCGACCGCGTCCTGGCCTGGCCCACCGCCGAGATCGCCGTCATGGGTGCCGAAGGCGCCGTCGACGTCATCTTCCGTAAAGAGCTCAAAGAAGCTGCCGATCCCAAGGCCAAGCGCCAGGAACTCATCGACGAATACCGCGAGAACTTTGCCAACCCGTTTGCCGCCGCCGCCTGCAACCAGGTGGACGACGTCATCGAACCGGCGTACACCCGTCGCGAACTGGCCATGGCCCTCGACATCCTCTACCGCAAACGCGAGCTGCGTCCGGCCAAGAAGCACGGCCTGATTCCGCTGTAACCACACACCACACCGGAGGACGCAATGTCGGAAGAGAAAATAGCACCGGAAATACTGATGATCATGTCAGCCTCCATCGCCGCCTTCCTTGGCAAGAACGTGCGTATCAGAAAAGCGCGCGTGATCAGGGACCAGGGACCCAGCAGCTGGGCCATGCAGGGGCGTGTTGCACTGCACGGGGCACGTATCAGCAGTATCTAGAAACGCGCATACATCCATGACTGTAAGAATATCTTTCAGAGGAGACTCGACGTGCAGCTAACCTTAACAATAGACTCGAAAAAATACGTCGTAGACGTTGAAATCGTCGAAGGCGAAGAAGTCCGCATGCCGGCGGCCGCGCCGGTTCCCGCCGCCACCATCAGCTCCCAGCCGGTGACCCCGATTGTTCCGGTCGCCACCGCGCCTGCCGCCGACGGCCTGCCGGACGACAAGGTCTGCCGCAGCCCCATCGCCGGCGTTGTCTTCAAGGTCACCAGCGAAGTGGGCCAGGAGATCAAGCAGGACGACCTGCTGTTGGTGCTTGAGGCCATGAAGATGGAGACCAACATCACGGCGCATGTGGCCGGCAAGATCAAGGCCATCCACGTAAGCCCGGGCGAGGCCGTGAAGAACGGCCAGGTCCTGGTGGAATTCGAATAGTCGCCAGCCTAAACCCCTCCAAACCTCCCCTTATCAGGGGAGACTGAGGGGGGTGGCAGTACAACCGGAAGCGCCCCGCGAACCGAAAGGTTCCGCGGGGCGCTTGTGTGTTTGGGGTGGGCTGAGCTGAAAGGAGGGGAGGGGGCAAGCGGGTGAAAGCTAGCGCCTGATGACCAGCGCTGCGCCGCCAGCCAGGAGCAGCATGCCAGCCAAGCGCAGCGGCGTCAGCGGCAGCTGGCGCAGCCCGAACAGGCCGTAGTGGTCTAGCAGTGCGCCTGCCACCAGCTGGCCGGTGATGATGGTTGCCATCACCGCCGCCGTGCCCAGCCGCGGCACGCAGATGATGGTCAGGGTGACGAAGAAGGCGCCCAGGAAGCCGCCGGTCAGCTCCCACCAGTCGGCGGTCGTGATGCCCCGCAGGTTGCCCCGGCCGGTCACGAGCACAACCATAAGCAGGGCCAGAGTTCCCACACCAAAGGAGACCATGGAGCTCTCCAATGGCCCGATCTTCTGGGCCAGGCGGGCGTTGATGGAGGGCTGCACGGCGATGGCCATGCCGCCGCAGAGCATGAGCAGGATCAGGGTCGGGTTGTTCATGGGGGCTCCTTCGCGCGTTGATTGACTCGCTCAGGAATGGCATACCCATGAATCTGGCGGTGTGTCAACAGAGTTTTCGCGTTCCCTGCTCCGGCCGGAACCGGGAGTGTCACCGAAAGAGAGGGATAGCATGATGGCACGGAGGCCTTCGCCGGGAGAGAGCATTTCCCTGATGCGTATCCACATAAAAGTTGCTATTGTACCTCCTTTGTTGAATCGACCCTCACCCCTGCCCACCTCGATTCGGTGCTGTTTGGGGGGAAAGCAAAAGGAGCAGTAATGCCGCACAGTATAGAACTACCCAGGCCACGCATGACCACCCTCGACAACGGCATCCGCGTGGTCACCCAGAGCATTGCCGGCATGCAGAGCGCCGCCATCGGCATACGCATCGACAGCAGCACCAGGAACGAGCCGGCTGACATGGGGGGGGCGTCCCACTTCATCGAGCACCTGCTCTTCAAGGGGACCGATCGGCGCAGCGCGGACCGGATCATGGAGGAGTTCGACGCCCTGGGCGCCGGCGCCAACGCCTACACCAGCCAGGAAGAGGTCTTCTACTACGCCACCTGCCTCTGCTCCGCCCTCCCGGCCACCTTCGACATCCTGGCCGACCTGTTCGTGAACTCCACCCTGCCGCAGGAGGAGGTGGAAAAGGAGCGGGGCGTGGTGCTGCAGGAGATCTCCATGATCCAGGACAACCCGGGGCGCTACCTGTATCAGCGCTTTCACCAGGGGTTCTGGAAGGATCACCCCATCGGCCAGAGCGTGCTGGGAACGACGGAGTCCATCGCTTCCGTGGGGCGCGACCGCCTGATGGGACACAAGCTTTCCCAGTACGTCGCCAACGCCACCATCGTCTCCGCTGCCGGCAATGTGGAGCATGACCGTATCGTGGAGCTGGTCCAGCGGTTGCTGTGTGAACTGCCTGGCGGCAGTGTACCACGGATCGCGCCCGAGCCGGGATGGCAGCCGTCCATCGGCGTGTATGTCCACAACCCGCGCCCCATGGAGCAGACCCAGTTCTACATGGGCTACCCCATCCCGCCGGCGGGAAACGAGCATCGTCACACCTTGGCCGTGTTCAACCAGATTCTGGGCGGCGGCATGAGCTCGCGCCTGTTCCGGGAGGTCAGGGAGCGCCGTGGCCTGGCCTATGCCGTCTACTCCACCATGGTCTCCTACAGCGACAGCGCCAGCCTGCTGGTTTTTGCCGGCACCGGACCGGAGCGGGCCCAGGAGGCCATCGATGTCTGTCATGGCGAGTTGCTGCGCTTCTGCGGTGAGACGGTCAGTAGTGAGACCTTGGATTCCGCCAGGGAGCAACTGCGCTGCAAACGGCTGATGTCCCTTGATGACTGCGAAACCCAGGTGCGCAGGATCTCCAACTCCCTATCCGTACTGGGGACGCCAGAGCCTATGGAGGATGTACTGCGGGGAATCGCCGCGGTCAGCGCCGAGGATGTGCGCTCCCTGGCGCAGTCGCTGTTTGGAGAGGTCACCCCGAGGGTCGAGTCTGTTGGCCCGGGAGACGGCCCCGGCCTGCCGCGCTGAATTAGCTTTCCTGATTCATTACCGGCTGTTTTGCCAGCGCTGAGGCACCGGAGCCTCCCCCGCTGCAAAAGGAACCCTGGGGCGATTCCCTCTGTTGCCAACGCTGGGTAATCCCCACGCCCCCCTTTTGCAAGGGGGCGAGTTTGCTTCAGTCGAGCGGAAGATTGTTACGAATCTTCCGCTTTCGTTTTTACAAAACTATTACATTGATCCCGTCGGCTCTCCTGCTAAGATGCGCGTGCTTTTTCCGTGCACAATTCATAAGGAGGCTGATCCATGACGCAGCCGTTACAGATTGGAAACTATACCGTGCGCTATCCACTGATCCAGGGGGGCATGGGGGTGCGCATCTCCGCCGGGCGCCTGGCCGGACATGTGGCCAGATGTGGCGGGGTTGGGGTTGTTGCCGCGGCGGGTATCGGCGCCAACAGCAGCTTCTACAATGGAAAGAACTTCTTTTACGCCGACAGCGAGGCGTTCAAGGAGGAGATTCGCAAGGCCTACGAGATCGCCCCGGATGGCATTGTCGGCGTCAACGTGATGGTGGCGTTGGCTGATTACGAGGAGCTGGTCAAGGCGGCGGTGGTTGCCGGAGCAAAGGTGATCATCTGCGGAGCCGGCCTGCCCATGAGCCTGCCGGAGCTGACCGCCGACCATCCCGATGTGGCGCTGGTACCCATCGTCTCCTCCCTGCGGGCGGCCCAGTTGATCACCAAGAAGTGGTTCAAGAGCTATCACCGCCTGCCGGATGCCGTGGTTGTTGAGGACCCGGACACTGCAGGGGGCCATCTGGGCGAGAAGATGGAAAACATCGGAACCGGCGAGTACGACCAGTACGAAACGGTCCGCCAGGTGAAAGAGCTGTTCCGCAGCGAGTATTGCACCGATGTGCCGATCATTGCCGCCGGCGGCATCTGGGACCGTAATGACCTGGAGTATGCCCTGGCCCAGGGGGCAGATGGCGTGCAGATGGCCAGCCGCTTCGTCTGTACCGAGGAGTGTGACGCCGACGACGCCTTCAAGCAGGCTTACCTGGAGTGCGGGAAAGAGGACATCGGTCTGATCATGAGTCCGGCCGGTCTGCCGGGGCGGGTCATTCTGAAGAATTTCGACAATATCCGCGGCTATGATGTTGAAAATCACACCGTCTGCCGCATGGCCTGCCTCAAGAAGTGCACCTACAAGGAGAATGGCGAGCGTTTCTGCATCGTGGGCGCCCTTGACCGGGCCCAGCGCGGCGATACCGACAGCGGCCTGCTCTTCTGTGGCACCAATGCCTGGAAGGCGGACCGCATCACCACTGTCCAGGCCATCTTCGACGAACTGTTCGGGTAGAGCCAGGTACCGCACTCTTTTCATATTCCGGATACAGCCATGGCCCGCGGGAAATTTCCCACGGGCCATGGTCGTTTACGGCTGATATTTGGCTTGACCCTTGCCGCGGTAAGATGCTATATCAAGAATACTTGATGTAACAAAATGACAAGAATTGATATATTCCATGCTCACACTTCTCAAATCCTTGGCTGACCCCTGCCGTCTCCGTCTGGTGGACCTGCTGCTGCGCGGCGAGTTCACCGTACAGGAACTGACCCGCATGCTCGGTATGGGGCAGTCGCGCATCTCGCGGCACCTCAAGATCCTGACCGAGGCGGGGGTGCTGAACGTCAAGCGCCAGGGGACCTGGAGCTACTATCGGGCCGGGGAGGGAAACCCGCTCTTCGCTGCCATGCTGCCGGCTCTGGAACAGGGGCTGGCGCGGCTTCCCGAACGGGAGGATGATCTGGCCGCGCTGGCTCGGATCCTGGAGGAACGGCGCAGCCGCAGCCAGCAGTTCTTCGACCGTAACGCCTTGCAGTGGGACGACCTGTGCCGGGCGCTGCTGCCGGTGTCCGACTATCTGGAGCGTCTGCTGGCTGCCGTTCCGGACAAAGTTCCGGTTCTGGAGGTGGGGGTCGGGACCGGGAGCCTGCTGCTGGAACTGGCAACAGGTGCCCGGCAGGTGATCGGCGTGGACCACTCCCCGGCCATGCTGGAGGAGGCCCGCCGCCGGGTGGAGGCGGCCGGACTGGAGAAGGTGGAACTGCGCCTGGGAGAGATGACCCACCTGCCGCTCCCCAACGAAAGCGTCGGCTGCGTCGTGGTCAACATGGTGCTGCACCACGCCCCTGACCCGCCTGCGGTGCTGCGGGAGATCAGGAGGGTCCTGGCTCCCGACGGCCTGCTGCTTGTGGCCGACCTGACCCGCCATGAACGGGAATGGGTGCGGGAACAGCTGGCTGACCAGTGGCTCGGTTTCGAGGAGGATGAGCTGCGGGTGTGGCTTCAATCGGCCGGATTCGCAGCGACCACAATGGAACGGATTGCCCCTGCAGCTGGCAGGGAAGGGGTGCTGCTGGTGCGGGGAGCTATAGGTAAGATTTCAGCCTGAAAAACGAATCAACAAGGCCTGACAATGAGTGTCACTGGCCGTCGATCATGTGCGGGTTTCTAACTCCGACTTTAGAGACAACAGAGGAGAATCGTTATGAATACCAGAGAAGCATTGCAACAAGAAGTGGATAAGTTCCCCTACTGGTATCACAGAATAGAACTACCATTTGGCATCGTAACACCTGGTTGGGCTCCTATCAATGCAGCCGCATACGGTATCCCGCAGTCACTGCACGACAAGCGTATATTGGATATTGGAGCCTGGGACGGATACTGGACATTCGAGGCGTTAAAACGTGGCGCTGCACAGGTTGTTGCCATCGACGATTTTTCAGACTACTTGGGAACTCTTGATCAGTCTCAAAGAGTGGCTTGGAAAACTTTTGATTTTTGCAGAGATGCATTGGGATATGCCATTCAACGCTGCCCACGTATTGACATGTCGGTCTATGACCTGAATGTGGAAAGGCACGGGCTTTTTGACACTGTATTCTTTTTTGGAACGCTCTATCATCTTCGCTACCCGCTTCTCGCACTGGACAAGATTTCGTCGGTATGTCGAGGCGAAATCTATGTTGAATCTGCTATCCTTGACGACTTCAGTCCCTATCATGGTGGACTTGGGCACGGTCTTAAAAACAGTGTGGCAATGGAATTTTACCCTGAAAATCAGTATGCAAACAACAATTCAAACTGGTGGGTACCGACCTTAGCCTGTCTCGCCCAAATGGTTCGTGCGGCAGGTTTTGACGATGTGACCGGGTGGAAATTGACCGAGAACCCTAATAACCTGAGTATGTGCAGGGGGTTTGTAAAAGGTAGAAAAACAAAGTCCTCGTATTGATTGCAGATACGTTAGTCGCTACGAAAAACCATATAATGTAAAAGGAGAAATACTGAAATGTCAGAATATGATTACGTCGTCAAGGATATGTCCCTGGCCCAGTGGGGCCGCAAGGAAATGATCATCGCCGAGACCGAGATGCCGGGACTCATGGCCATCCGCCAGGAGTTTGCCAAGACGCAGCCGCTGAAAGGGGCGCGCATCGCCGGCTCCCTGCACATGACCATCCAGACCGCCATGCTGATCGAGACGCTGACCGCGCTGGGGGCCGAGGTGCGCTGGGCATCCTGCAACATCTTCTCCACCCAGGACCATGCCGCAGCCGCCATCGCGGCGGCAGGCATCCCGGTCTTCGCCCACAAGGGGGAGACCCTGGAGGAGTACTGGGAGTACACCCACAAGATCTTTGAATGGCACGACGGCGGCAGCCCGAACATGATCCTGGATGACGGCGGCGATGCCACCCTGCTCTTGCACCTGGGGAGCGATGCCGAGAGCAACCCGGCTGTTATCGACAATCCCAGCTGCGAAGAGGAGCAGGCCCTGTTCGGCGCCATCAAGAAACGTCTGGCCGAGCAGCCGGGCTGGTACTCCCGAACCGCCGCAACCATCAGGGGGGTCACCGAGGAGACCACCACCGGCGTGCACCGGCTGTACGAGATGCACCGGAAGGGGACGCTCAAGTTCCCGGCCATAAACGTCAACGACTCGGTCACCAAGTCCAAGTTCGACAACATCTACGGCTGCCGCGAATCGCTCATGGACGGCATCAAGCGCGCAACCGACGTGATGGTGGCCGGCAAGGTGGCCGTGATCTGCGGCTACGGCGACGTGGGCAAGGGGTGCGCCCAAGCTATGCGCGGACTCCAGGCCCAGGTCTGGGTGACCGAGATCGACCCGATCTGCGCCCTCCAGGCGGCAATGGAAGGGTACAAGGTAGTCACCATGGAGTATGCCTGCGACAAGGCCGACATCTTCGTCACCACCACCGGCAACATCGACGTGATCACCCACGACCACATGAAGGCCATGAAGCACAACGCCATCGTCTGCAACATCGGCCACTTCGACAACGAGATCGAGGTTGCCAAGCTGAAAGCGTACCACTGGGAGAATATCAAGCCCCAGGTGGACCACATCATCTTCCCGGACGGCAAGCGCATCATATTGCTGGCCGAGGGGCGCCTGGTCAACCTGGGCTGCGCCACCGGCCATCCCTCCTTTGTCATGTCCTCCTCCTTTGCCAACCAGACCCTGGCCCAGATCGAGCTGTTCTGCAACCCGGGCAAATACCCGCTCGGCGTCCATACCCTGCCCAAGGAGCTGGACGAGAAGGTAGCCCGCCTGCAGCTCAAGAACCTGGGCGCCATGCTGACCGAACTGAACGATGCCCAGGCCGCCTACATCGGCGTCAAAAAGGAAGGTCCGTACAAGAGCGACCACTACCGCTACTGAGTGGCTTTATCCGAGGCTAATGAAAAAAGGGGGGCGGCATCATGAGATGCCGCCCCCCTTTTTGTTCATACCGATTCCAGCCAGATCGAGTCTGGCTATACCTGGAACCTCCTCACCAGGTCCTGCAGGTCTACGGAGAGCTGGGAGAGGCTGGAAGAGGACTGGGATATGTCCTGGGCGCCCTTGGCGGTCATATCCACGACTTCCGAAATCTGCTGAATGTTGTTGGATATCTCGCGGGTGGTGGCGGTTTGCTCTTCAGCCGCCGTGGCGATCTGGCTGATCTGGGTGGTTACTTCGTTGATCTTTTCCAGGATCTCCTCCAGGGCCTGGCCGGAGCGGGCCGCTTCCACCGTTCCCTGTTCCACCTCCTGGACCCCCTCCTCCATGGACGATACGGCGCACCTGGTTTCGTTCTGGATGTTCTTGATCATCTCGCCGATCTCGCGGGTGGCCCGCGTGGTCCGTTCGGCAAGGGCCCTGACTTCGTCGGCGACAACCGCGAAGCCGCGTCCCTGCTCGCCTGCCCTTGCTGCCTCGATGGCGGCGTTGAGGGCCAGCAGGTTGGTCTGATCGGCAATGTCCTGGATGGTGGCCACGATCTCGCCGATCTGGTCGGAGCGGACGCCCAGCTGCTCGACCACCGTAGCTGAACCGCGCACCTTTTCGGCTATACGGCTCATGCCGTCAACCGTGCTCCTGACGATGTCGGCGCCTGCCTGGGCCGTCCTGCTGGCCTGGTTGGAACTTTCGGCGGCGCGATGGCAGTTGTTGGCGATGTCCATGCTGGTGGCCGACATCTCTTCGCTGGCAGTCGCCACGGTATTTGCCTGACTGACCACCTCGTGGGACGCACTGGCCATCTGATCGGCGCTGCTGTTCAGCTCTACCGACGCCGAGGCCACATCCTGGGAGCTCCTGTTGACCTTGTCCATGACCTGCCGCAACTGCTCCACCATCTGGCGCATGGCCTCATACACGCCCCCCTTGCCCTGCTCGAAGCGGTAGGTCAGATCGCCCTCCGCCACCTGACGGGTGATTTCTTCAAGCTGTACCGGTTCTGTGCCGATGTGACGCAGCAGGCGGCGGGTGACCATGAGCGAGACAAACGCTATGATAACCGCCAGGACGAGGGTGACCCCTACGATCAGGTAGATCCCCTGACGGAGGTTCTTCTTGCTCTCTTCCGCGGCCTTGGCCACCAGACCTTCCAGGTCGTCCACATAGTTGCCGGTGCCGATCACCCAGCCGAAAGGCTTGAATTCCAGGGAGTAGCCGCGCTTGGGGGAGGGGGCTGTCTCCCCCTGTTTGGGGAACCAGTAGTCGGTGAAGCCGCCGCCCGGCTGTTTCCCCTTCTCGATCAGCTCGCGGATCATGTACGTGCCCTTCTTGTCCTGGAGATCGATCCTGCTCGTGCCCTCGGATGGCTTGCCCAGCAGCACCACATTGATGCCCTCGGTCGTGTCTGCCCAGAAGTACCCCTCCTTTCCGTAGCGCAGTTCGCGCAGCAGGTCGGCGCCCAGCTTCCTGGCCTGCTCGGGGGAGAGTTCACCCTTCTGCTGCCGCTCATACACGGCCTGGAGCATGCTCACCGCCGTATCGACCTCGCTTCGGGCCTGGCTGTCGAAATCGCTGAACAGGGATGCGCGATACATGTCGATGAAGCGGGTGTACGACCCCACATACTCCCTCAGGGCGATCAACGAGGTCAGCGAGGCCAGGCCGATGCTGCACACGAGTACCATCAAGAGGATCTTGTTCCCGAATCCCAACCCCTTACCTGAAACAGCCATATCATCCTCCTTGTGCAGTTGATTTTAAATCAGTGCGTTCCGCGACACACAGACCCCCTTAGTATAGCAGCAGTGGGGAGAATGGCAGGAAATGGGCAGCGTGCGGTGAAGGCGCGGCTCCCGTTCCCAGGCCATTCTCATGCTTGACAAGCGCGGTAATATGGGGTTTTGTGGCGAGGACGAAGGATATCTTTCGGATACTAACCGCAAAAACTTGAGCAAGAACGTGAAAAAGGAGCGGCGATGCGCTATTACGGATTCCTGCTTGGACTGACCCTGCTGCAGCTCTCGGCCTGCTCGGCTGGCCCCTCGCTTCCCCCTCTGCCGGCTGACGGAGTCGTGCTGGCCTACGGCGACAGCCTGACCTTTGGGACCGGTGCCGGGCCGGACCAGAGCTATCCCGCCGTCCTGTCGCGGCTGATCGGGCGGCGGGTGGTGAATGCCGGCATACCGGGAGAGGTTTCGGCCGAAGGGTTGCGGCGCCTGCCGGCAACCCTGGAAACGGTGAAGCCGTCGCTGGTGATCCTCTGCCATGGCGCCAACGACCTGATGCAGGGGCTGGACCAAAAACGGACGGCCGACAACCTGAGGGCCATGCTGGCAATGATACGGGAACGGGGTGCTTCCGCAGTGCTGGTGAGCGTGCCGGCCATCGGCCTGTCGCTGGAGCCGCCCCCTTTCTATGACCAGGTTGCCGAAGAGGCGGGTATACCAATCGAACGGAAGGTTCTTCCCCGCATCATCGCCAAACCGTCGCTCAAGTCCGACATCGTCCATCCCAACGCCGCCGGCTATCGTGCCATGGCCGAGGCGTTTTCTGATCTGCTGCGCAAGCACGGGGTCCTGCCCTGAGCGGTGGGGCAGGGATGAAGCGCTCTTTGCTTGACAAAACAGGCACCTGCCTATAAATTAAACAGTCTTATTTCGCCGGAACGGCTCGGTTGAATATCCGCCGATCAAACATATTACGGAAAACGGGAGGAGTAACCCATCATGGCTGAAAAATACATCTTTACATCCGAGTCGGTATCCGAAGGGCATCCCGACAAGGTTGCCGACCAGATCTCCGATGCGGTGCTGGATGCGATCCTGGAGCAGGACACCAGTGCCCGCGTCGCATGTGAAACCATGGTGACCACCGGCATGGTGGTCGTTGCCGGCGAGATAACCACATCCGCCAACATCGATTTTCCCGCCACCATTCGTCAGACCGTCAAGGAGATCGGCTATAACGATTCCGCCATGGGTTTCGACTACGAGACCTGTGCCGTGCTGACCTCCATCGACAAGCAGTCTCCCGACATCTCCCAGGGGGTCACCGAGGGGGACGGCCTGTACAAGGAGCAGGGGGCAGGCGACCAGGGGTTGATGTTCGGCTATGCCTGCAACGAGACTCCCGAACTGATGCCCATGCCGATCCAGCTCTCCCACCAGTTGGTGAAGAAACTGGCCGATGTGCGCAAGTCCGGGCAGTTGAGCTTTCTCCGTCCCGATTCCAAATCCCAGGTGTCGGTTGAGTACTTGAACGACAAGCCGGCCCGCATCGACACCGTGGTGATCTCCACCCAGCACGCCCCGGACGTGACCCACAAACAGATCGAGGAGCAGGTCATCGAAGAGGTGGTCAAGAAGGTCATCCCGGCCGAGCTCTTGGACAGCGCCACCCGCTACTTCATCAACCCCACCGGCCGTTTCGTGGTCGGCGGCCCCATGGGCGACTGCGGCCTGACCGGCCGCAAAATCATCGTCGATACCTATGGCGGCATGGGCCGCCACGGCGGCGGCGCCTTTTCGGGCAAGGACCCATCCAAGGTGGACCGCTCGGCAGCCTACATGGGGCGCTATGTGGCCAAGAACCTGGTGGCGGCCGGCCTGTGCGACCGCTGCGAGGTGCAGGTGGCCTATGCCATCGGCGTGGCCCAGCCGGTCTCCATCATGGTGCACACCTTCGGCACCGGCAGGGTCTCGGAAGATCGACTGGCCGAACTGGTGCGCGAGGTGTTCGACATGCGTCCCCGGGCCATCATCGAGCAGCTGGACCTGCTGCGCCCGGTCTACAAGAAAACCGCCGCCTACGGTCATTTCGGTCGGGAACTGCCGGAATTCACCTGGGAGAAGACCGACAAGGCCGCCATCCTCAAGGAAAAAGCCGCTTGCTGAAAGCGCTGACCGTACGCTGAATCCGTATTCCGTTTGACGGAACAGGGCAAGGCCGGGGCGGTTGCATCAACCGCCCTGTTTTTATTACCAAGGAGAAATCATGTCGAAATCGTACAAAATCGCGGTCCTGGCCGGCGACGGCGTCGGTCCCGAGGTTATGGCCGAGGCGCTTAGAGTGCTGGACTGCGTTGAGCAGAAGTATGGCGTCACCTTCCAGCGCACCCCGGCCAATGTGGGGGGCGCGGGCATCGACAACGAGGGCAAGGCGTTGCCGGAGAGCACCGTGAATATCTGCCGGGCGTCGGACGCCATCCTGTTCGGTTCCGTGGGCGGCCCCAAGTGGGAGAACCTGCCGGCTGAAGAGCAGCCCGAGCGGGGCGCGCTTTTGCCGCTGCGCAAGATCTTCGGCCTGTACGCCAACCTGCGGCCGGCCATCATTTTTCCGTCCCTCACCGGCGCCTCGTCCCTGAAGGAAGAGGTGATTGCCGGCGGCTTCAACGTGCTGGTGGTGCGCGAACTCACCGGCGGGATCTACTTCTCCCAGCCCAAGGGGATCGAGGGAGAGGGGCGTGAACGGGTCGGCTTCGACACCCTGCGCTACAGCGTGCCCGAGATCGAGCGCATCACCCACGTGGCCTTCCAGGCCGCCCGGAAGCGGGGCAAGAAGGTCTGCTCCATCGACAAGGCCAACGTGCTCTCATCGTCGGTGCTCTGGCGCGAGATCGTCACCACCATCTCCAAGGAGTACCCGGACGTGGAGCTGTCCCACATGTACGTGGACAACGCTGCCATGCAACTGGTCAAGTGGCCCAAGCAGTTCGACGTGATCCTGTGCGAGAACATGTTCGGCGACATCCTCTCCGATGAGGCGGCCATGCTCACCGGCTCCCTGGGCATGCTCCCCAGCGCCTCCCTGGCCGAGGGCTCCTTCGGCATGTACGAGCCGTCCGGCGGTTCGGCACCGGACATCGCCGGCCAGGGGATTGCAAACCCCATCGCCCAGATTCTCTCCACCGCCATGATGCTCAAGTTCTCCTTCGGCATGCTGGAGGCGGCCGATGCCATCGACAGCGCCGTTGCAACGGTTCTGGAGCAGGGATACCGCACCCATGACATCCATCAGAACAAGCCGGGGGAGAAGCTGGTCAACACGAAAGAGATGGGCGACGCGATTATCGCTGTGCTCTGAGCGCGGCAGAAAAATTCACTTCAGAAAAGGAAGACAAGCAATGAAAGTCGGACTGGTCGGTTGGCGTGGCATGGTTGGCTCGGTACTCCTTCAGCGCATGCGGGAGGAAAACGATTTTGACGGTATTGAACCGCTGTTCTTTACCACCTCCCAGCAGGGTCAGCCGGCCCCCATGGACAGGGGCGTGCTGATCGACGCCCTGAATTTCGAGGAACTGAAGAAACAGGACATCATCGTCACCTGCCAGGGCGGAGGCTATACCACCAAGGCCCACGCCGAACTGCGCCGCCAGGGATGGGATGGCTACTGGATCGATGCCGCCAGCACCCTGCGCATGGAGAGGGATTCGGTGATCGTGCTGGATCCGGTCAATCGCGACGTGATCGACGCCGCCCTGGCCAACGGCCAGAAGGACTTCATCGGCGGCAACTGCACCGTCAGTCTGATGCTGATGGCCCTGGGCGGCCTGTTCCGCGCCGGGCTGGTGGAGTGGGTCTCCTCCATGACCTATCAGGCCGCCTCCGGCGCCGGCGCCCCCAACATGCGTGAGCTCCTGAACCAGATGGGTATGCTCAGGGACTGTGTCGCCGACCAGCTGGCAACCCCCTCCTCGGCCATCCTGGACATCGATTGCCAGGTCACCGCAACCATGCGCGGCGACAGCCTGCCCACCAAGGCATTCGGCTATCCCCTGGCCGGCAACGTGCTTCCCTGGATCGACAGCGAGGTGGAGGACGGCCAGAGCCGCGAGGAGTGGAAGGGATTCGTGGAGACCAACAAGATCCTGGGAACCACCACTCCCATCCCGGTGGACGGCCTCTGCGTGCGGGTCGGTTCCATGCGTTGCCACAGCCAGGCCCTGACCATCAAGCTGAACAGGGACCTGCCCATTGCCGACATTGAAAGCCTGATCGCCCATGACAACCAGTGGGTCGATCTGGTGCCCAACACCAAGGCGGAAAGCCTGTCCCGCCTGACCCCGGCCGCCATTGCCGGTACCCTGACGGTGCCCATCGGCCGGGTACGCAAGATGAAGCAGGGGCCGGAGTACATCTCGGCCTTTACCTGCGGCGATCAGCTCCTCTGGGGAGCCGCCGAGCCTTTGCGCCGCATGCTGCGCATACTGATGGAACGATAGGGAGAACAGAGTATCGTGCCTAAAAAACGTTGGAATATCGCAGTTGTGGGAGTCAGTGGCGTCATTGGCGAACAGCTGCTGGAGTGCCTGGAGGAAGGGGATTTCCCGGTGGGAAACATCCGCTTCCTGTCCGATTCCGCTGAGGCGGGCAAGCTTCTGGAATTCAGGGGCAGGGGAGTGGCGGTGGAGGAGCTGGCCAGCGACTCCTTCGCCGGGACCGACATCGCCTTCTTCTGCACTGCCGTCTCCGAATCCCGTGAGTTCTGCCCCGCGGCCCGCCAGGCCGGGGCGGTCTGCATCGACACCAGCGCTGCCTGGCGCCGGGAGCCGGATGTCCCCCTGGTGGCGCCCGAGGTCAACCCCCAGGACATTTCCGGCTTCGGCGACAGGGGTATCGTCGCCATTCCCGGCGCGATGACGCTCCAGTTGCTGGCAGCGCTCAAGCCGCTGCACGACCGGGGAACCGTCAGGCGCATCGTCGTCTCCACCTACCAGGCGGTTTCCGACAGCGGCAAGGAGGCCATCGACGAACTGCACCACCAGGTGCTGGAACTGCTCAACGGCCGCTCCCCCGACAGCCGGGTCTACCCCCACCGCATCGCCTTCAACTGCATCCCCCAGGTGGGGGAGTTCCTTGAGAGCGGCGTCACGGATGAAGAGCTTGATGTGGCCGCCGAGACCCGCAGGATCCTGGGGGACAGCGTCAGGGTCAGCGCCACCGCGGTGCGCCTGCCGCTCTTCTACGGTCAGGCCGCCTCGGTCAACGTGGAGACCGCCAGCAGGATCGGCGCGGACCAGGCCAGGGAGCTGATCGGCCAATATGCCGCCTGCGAGCTGGTGGATGACCCGGCCGAGCAGAGCTACCCCATGCCGTGCGATGCCGTTGGTCAGGACCTGGTCCAGGTGGGACGCATCCGTGAGGACGACTCCATCGAAAACGGCCTCAACCTGTGGCTGGCGGCCGACAACACCCGGCAGGTCGCCATGGCCAGCCTGCGAGTGGCCGAGCTGCTGGTGGAGAACCTCTTGAAATGACCGGGATAAGCCGGTCCCGGTTCTGAAGGAAGCAGAAAGCGCCTTGTCTCACACGGGCGTTTTTTTTTGTATGTCACCATGGAAATCTCTGCTACCTTTTGTGCCCTGTGGTGGAGACGGAGTTGCCGGCTGGCGGGGTGTGGGAAATCCGGCGGTCTTCCAAATCACCCCTATCTGTGGATATAGCATGTAAGGAGTCATCATGGGTACAAACGGAATTTCCCAGGAAAGCCTGGTCAGTCAGGTTAAGGATATCGTTGCCAGCGATATCGACGACGAGAAGGTCATGATGAGTATCGAAAAGGGAAACTATTACGGGCTCGATCCGGTGGGAAGTCGAGTATGGGAGTTGATGGAGAAGCCCATAAAAGTTTCGGAGCTGATTGGCGCGCTGCTGGGGAGATATGAGGTGGACCGGCAGACCTGCGAGGAGGACGTGCTGGCGTTTCTCCGGGAACTCCATGAAGCCGGGATAGTGCGGATAGAGGGATAGCGCCATGTCGTTGGGGCGTATGGCGGTTGGTTTTCGAAATCACATCCTGCGCCGCGCCTTGCCGCACGGAATCATCAGCTGGCGCTATCTGCTTCCCCGTCCATCGCAGAAAGTGCGTATTCATCGGACGTTATGGCTCAGAGGCAGACATCCGGACCTTCAGATTCCGTTCTTCCTGATTGTCGAGTTTCTGTTGTGGATGCGCTGGGTTTTGTTCTCATGCTGGAGATCCTCCATACGCGCCGTGGCGCATCGGGGCAGGGCTGTTGCCGAACAGGAAGGGATCGGCAGGGTGACGCAACTGGGACACCTTCTGCGGTTGGGGCTTTGTCACTGCATCCCACCTGGTGAGGCTTATGCCTTCCGACTCTATCACCGTGAAGCAAGACGGAATTTCTGGGACTATGTCTTTATCCACGAAGTAAAGGCCTTTCACCGTTGGCGCGGCGCGAGGTCCGGCGAAACGCCGGCGTCTCTGGCCATGCTGCAGGACAAATTCCGCCTCGCCGAATTTCTCGGTGCCCGCGGCGTTCCCATGGCAACGGCTCTGGGGACTGCTCCCCGTGGCGGCGTCTTCGATCCGACACCCTATCTGCAAACTCGCTCCCGGATCTTTTGCAAGCCCAACCGCGGCTCCGCCGGGCGCGACGCCTTTGTCATCAAAAGGCGGGGGGTGGATATCGACATATTCGCGGCGAAAAACGGCGTGATGACGAAGCGTTCCAGTCTTGATTGCCTGAAGAGGGCCATGGCCAGGGACGACTTTCTGATTCAGCCGTTTCTGGAGAATAATCCCGATTTTGCCGGTTTGTGCCCCACGGAGGATGTCGTTACCCTGCGCGTTATTACTGAAATCCATCCGGCGCGCGGCATGGAGTGCTACTGCGCGACCCTGGAGATACCGAATCTATCGAATGGCGCCCTCAAAGGGCATATCATGCTGCCCATCGAAGTGTCGTCCGGCCGGATAGCGTCTTTTCCAGGGCGGTTGCCGCCTGAGATCCAGCTGAACCATGACGCCGTATTTGACCGGATTGGCAATCAAACCGTACCCTTTTGGGACAGCATCATGGAGAGCGCCTTTCGTGCCCATCGGTGCTTTCCCGATATCTACGCCGTTGCCTGGGACTATGTCGTAACACCCGCCGGTCCCGTCATGCTGGAGGGGAACACGGGCTGGGGGGCCACAACGCCCCAGACTATGTACCGTGGTCTTCTGCGTGATGAGACCGGGACAGGATAACCAATCGTTATGTTCTTCTTCTGCTTTAATCCACAAGGCTCTGCACCCGCCCACCGGATCGATCCGGCCGGTATTATCAAGAGGCTCATGCCTTATGCGCCGCCGGACAAGAGCGGTTATCTGGCGGATGCTGAAAACAGCCTGCTGGTGCAGTGCCTGCATTGGAATACCGCCCGCTCCCGGCTGGAGCCGGTCCCGTTTCATCACGGGCCAAGCGATACAACGGCGGCCTCCTGGGCGCGGCTGGACAACCGGGATGAGCTGGCGAAAAAACTGGACATTGATTCGGCCGAGCTAGCCCGATGCTGCGACACGGAACTGATCCTGCAGAGTTACCTCAAGTGGGGAGAAGCCTGCGTCGATCACCTGATCGGCGATTTCGTCTTCGTCATCCATGACCGGAGGAACAGCAGGGTCTTCTGCGGCCGGGATCAGATGGGGGTACGGCCGCTCTACTATTTCTCCTTGGACAACCTGTTCGTCTGTGCAACCTCGCTTGCAGCCTTTCGACATCTGAAAGGGGTGACACTGGAGATCGATTCCCAGTGGGTGGCGGAATATCTGGTACAACTCTCCATGAGCTTCGACCGCACGCCGTACTCGGGGATAAAAAAACTGCCTCCGGCTCACTCTCTGACCGTCACGGCGGAGCGGACCGAACTGCGGCAATATTTCCAGCTCTCCGCCGAACCGGAACTGAAGCTAAAGGATTCCCGAGAGTACGTTATTGCCTATCGGGAGCAGATGGAAGAGGCGATACGCTGCCGTCTCGATTCCGACTACCCCATCGGCTCGGAACTGAGCGGCGGTATCGATTCCTCCACCATCACCGCCTTTGCCGCCCGGTTCTTGGAACAGCCGAACAAGCAGTTGCACACTTTCGGCTTTGCCTTTGCTGAGCTGGAACCACGCTACATCATGGCCGTTGCCCAGGCGTGTCGCCTTCATAACAACCATATCGTGGCGGCCCGCGAGGCTGAGTCGGAAAAGGTCCGGAAACGTTCCCTGGCACTGCTTGGTTACCCGGTGGAGCACGGCACCGCAACCCTGCATGAGCCGTTCTACCATCTGGCGGAACAGATTGGCATCCGCACTCTGTTGTCCGGTTTCGGTGGCGACGAGTTCGGCACCACCATCCACGGCTACCTGGTGCCCATGGGAATGGCGGTGCAGGGACGCTATCGTGAACTCTTCAACACCCTGCCGGGTAACCCTTTGTATCGCCTTCTGCGTCTGCTCAAGCTGGAATGGAGACGGCGCAAAACGAATAATTTTAGTTGTTTCGGCCAGATCGCCGACAACGGCTTTGTTGACGCCTACAAAAGTCGTTGGCCCCACCGGGTGGTACGCGACGAACTGGCGGTGCGCTACGGGCTGGAAGAGCGTTACTTTGAGGATGCCCGTTTCGACACGGGGTACACCGACCTAAAGAAGTTTACCCTGGAAAAACGCTGGCAGCCGTTTATGCCCACCCGGATGGAGAACTGCAGCCTGATGGCTGCCGGACGCAGGATCGACTACCGCTGGCCTCTGCTGGACCTGCGTCTGGTCAGACTGTTTCTGTCGATCCCCTCGCAGGAAAATATTTATCGCGGTATGGGACGCTATCTGCACCGCCGGGCAATCGATGGCGTAGTACCGCAACTGGTGGCCTGGAAACAGGGCAAGGACATGGGTATGGTCACGGGCCAGCGGGAGGATAGTTGGCGTCCTCTGCTCGACCTTGACGTGTCTGAATTACACCCGGCACTGGAAGAGTACATCGATACGGAATTGTTGCGGCGGCAGGTCAAGCAGTTGCCTTCGCTGGGTAACGGTCCGGGAGATAACAGGAGATTTCAGCTGACCAGGAATATCTCGTCAGCCATAAAACTGAGTGCTTGGTTTAAGCATCTGGAAACCGGAGAGGGACTGTCATGAAAACCGCGACAGCCGAACGGATGGCCGAATTGTTGGGATTGCCGCTTTTTCGGACCCCGTGGTTTCTCCCCGAGTACCCGGAAGGGGAATGGGGCGCGTGGCGCATTTCCCGGACCGGCATCGGCATCGACCATGGCTATTACAGCGGGTGTCAGGTCATTGCCGGTACGCCGGTCTTACTGAGGCGCAGTCCTGATGATTTTGAACTGTGGGAGCCTTGGATGTCCCTGACCCCCCACGAGATCGAGAGCCAGGAACCGGGCTGCCTCTGCGCCCATGGCCATACGGTTATCATGGGGCTGGGTATGGGATGGGTCGCCCTGAACGCGGCACTCAATCCGGCTGTTGCGAAGGTTACGGTGGTGGAACGAGATAGCGAGGTATTGGAACTGATCGTCGCAACCGGTGTGGTAGGGCAATTGCCCCCGGAGATTGCGGCGAAGATTGAGATTGTCCAGGCTGACGCTCTGGAGTGGGAACCGACTGATCCGGTTGATTTTCTCTATGCCGATATCTGGTGCCCCGTAGCCGACGCCGCGGCGCTGGGTGACACGCAGCGGATGCAGCAGAACGTCAAGGCCCGTAAGGTGTATTTCTGGGGCCAGGAGCTGCGGCTCTATACGGCAACAAAGCAGCGCTTCGGTCCACAGGCAGCCCTTACCGCCGCTCAGCTTGCCGTTTGCGCAGCAGAGGACCTGTGCCTGCCGCTGCTGCTGCCGTGGGGGGATGACTACCCGGCGATGATCGAAACATCGGTGCGGAATCGGCAGGCCAGGGGATTGCCAATGGAGGAAAAGGCGTAGGGGCACCACATGCTGCTGCCTGCGTAAACGGATACCCGCAAGGGGTATCCCTACCCGAGAAATACATTAAACACGGCCTCGTAGTAATAGACATTGGGGTCCGGTGTCCCGGCGTGTGTGGCGGAGATGTGGATCAGCTCCGGGCCGAAGCCTTCGGCAGCCATGAGATAGGAGTCGTCAGGCAAGGCCGGCGTTCCCGGAGGTGGATCGAAGTTCAGGGTAAAGCTCTCATAGCGGGATGCTGTCTGCTGGGTGCTGATATTCGCCAGCCTCAGCTCCAGAACGTGGTTGCCGTCGAGATGTACGGTGAATATTTTCCCCACCAGTGATTCAAAAAGTGTCTTGCTGAATTTCATACTCGTTTTCCCTCCTTGCAGGGCCCGTTCCGGGCGTGCGTGAAACGGTTCATGATGTCACCGGGGTGAATCGGGCCGAAGAAGACAGGGTAATTGTCTGGTGGTTTCAAGGCAAGAATTAATTCGCATGGTTTCATTGATACAATATGCTTCACATGGTATGTAGTTGTCCGGCTGTATCACTTCTGCACCATGGAAAGGAGACGAGTATGGATTGCTATCTGGGGATGGTCATGACGTTTGCGTACAACTGGGCACCAGTGGGGTTTGCGGCCTGTAACGGCCAAACGACGCAAATCATGCAAAATCAAGCGCTTTATTCGCTCTTGGGGGTTGCGTTCGGCGGTAACGGCAGTACCTCCTTCAATCTGCCGGACCTGCGCGGACGGACGCCGGTGCATTTCGGCCAGGGGACGAACCTGACCCCCCGCACCTTTGCGGCGCAATTCGGACAGGAGAACGGAACCCTGACCGTAGCGAATCTTCCTCCCCACAATCACGCCATCGGCGAGAAAACCGCGGGCCAGACCGTAACGGCGACGGCCGCAGCCACGGTCAATGCCGGTGATGTACAGGGTTCGCTCAATAAACCGCAGAATACCGCATATTGGGCAAAGGGGTGGGATGCGGCTGATTCGTCAGTGCTTTCCAACTACACCACCACAAAAAACGTCACCATGGCTTCCGATGCGGTACAGGTAACAGTGACTCCCGCCTTCAATGCATCGAACCTGAACGTCGCCAACACCGGCGGCGGCGGCGCCTTCCCGCTGGCCCAGCCGTCGCTGGCTCTGAACTTCTGCATCTGCACGTCAGGTCTTTACCCGTCCAGGTCGTGAAAACGTATCACTGCACGGTTCGGGCTCCGTTGTGAGCGGAGTCCGAACCACTGATTCAGGAAAAAAACATAGGGGGAAATGGCCATGGAACATCTGATCGACGAAACCGGCAGCTGCCGGCTGGATGAAAAGAACAGCCCAGGAGCAGACCGTGCTGCGTGGAGCGCGCCGCACCTGCGGCGTATCGCAACCCGGGACACCGCAGGCAAGTCAAGCCCTGGCGGCGAGTCCGGCATTACAACCGGACTATCTTAATCATTCTGGCAAGAAGGCCTTTAACAGTCATTATGAACCACAGCGAAACCGACTTTCAGGGCGGAATCGAGCATTACAAGCTGGGACTGTTGCCCCAGGCAAAGACGCTGCTGAAGAGCTGCGTCACCCGGGACCCGCGTCATGCCGAGGCCCACAACCTGCTGGGGATCGTCTGCTATCAGCGGGAGGAGTTCGGCGAGTCCCTGGCTTGGCTGCGGCGCGCCATCGCCCTGCGGCCCCACGAACCCAACTACTGCAACAACGCCGGGGTGACGGCCCATGCCCTGCGGCTCTACGAAGAGGCGCGCACCTTTTTCCTGCAAGCCATGGAGCTGAGCCCTGATTATCACGATCCCTACAACAACCTGGGCAATCTGCTGCGGGACCTGTTCCGTTTTGATGAGGCGGTCCTGCATTTCAAACAGGCCCTGGCTCTGAAGCCTGATTTCAGCGAGGCCTGCTTCAACCTGGCCATGACCCTGGAACAGAAGGGTCACACCATTGAGGCGATCTTCTACCTGCAACAGACCGTGAAGATGGCGCCGGACCACCTCCAGGCCCACCAGCATCTGGCCCGGCTGCTGCCGAAGCAGCGGCGCGGCGACGAGGCCGGCGACCACGCCCGCCAGGCCGTATACCTGCAACCGCGTCAGAAAGTCTTCTTCAAAGACACCCCGGTGTGGTTGGCCCCGGACTATCGGGGGCTGTTATCGTGAGGATTGCGGTTCTGTGCAGCGGCAGCGTACTGCAACCGGTTCTGGAGGCGCTCTACAGCCAGGGGTTGCTGGCCGGCGTGGCCGTGCCAGCGGCACCGGCAGTCGAAGATCCGAACCTGGCGCTGGAGACTGTGCTGCGTCAGGCCCGGGTATCCTGCCTGCGGGTGGATAACGGCGACCTGACCGGGCAGATGGCTCCCTGGTTGCGCTCGCTTGCGGCGGATGCGCTCTGCTGCATGGGGTTTCCCCGCAAACTTCCGGCTGACCTCCTTACCATGCCGCCACTGGGCTGTTATAACTTCCATGGCGGCCCTCTCCCCCAGTATCGCGGACCGGACCCGGTTTTCTGGCAGATCAGAAACCGGGAGGTGGCCGGTGCCATCACCGTCCACCGCATGACTCCCCGGATCGACTCCGGTGCCATCGCCCATGAGGCGCACCTGCCGATAGGGACGGATGATACCTATGGTCTCTGGATGCAGAGGCTGGGTGGAGCGCTTCCCCGGGTGATGATCGAATTCGTCCAGCAGTTGGCGATCCATGGCGCGGCAGTGCCGTTACGGGAACAGGATCCGGAAACGGGCCGCTATTTCCCCCGCCCCACCGATGCGGACCGCACCATCGACTGGTCATGGGGCGCATCCGCCATCGATGCCCTGGTGCGGGCCTGCAACCCGGTCTACGGCGGCGCCCTGACCACACTGCACGGGGTGCCGGTGCGTTTGCTGGAGGTTTCTCCCCTGCCTGCCCAGGCAGGGGGGGAGAGTACCTCCGGCACGGTTGTTACGGCGGATGCTGCGGAGGGGCTGCGCGTTGCCTGCGGTACAGGCGAATTGCTCCGGCTGGAGCTGTTGTACGGTATGGAAGGTTTTTTCAGCGGCCCTCGTCTGGCGCGTATTTTTGGTTTGAAACCGGGGCAGCGGTTGGCATGATCACCGACACGGCGATGGCTGCTCTTTTGCAATGTTGTAGACACTATTCGTCCTAAGGTTCTTACATTCCCATGACCAACCAGTATCGAGTCTTTGGCCTGACCGTTTCTTCGCCCCTGCCGCTTCCGGCTTTAGCCGTGCCATCAGGTATATCCTCCCCAGCGGATATCGTCATATCCTACGGCGACACTCCGGCTGAATTGAGCGCCCCACAGGTGCGGGGGATTCGTTTTCAGGCTGCGCCGGGGGAGTTTCTCCTGCGGGTGGATGACGTTGCCCGCTTTTATGTGCAGGGCGGATACCGCATCACCATTACCCCGGAAAACGGTGCCCATGACAACGATCTATTGCCGTTTTTGATGGGGTCGGCTTTTGGTGCTCTCCTGCAGCAGCGTCGCATTCTGGTGCTCCATGCCAGTGCGATTGAAGCCAATGATGCTGCCGTGGTGTTCTGCGGACCGTCCGGTATCGGCAAATCGACCCTGGCAGCCGGGTTTCACCGGCGCGGCTACCGTTTTCTGGCGGACGATCTGTGCGCCATTTCACTCGCACATGAACAGCCAGCCGTGTTCCCCGGCTTCCCCCGCCTGAAGCTGTGGGCCGACAGCCTGAAACGCCTGGATACTTCCAGAGACGACCTGCAGTGTATCCGTTGGGGCGCCGATCTGCAAAAATTCTTCCTTCCCGCCGAAAACCGTTGTGAAGAGCCGGTGGTGCTGCGGTCGGTCTTCATTCTCAACAGCACGAACAGCGGTCGGCTGGAATTGACCCCGGTGCCGGGAACCGAAAAAGTGGATCCGCTGATCGCCAATAGCTACCGGATGCGCTTTCTGCACGGGTTGGGAGGAAAAAAGGAACACTTCAAACTCTGTGCAACCGTGGCGGCACGCGCTCGTGTCTGTCATGTGTCCAGGCCGCAGCGTGGTTTCCTGCTGGAGGAGCTGATGGACCTGCTCGAAGGGAGTTTTCTGGCATGAGCGGCATTTTCTGGCTGGCTTCCTACCCCAAGTCGGGCAATACCTGGTTCCGCTGTTTTCTGACCAATCTGCTGCGGGACGGAGATGAACCGGCTTCCATCAATGATCTGGAGCATACGCCCATAGCCAGTGCCCGCGGTCTCTTCGATGACAGTATCGGCATTGAGGCATCAGACCTGACTGCCGAGGAGATCGACCGGCTGCGGCCGGAACTGTATCGCCATCTGGCCGAGACAGCAGAAGAACCGCTCTTCATGAAGATCCACGACGCCTATACCCTGCTACCGGATAGTCGCCCGCTGATCCCGGCAGAGGCAACGTCAGGGGCCATTTACCTTGTCCGCAACCCGTTGGATGTGGCGGTTTCCTTTGCCCATCACAGCGGCTGGGATTACGACGCCACCATAGCAAAGATGGGTCTTTCGTCTCTTACCTTTTGCGGCAAATCCGACCGCCTGTTCAATCAATTGCGTCAGAAACTCCTTTCCTGGAGCGAACATGTTCTCAGCTGGGTTGATGCCGCCCCCTTTCCGCTCTGTCTGTTGCGGTACGAAGATATGAAGGCTGCCCCCCTGGAGACGTTCTCCAGGGCGGTCCGCTTTGCCGGGCTTGATTACAGCGAAGCACAGGTTGAAAGGGCGCTGGCTTTCAGCGCGTTCGACATTCTGAAAGAGCAGGAACGGTCGGAGGGATTTCAGGAAAAAAGTGCGGCGGCCACGAACTTTTTCCGCAAGGGGAAGGTCGGTTCATGGCGTGAGGAGTTGTCCGAGGAACAGGCTGCCCGGATCGTGGCCGACCATGCAACGGTGATGCGACGATTCGGTTATCTGTAGGAAGGGGGAGCCGGCATACCATGAACCTGGACAGCTTCCGCCGCTTCTGGCCGAGTTCCCCATGATCACCACGATCAAACAGTACGGTGAAATCCGCACCGGTACCAATTACCTGCGGGCACTGATTATGCGGAATTACCCGGACGTTCAGATGCTAAGCTACATCCTGGGCAGCAAGCATCTGCCACCGGCGCCATTCGATGCGATCTGGGATGCGTCCCGGCAGGCGGGTGATACTGCCGCGTTTGACTTCGTCTCGTCCGCCACCTATGCCCGACGCGGCGGCGCATCCCACCCCGGAGACCTGACACAGCGCGCGGAGCTTGTCCGGCGCGCACCCGCTATTGCTCAGGCGTATGTCACGAACTCCCTCGGTTTTCTGGTCACAATCAAGCATCCCTATGCCTGGGTCGTCAGTGCGGCACAGTTTCTGGGCTGGGTTTGTGGTGATGAACGGATAGGTGACTGGAGTCTGGAACTGATGAAAGAAGCCTGTCAAAACTACACGCGCAAGTACCGGGCATGGTCCGAGCTTGTCCGTGAACATGGTTCGCGGGCGCGGCTTATCAGGTATGAAGATCTGATGGTTGAACCGGAGCAGGTGCTTGGAAAGATCGCCGAGCAGTTTCGTTGGCGCCGGGCTACCCGTTTTTCAGCTGTTTCTGCGGTGATAGAACCGACCCACTGGGACCATCTTCCGGTGATGGAGGCAGAGGAGACGTTCCGGCCTGAATACTATCGCAACGCTGAATATCTTGATCGGCTTTCCGCCACTCACCTGCGACTGATCGATCAGCTGATGGACTGGGAGCTGCTGGGCAGTCTTGGGTATGACAAGAGGTAGCCGGAACGTGGCTGCGCCGACAATGGCCAGATGGTTTGCTACCCTGCGCGCCGCGCCCGCCAAGTGGCGCCGCCGCAATGGCGCCGAGCGGCTGCTGCTTCTGGAAGCCCTGCTGCTGCTCGGGGTTGTGCGCATTCTGATCCTTACCATTCCTTTCCGCTGGCTGGCTGTTTCATTGGGCAGGCGGATGACCGAATCCGGCCTGCACCTGACGCCTTCCGCTCTTCGCCAGGCCAGCATGATCGGACAGGCGGTCCGCTCCGCGGCCGGTACCACCCCCTGGAAGAGCGTCTGTCTCCCCCAAGCCGTGGCGGGAAAATGGATGCTGAAGCGTCGTGGAATCAACGCCACCCTCTATTTGGGGGTAGCGAAGGCGGACAATCGGTCTGAGAACCTGGCAGCCCACGCCTGGCTGCGCTGCGGTGACCAGATCATCACCGGCGCCGCCGGACATCGGCAGTTCACGGTGGTCGCGAGTTTTTCCTGAGCCGCTTCCGTAGTTGCCTGCGACAGACTATGGGGGAAGGGGTATCAAAACATGGAAATAGCCTATCTCTCCCTGGCGGCCCTGATCATGGAGTTCATCGACAGCTCCCTGGGGATGATGTACGGCACGGTGCTCAGCCCGTTTTTGCTTCTCATGAATTACTCTGTTGCCGATGTGGTCCCGTCCCTGCTGATTTCCCAGGCGGTCGGCGGGTTCATCGCCTCCTGGCGCCATCACCGCCACGGCAACGGCGATTTCAACTCCGGCACGACCGACCGTCGCATCGCCGTGACGCTCATCTGGTTCGGCGTGTTCGCCTCCCTGATCGGTGTCTCCCTGTCGGTATCGATTCCCCCCCTGATCCTCAAGAGCTACATCGGCCTGCTGGTGACGCTCATCGGCCTGCTGATCCTCTGGGGTCGCTCCCTGGTGCTGACCAACGCCAGGGTCTACCTCCTGGGCTCGGTCAGCGCCTTCAACAAGGCGCTCTCCGGCGGCGGATTCGGCCCGTTGGTCGCCGGCGGGCAGCTCGTGTTCCGTGACCGCTGCGAAAAGGGGGCCATCGCTTCCACCGATTTCGCCGAGGCCCCGATCTGTCTGCTCAGTTTCCTGCTCTGGCTCTGCTTCAAGGGGATCCCCCCCCTGACCCTCTGCCTGCCGCTCTGTCTGGGGGCGGCCATCGGCGGTTTTCTGGGCCCCTGCTGGTTGAGTACAATACGAAACCGGGAGGGCCTGAAGAAAATGCTGGGAATGCTGGTGCTGCTGGAAGGGATCTGGGTGCTGTACATGGTCTGGTTCCGGTGATCGGGGAACTCTCCCAGGCGTGCGGGAGGTTGAGGGAGCAGCTCCCCTACCTGCCGCGCGCGTTCCGGCTGGTCCGGCACGCCGCCGGAGGGCTGACGCTCGCCTGGCTGCTGGTGCTGCTGCTCCAGGGGCTGCTGCCGGTGGTCGCCGTCTTCCTGACGCGCACGCTGGTGGATGGCCTGGCCGCCATTACCGGATCGGGCGGGGGGTGGGCGGCCTTGAGACCGCTGCTTCCGGCGGCCGGCGCCATGGCCCTGGTGCTGATCGGCATGGAGCTGTGCCAGGGTATCGCCAGGTGGCTGCGCACGGCCCAGTCCGAACTGGTGCAGGACCATGTGCACGAGCTCATTCACCAACAGGGGATGCGGCTGGATCTCTCCTTCTACGACGATCCCGGGTACTACGACCAGCTGCACCGCGCCCGCATCGATGCGCTCAGCAGGCCTGCCGCCCTGATCGAAAACAGCGGCGCCCTGCTGCAGAGCCTGATCACCCTGGTGGCCATGGGAGGGGTCCTGCTGACCTTCGGCCCGTGGGTCCCCCTGCTGCTGCTGTTCAGTACCCTGCCTGCCCTGCTGGTCGTGCTCCGGCATACGATCCGCTTCCACCGTTGGCGGCTCCGGAACACCGCTGCCATGCGCAAGACCACCTACTACGACCTGCTGCTCACCCAGCGCGAGGCGGCCGCAGAGATGCGTCTGTTCGCCCTCGGCCCCCACTTCCGGGGGCTGTTCCGCAACCTGCGCCACCGGCTGCGCCGGGAACGGGTGCGCTTGGCCCGCAGCGAGGTCGTTGCCCAGGTGATGGCGGCACTGATCGGGCTGGCCAGCATGGTGGCTCCCCTCGCCTGGCTGGCGTACCGGGCGCTGAACGGCTCCGTCAGCCTGGGGGGGCTGGCCCTCTTCTTCCAGGCGTTCTTCCAGGGACAGCGGATGATGCGTTCCCTCCTGGGAAGCGCCGGGGAGATCTACCGCAACCTGATGTTCCTGGAAAACCTGTTCGAGTTCCTCTCCCTGGAGCCCCGGCTCGGCGAGGCTCCTCAGCCGCTTCCCCATCCGGGACTGCGGCAGGGGATCGACCTCCAGGACGTGAGCTTCTCCTATCCCGGCTCCTTCTCCCGAGCCCTGGAGAACTTCAGCCTGCAGATACCTGCTGGGCGGATCACCGCGCTGGTGGGGGAGAACGGTGCGGGCAAGACCACCCTGATCAAGCTGCTCTGCCGCTTCTACGATCCGCAACAGGGGCGCCTGCTTCTGGACGGCACGGATATCCGCGAGCTGGAGCTCCCGGAGCTCAGGCGGCGGATTACGGTGCTCTTCCAGGAGCCGCAACGTTACCACGACACGGCCTTCACCAACATCGCCCTGGGGGACATCGCCGCGGCGCCATCCATGGAACGGGTGAGGGAAGCGGCCCGGGCCGCGGGGGCCGATCTGCCCGTCAGCCGTCTGCCGGGCGGCTACGAGGCCGTGCTGGGAAAATGGTTCGGCGGTGCCGAACTGAGCGGCGGCGAGTGGCAGCGGCTGGCCCTGGCGCGGGCATTCCTGAGGGATGCCGAACTGATCATCCTGGACGAGCCGACCAGCGCCATGGATTCCTGGGCCGAGGCGGACTGGCTGCTCCGCTTCCGCCGGCTGGTTGCCGGCCGCACCGCGCTGATGATCACCCACCGCTTTACAACGGCCCTGCATGCGGATATGATCCACGTCATGGAAAAGGGGCGAATTGTCGAATCGGGCAGCCATGAAGAGTTGCTGGCCCTAGGGGGGCGCTACGAGTTCTCCTGGAGCCGCCAGATGGGGCCGGAGGTTCCATGACGGCGCCAGCCAGTGAATCGCCCGACAACAGGGGGGTGACGGATCTCCAGCGGCTCCTGCTCGAATCCCTGCGCCGGGATACTCCCCTGGCCGATGCCGGGCGATTCTCCGAACTGTCGCCGGAGGAATGGCGGGATTTCCTCTCCCTGGCGGCAGAGCAGCGGGTGCGCCCCTTGCTCTGGCATCGGCTCAGGGAGAAGGGGCTGGAACAGGCCGTTCCGGTTGAAATCGTCGATGAACTCCGTGGGGCATCCCGCAGCAATACGCTGCGCAACCTCCGGCTGTACGCCGAACTGCGTCGGCTGCTCACCGCTCTGGAGGGGGAGGGGATTCCGCTGATCCTGCTCAAGGGGATCTTCCTGGCCGAGGCGGTGTACGGCGACATGGGGCTCAGGGAGATGAACGACATCGATGTCCTGGCCCGCCCCGGCGACGTCACGCGTATTTCGGAGATCCTGGAGGGGATGGGTTATGTCTCCCTGCATCCTCTGTCCGCGGATATCGCGCTCAAGGCTCATCAACACCTGCCCCGCATGGTCAAGGAGGGGCAGGCAGCCTTCGAGATCCACTGGAACCTGACCTCTCCGGGTGAGCGTTACAGCATCGATCCCGAAGAGTTGTGGCGGGGTGTCCTGCCAGTGCGGGTCGCCGGCTGTTCCGCGCTGACCCTGGCCCCCGAGGACTTTCTGTTGCACCTCTGTCTTCACACCTCCCACCAGCACCAGTTTGCCTTCGGCCTGCGCCCCTCCTGCGATATCGCCCAGGTCATCACGCATTTCGCTCCGGATCTCGATTGGGATGCGCTGGTGGAGCGGGCGATGCGTTGGGGGTGGCAACGGGGAGTCTACCTGGCCCTGCTGCTGGCGAAAGAGCTGGCGGGCGCCGATGTTCCTCCCCATGTCCTGGAGATACTGCGCCCCGCAGACATGTCGAAAGAACTCCTCGATACGGCCCGGGCCCAGCTCTTCGGTGACAAGCGTCTTGCGCTCTTGGTTCCCCCGGCCTATGCCGAACTCCTGGAAAGCGCCTGCCTGTACGATAGAATCCGCATCTTCTGGCAACGTCTCTTCCTGCCCAAGAGACTGATCGCTTCCCTGTATTCGGTGCCCGCGGATTCCCTGATGATTTACGGCTGCTATCCTCGTCGTCTCGTTGATGTTCTGTGTCGGCACGGCAACACCCTGAAGAGACACCTGCAAAACGATGCCCCCCTGAAGACTCTGGCCGAACGTACCGTCCGTATTTCTCGCTGGCTGGATGGGTCGGGGTAATGTGTTGGAACACACCTCCTGACGTCAGAATTCATGCCAGCCTATACTTTGCCTTCGAGTGGTGATCGACGGTATACAGCCATGTCGTTCGGACGCCTTTCACTAATCATCTTGGAAAACTTTCGCCATGAACGACCACACCGACTACCTGGACATTCTGGAACGGGAATCTATCCGCGTCATCCGCGAGGCCGTGGCTGAAGCGGAGCGGCCGGTGATGCTCTACTCCATCGGCAAGGACTCATCGGTCATGCTGCACCTGGCCCTCAAGGCCTTCTACCCGTTGACGCTCCCCTTTCCGCTCCTGCACGTGGATACCACCTGGAAGTTCCGCGAGATGATCTCCTTCCGCGAGGAGACCGTGGCCCGTCTGGGGCTGCGGCTGGTCAGCCACACCAACCACAAGGGGCTTAAGCAAGGGATCACCCCCTTCAGCCATGGCAGCCGCGTCTATACCGATATCATGAAGACCGAGGCCCTGCGTGCGGTCCTTGACACGCAGGGTTTCGACATGATCTTCGGTGGCGCCCGGCGCGACGAGGAGCGGAGCCGGGCCAAGGAACGTGTGTTTTCCTTCCGCGACAGTAATCATCGCTGGGAACCGCGCAGCCAGCGGCCGGAACTCTGGAACATCCCCAACCTGAGGAAGAACCCGGGGGAAAGCTTCAGGGTCTTCCCCCTTTCCAACTGGACCGAGCTGGATGTGTGGCGCTATATCGCCCGGGAGCGGATCCCGGTGGTGCCGCTCTATTTTGCGGCGGAACGCCCCGTGGTGTGGCGGGACGGCCAGTGGATCATGGTGGATGACGATCGGATGCGTCTGGAGCAGGGTGAGAGTCCCCAACTGCGCATGATCCGTTTCAGGACTCTGGGATGCTACCCCCTTACGGCCGGGGTGGAATCGTTGGCCGGCACGGTGGAGGAGGTCATTCGCGAGTTGGAACAGACCAGGCTTTCGGAGCGCTGCGGTCGCCTGATCGACTTTGACCAAGCCGGCAGCATGGAGAAGAAGAAACAGGAGGGGTACTTCTGATGGTTGCTGGAGATGGCGTGCTGCGTTTTCTGGTCTGCGGGAGCGTGGATGACGGCAAGTCCACCCTGATCGGCCACCTGCTGCATCTGACCGGAAATCTGTACGACGACCAGCTCCGGATTCTGCGGGAGGAGAGCGGCCGAATCGGTACCGCCGGCGGAAACTTGGATTACTCGCTGCTGCTGGACGGACTGATGGCCGAGCGGGAACAGGGGATCACCATCGATGTGGCCTACCGCTACTTCGCCACGGCGGAACGGAAATTCGTGGTGGCCGATACGCCGGGGCATGAGAGCTATACGCGCAACATGGCCACCGCGGCCTCCCAGTGCGCGGCGGCCATGATCCTGATCGACGCGCGCCAGGGGCTTTTGCCCCAGACGCGGCGCCATGCCCTGATCTGCGCAATGATGGGAATCCGCAACCTGCTCTTCGCTGTCAACAAGATGGATATGGCATCATGGTCCGAACAGGTTTTTCACGAGGTCTCATCATGTTGCGGCCGCCTGGTGACGGATCTGGAGGGGTTTGTCGATCTTCCGCTCGATTGTACCCTGGTTCCGGTTGCGGCGCTCCATGGGGACAACCTCACGCATCCCTCGCACCACATGCCCTGGTACCGCGGACCGTCGATCCTTGACTGGCTGCTGGGGGTCCGTCCGGAACAGGGCTCTGCTGACATGCCCTTCCGCATGCCGGTTCAGTACGTTATCAAGGGGTCCCGCTCCGGCGATGGGTGGTGCCGCGATGTAGAGCAGGGATTGCTCCAGTCGGGCATGGGCACCTATCGCGCCTATGCGGGCAGCGTGCTGGGAGGAACGGTGAGGCGCGGCCAGCGGGTACGTGTCCTTCCGGCCGGCACTCAGGCCGACGTTTCGCGGATCCGCTTCGACCGGCGGAGTCTCGATCAGGCTGAGTCAGGTATGGCGGTCTCCCTGGAGCTGGGCGGCGAGCATGATGTTGCCAGGGGGGACTGGATCGTCGCCGAGGTCGGCCGTCCGGAGCTGGCCAACCAGTTCAAGGCGCGGATAGTCTGGATGGATCGGCAACCCTTCTTTGCCGGTCGACAGTATATCTTCCGGGGTCTGGGTGGTACGGTTGCCGTGGAGGCGACCCGAATCAGGGACCGGATCGTGCCGGAGAGCTTTCAGCGACTGGCAACTGACCGGCTCGACCTGAACGACATCGGTGAGGTCGAGTTGTGTCTCTCCCGTTCCGTTCCGTTCGATCCCTACCGGGATAACCGCGAGACCGGAGGGTTCCTCCTGATCGACCGGATCAGTAATGCCACGGTGGCCTGCGGCATGATCCTGCACACCCTGCGCCGCGCCACGAACGTGTACTGGCAGCTTCAGGAGGTCAGTCGTGGGGAGCGGGCGCGGATCAAGGGGCAGCGGCCGGCCGTGATCTGGCTCACCGGGCTCTCCGGCTCCGGCAAGTCCACCATTGCCAATTGCCTGGAACGAAGGCTCCACGCCATGGGCAGGCATACCATTCTGCTGGATGGCGACAATGTTCGTCATGGGCTGAACAGGGATCTCGGTTTCACCGAAGCGGACCGCATAGAGAATATCCGCCGCATCGGGGAGGTGGCCAAGCTGATGACCGATGCCGGCCTGATCGTGATTAGCGCTTTCATCTCTCCCTACCGGGCGGAGCGCGACATGGTGCGCCGGCTTATGCCACCGGGGGAGTTCTGCGAGGTCTATCTGAGCACCTCCCTGGAGGTGTGTGAGCGTCGTGATCCCAAGGGGCTGTACCGCAAGGCGCGTTTGGGCCAGATCCCTAATCTTACCGGTATCAACTCCCCCTATGAGGCGCCACTGGCGCCGGAACTCAGCCTTGATAGCGCAACATCCTCCGTGGATGAGTGTGCCGACTCGATCATGCGCTACCTGGAAGAGCGTTTCGCCTGAGCATGAGCGTGGTGAAGAGCCGGAAAAACAATGCACGTCTCACGTATCATGTCCCGAAAGGGGCATGGTTATTTCACGAAAGATATGGTTCCCATGAACAGTACTGATCACAAACCCGAACTGCTGGCTCCGGCCGGCTCCCTGGAGTCCTTCTTCGCCGCCATGGAAAAGGGGGCCGATGCCGTCTATGCCGGGCTTAGGGATTTTTCCGCCCGGGCCCGGGCCAAAAACTTCAGCCTGTCACAGATGGAACGCATGCTGGCCTATGCCCATGCCCACGGCAGGAGGATCTACGTCACCCTGAACACCCTGGTCAAGGAACAGGAGCTGCCCCAGCTGGTGGATACCCTGGCTGCCCTGGCCGGTATGCGGGTGGACGGCCTGATCGTACAGGATCTTGCGGTGGCGCGGCTGGTGCGCCGCCACTTCCCCACCATCCCGCTGCACGCCTCGACCCAGATGACCGTGCACAACACGCCGGGTGCCAGGGTCTTGCAGGAGTTGGGTTTTCAGAGGGCGGTGCTGGCGCGGGAACTGGCCATTGACGAGGTGGCGGCAATCGCGGCGGCAACACCGCTGGAGATCGAGGTGTTCGTCCATGGCGCGCTCTGCTTCTCCATCTCGGGCCAGTGCTTCTTCTCCTCCTATCTGGGGGGGCACAGCGGCAACCGTGGGCGCTGCGCCCAGCCCTGTCGCAGGCTCTACAGCCACCGCGGCAAGCAGGGGTACTTCTTCTCCACCAACGACCTGTCGGCCATCGACATGCTGCCGGAGCTGGTCAGGGCGGGAGTCAGGTCGCTGAAGATCGAGGGGCGCATGAAATCGGCCGAGTATGTGGCCAGCGTGGTGCAGGCCTACCGTCTGGTGCTGGATGCAACCGAGCGCTCCCGCGGTGAGGCGCTCGCGGCTGCCAAGGGGCTGCTCAAGCACTCCTTCGGCCGCACCCCCACCAAGGGGTTTCTGGCATCCCAGCAGCCGGACGATATCGCCAACCCCTGGCAGAAGGGGGGCACCGGCCGCTTCGTGGGGCAGATCAAGTCCATCAGGGGAAACCGACTCAGCTTCGAGACCCGCGATAGCCTGCATGTGGGCGACCGCCTGCGGGTGCAGCCGAAGAGCGACATGGCCGGCCAGGCCTGGACCGTGCGTGAGCTGTTCTGCAACCGCAGGAAGGTCATGGAGGCAAAGGCCGGAAGCCTGGTGGAGTTGGAAACCCCCTTTAGGTTCGCGGCTGGGGACGCGGTGTACAAGGTTTCCTCCAGGGAGGCCTTTACCATGAGCGAGAACGCCTGCATGCGGCGGCTGGAATCGGTCAAGGGGGAAAAGCTCCCCTGCCGCTTACAGCTTTCGGCATCATGCTCCTCTCCCGTCGAGGAGGGAGGAGAGGTCATCCTGCATGTTTCGGCCGATGCCGCAGCTGTCCGTCTCGACCTGGACTTCCCCCTGGGGCGGCTGGAGCCGGCTCGCACCGCTGAGATGGCGGCTGTCCTCAAGGCGCAGTTCGCCAAGACCGGGGAAGCCCCCTTCCGCCTGGAATCCCTGGAAGCGCCCGATTTCCCCTCCCTGCTGATCCCCTCGGCTGCCTTCCGGGAGATCCGCGGCCGGCTGTACGCTGCACTGGCCGAGAAGGTTTCACAGCAAGGTTTCCGGGAAGACATCGCCGCTGCCCGCGGCGCTGCGCTTCGGGAGCTGAAGATGGCGCTGGAAGAGGCGGGCCGCACGGGCGGTGGCCGGGAGTCCCTGTCCGTGATCATGGACAATCCCCGCGACTGGCGCTTTCCGCTGCAGCTGGGGGCGGAGCGCACCCTGCTGCAGCTCTCCAAGGCCACTATCCACCAGCTCCCCTCGCTGGTGCCCCGCATGCGCGGCTCGGAGGAACGCATCGTCTGGCAGCTCCCCTTCATGATCTTCGACCGCGACCTGGCGCTCTACCGCTCCACTCTGGTACAGCTGTACGGCGCCGGTTTCCGCCGGTTCGAGGCGGCGAACATCTCCCATTTCCACCTGCTGAAGAAGCTGGCCGGCCTGCACATCTCCGCCTGGCACCGCTGCTTCACCCTCAACAGCCAGTCCCTGCTGGCCTGGAAAGAACTGGGGGCCGAGAGCGTGACCCTCTACATGGAGGATGACGCGGCCAACTTGGGCGATCTGCTGGCTGCGCCGCTTGGCGTTGAACGGCGCGTGATCGTGTATGCGCCCCTGCCGGTCATGACCACCAAGATCCGTATCAAGGATGTGCACAGCAACATCCCTCTGCAATCGGACCGCGGCGAGGAGTATTCGGTCAGCAGTCGTGACGGTTTGCAGACCATCAGCGCGGCACTTCCGTTCTCCCTGACCGGCCGGCGCAATGAGCTGCGCCACAAGGGATGCAGTTCGTTCCTGATTGATCTGCGCCAGGCGAAACGTGAATCCTGGGCCGATATCATCGGCGCCTTCAAGGCCGGCCGCCCCATGGCGGATACGACCGAGTTCAACTATGCCAACGAGTTGGTGTAGGGAAGACGTGAATGCCCGCCAGTGATATGGTTTGAATAGGGCCGAACCCATGAAAAGACACGATACGTCGGTGACAAAAATTATTGTTTTAACGCTGGTAGCGGTTATGACCATTGTTTTGTCCGCTTTCGGTAGTGCGAATTACTATTGGGAACGGAGCCAGAGGACCGGTGACCTGGAATATCATCTTACGGTCATCTCTTCCCAGCTTGCCAGCAGCCTTGCCCTCCCGCTGTGGAACTTTGACACCAAGCAGGTTGACAAGGTTATCGAAAGCACCATGCGGCACCCTGACGTTTTCGGTGTGATCGTCAGGGGGGCCGACGGTGTCGCGGGTATATCCGGTTTTGTGAGGGATCCACAGTGGCGGGCGGTTCCGTCGAAAGGCGAAATCCGTAACAGGGGGTTGTTGTCCCGGACGGAAAAAATCAGTATCCATGGCAGCCAGGTGGGTGTCGTGCACCTTTTCATGACCCCCAGGTTCTTGGAAAGATCGATGCACCGTTTTGCCATCAATAACATTGTGGCAATCGTTACCCTGAATGTCTTCCTGGTTTTCATTCCTTTTCAACTTATTCGGCGAAACGTGATCATACCGTTGCAAGCGATTGAAACCTATGCCCTGAAAGTCAGTTCGGGAGAGGCGGAAGCTGCGGATGTCCCTGAAGGTGACTTTTTCGGCGAACTGAACAATCTCAATCGTTCAATCGTCGGAATGACCCGCTCCCTTGCCGAAGCGCGGCAGGAACAGGTACGCAAGACTGCGGAACAGGTGTTGCGGGAGAGCGAGACAATCCTCAGGGCATTCATTGACGTTATGCCGGTCGGTGTCAGATGGAGCGACAGCGACGACGTCATTAAACATGTCAACACCTGTTTCATTGAGATGTTCGGCTACACTGCTGCCGACATTCCAACGCTTGATGAATGGTTTTTGCGTGCCTATCCCGATCCGGACAGGCGCGAGTATATCAGCTCCCGCCGCAAGGCGGTTGTTCGCGCAGCCCTCGTGGATGGTACGCCAATCCAGCCGTTGGAGTCGATTATTGCGTGCAAGGACGGCTCTGACCGGCATGTCATTGTCAATACCCAGTTTTCCCGGGATCTCCGTCTGGATATTTTCACCGATATTACGGAGCGCGAATCTCTGCAGAACAGGCTGCTCAACGCCCAGCGCCTCGAATCCCTGGGGGTGCTTGCCGGAGGGATCGCCCATGATTTCAACAATATCCTCACCGGCATCATGGGAAACATCTCCATGGCGCGCATGGTTCTGGCCATGCCGGGAAAATCGGACAAGCTCCTGGATAATGCTGAAAAAGCGGCCCTCCGGGCAACCGAACTCGCCACCCAGTTGTTGACCTTCGCCAAAGGCGGAGCTCCCGTAAAGAAAACCGTATCGATACGGAAGATCGTAGACGAATCATTGTCCCTGGCCATTCGGGGTACGAACGTCAAGGGGGTGGTGCAGCTTCCCGATTCCCTCCACGACATCGAAGCTGATGAAGGTCAAGTCAGCCAGGTGTTCAACAACATCGTCATCAATGCCGTACAAGCCATGCCGGGAGGGGGGGAGATATCCGTGCACGGGATGAATGTGGTCCTGGGGAGCGAAAACAGGTTCATACTGCCCCCCGGTGACTACGTCAAACTCTCGTTCACCGATCAGGGGTGCGGCATGCCGGAAGATGTGCGGAAAAAGATTTTCGACCCCTACTTCACCACAAAGTCACATGGCATGGGCCTTGGCCTCGCCTCAGTCCACTCCATAGTGAAGCGGCATGGTGGATATATTGACGTTCGCTCCACGATCGGCGAAGGGACGACATTTACCCTGTTACTGCCCTCGACCGGAAAGACCTCATTGGAAGAGGAGACCGGTGAAAGGGTCACGCAGTGTGACGTTCCAGCGGAAGGGGCAGTGCTCGTCATGGACGATGAAGAGATGATCCGCGAGCTTGCGGCTGAAATACTCGGACACCTGGGCTATGAGGTGACAACCTGCGCCAGCGGTGAAGAGGCAATAAGGATGTACCTTGGGGCCAAGGAAGGAAACAAGCCGTTTTCATACGTGATTATGGATCTTACGGTACCGGGCGGGATGGGTGGCAGGGAAAGCGCGGCAGAGATTCTGGCGTTTGATCCCTGTGCCCGCTTGATCGCTTCAAGCGGCTATTCCAACAACCCTGTCATGGCCAGCTTCCGCGACTACGGCTTTTGCGGGGCAATTGTCAAGCCCTATACTCCGGCTGAACTGGCGCGGGTAGTGCATTCTATCGTTGCGGCACGGGTTTGAGTTCGAAAAAGAGGGGCGAAACAGGCCCTGGATACAATTCGATGTGGGGAGCATCCAATGATGCGTTTGCTTGCACTGTCGGTGCTGTTCATCATACTGACTGCCACGGTGGCAACAGGGCAATCCAAGGTCATCTATCCCGCCTTCGAGTCAGAAACCGATTCGCGCTACAGCGATCTGCTGGAAATCCTGAAGACGGCTCTCGACAAAACCGTGGCGGAATACGGGCCGTATACGCTCCAGCCGAGCAGGTCCGGCATGAACGAGGCGCGCTCCTTTGCCGAGTTGAGCAATCCGGCCGGCATGGTCACCATCGCCTGGGGAGGGACATCCGTCCGGAAGGAGAAGGAGTACCGCGTTGTGAGAATACCGCTTCGAAAAGGCATTCTCGGATACCGCGTGGCCTTGATCGCCAAACAGCGGCAGGCGGATATGGACAGGATCCGAAATCCGGGTGATCTGAGAAAGGTACGAATCGGCCAGGGGATCGGGTGGGGCGATGTGGCGATCTACGAGGCAAATGGCATCAAGGTTGACACGGCGGGCTACGAGAGTCTGTTCACCATGGTCGCCGCCAACCGCATCGATCTCTTCCCGCGCGGCATCAACGAGGTGTTCAATGAGTTTGCCGCCCGCCGGCGTTCCATCCCCAATCTTGGCGTCGAGAAGAATCTGCTGATCTACTATCCCTGGCCCTACTATTTTTTCTTCAATAAAACCAACGCAGCCCTCGCGAAACGCGTCGAAGCCGGGATCCGGAAAATGAGGAAGGACGGTTCCTTCGACGCGATTTTCATGAAATACAACAGATCATCGATCATTAAAGCCAATCTCAAGAACCGGCGCATCATCAGGATCCAGAACCCCACCCTTCCAAGGGAGACACCGTTGGCCGACGCCTCGCTGTGGTTCGATCCGGCTGCGATGAAGTGACGGGTGGGGAGAAGTTATCCATGAACCACTTTTTGCTGGCAGCGCTCCTGCTGCTCCTGACCTGCACGGATGCCTGCGCCGGCCAGACCGTCCAGGGGATGGTGCGGGCCGTATTTGACGGGGATACGCTGCTCCTGGCCACGCCGGGCCGGAGTCGTCTCACGGTGCGTCTTTACGGCATTGACGCCCCGGAAATATCAAAACCTGAGCGTCCCGGGCAGCCCTTCGGGGCCGTTGCCCGGCGGACGCTGATGTACAAGGTCATGGGGCGCCAGGTGACGGCGGAGATCGTGGAAAGCGACCAGTACCAGCGCAGCGTGGCGGTGATCCGCTATTCCGGGCGGGACATCAATTACGAGATGGTTGCCGAGGGGATGGCCTGGGCCTATCGTCACTATCTGGCTGGGAGCTACGCATCGGAGTACATCGGCGCGGAACAGGCCGCCCGGCTCAGCCAGTGTGGGCTCTGGCGCGACGCCAATCCCCGCCCTCCCTGGGAGTTCAGGAAGAGCGGTCAACGGCAGCGATAATGGGTGCGGGCACCTTTCGCCACCCAGAAGTGCATTGACGTTTACCGGGTGATGGCATATTGTTTTCAGTCAGCCGCCCTGGGAGCGCCAAGTCCTTGGGTGGCGCATCGCACTACCAGGATGGAGAATTTCGAAATGTTTTTACGAGTAGAGGATATAGCACAGGCTGTGGGTGTCAGCGAACGGACGGTCCTGGGCTGGATCAAAAACCAGGGGCTTCCGGCGCATCTTCAGAACGACCGCTACCGCATCAACCGGGTCGACCTGCTGGAATGGGCCACCAGTCACGACATCACCATCCCGCCGGATGTCTTTGACAGCGGCTCGGAAACCCCGCGGCTCTCGACGCTCTCCGAGGCTCTGGAGGCGGGGGGGATCCATTACGACCTGGCTGGCGACACCCCGGAATCGGCGCTGCGCCAGGTGATCGGCCGCATGAAGCTCCCCCCCAGCCTGGATCCGGAATTCCTGCTGCAGACCTTTCTGGCGCGCGAGGCCCTGGGCTCCACCGCCCTGGGGAACGGCATCGCCATCCCGCATGTGCGCAACCCCATCGTGGGGCAGGTTCAGGAATCTGCCATCAGCCTCTGCTTCCTGAAGAACCCCATCGACTTCGATGCCATCGACGGCCAGCCGGTCAGCATTCTCTTCACCCTGATTACGCCCAATGTGAAAACCCATCTGCATCTGCTGGCAAAGCTGGCGTTCATGCTCCATGACCAGCAGTTCAAGGATCTGTTGCACCGTACCGGCAGCGCGGCCGAGATCATGGCCGCCATCCGGGCGATGGAGGAAACCATCATCAGGAGGTAAGTGTCATGGAGCAGGAGCTGGCTTCACCCTGTCTGCTGATAGTGGCCGCCGCGCTTGTGGCGGCCCTGTCCGGTGTTCCGCTGTTGATTTCTCCGCCATCGGGCGGGGTTCGTGGTCAACGGTCGGCAACAGTCCTCATGCTGATCGCCGCCTGCACCGGCCTGACCGGGGCGATACTAGTGCTTCTCTCCGCTGCATCAGAAACCTATCAGCTCTTCTGGTCACTCCCCTTCGGCCGGGCCGAGATCGGCATCGACCCGCTCTCGGCCTGGTTTCTGCTCCCCATCTTCCTGATTCCCGGCTGCGCCTCCCTGTACGCCCGCGGCTACTGGCCCGCCGAATCCCATCCCGGCAACGTGCGGCGCATGACCTTCTTCTTCGGCCTGATGACGGCCGCCATGGCCGGCGTGGTCCTGGCCCGCGACGCCGTCACCTTCCTGTTCGCCTGGGAGATCATGGCCATCTCGGCCTACTTCCTGGTCTCCACCGAGGATGAAAAGCGCGAGGTGAGCGAGGCCGGCACCCTGTACCTGATCACCACCCACATCGCCACCCTGGGCCTGTTCGCCCTCTTTTCCCTGCTGAACCTGCTGGATGGTTCCTGGCTCTTCCCGGCTACCGGCGCCCTGGATGCCTCGTCTCCCCTGGCAACGGCCGTTTTCCTGGCCGCCCTGCTCGGTTTCGGCATGAAGGCCGGCATCATGCCGCTGCACATCTGGCTCCCGTCGGCCCACGCCAATGCGCCCAGCCACGTTTCCGCAGCCCTGTCGGGGGTCATCCTCAAGGTGGGTATCTATGGCCTGGTGCGCACCCTCTCCTTCTTCCACGGTCTTCCGCTTTGGTGGGGATACATCGTGCTGCTGCTGGGGATCGTTTCCGGCGTGGCAGGAGTGGCCTTCGCCATCGGTCAGCACGACCTGAAGCGGCTCCTGGCCTATCACAGCATCGAAAACATCGGCATTATCACCATGGGGCTGGGGGTGGCGCTGATCGGGCGGACCATCGACTCGCCGGCCATGGTGCTCCTGGGCATGGCTGGAGCGCTGCTGCATGTCCTCAACCATGCCGTGTTCAAGGCGCTGCTCTTCATGGGGGCCGGCTCCATCATCCACGCCAGTGGTACCCGCGAAATCGACCTGATGGGGGGGCTTGGCCGCAAGCTGCCCGCTACGGCCCTGCTGTTCGGGGTGGGCGCGGTGGCCATCTGCGGTCTGCCGCCGCTGAACGGCTTTGTCAGTGAACTGCTGATCTATCTGGGCTGTTTCAGGGGGGTGCAGGGGGACGGCAGCAGTGCTGCCATGACCGCCCTGGCCGCGCCGGCTCTGGCGCTGATCGGCGGGCTGGCCGTGGCCTGCTTCGTCAAGGTCTACGGCATCGTTTTCCTGGGAATGGCACGCACGCACAAGCATGGACAGGGACATGAGGCCGGCTGGCAGATGCTGCTCCCCATGGGGCTGCTGGCGCTGGTCTGCCTGGCTGTCGGCCTGTTCCCCGCTCTCCTGGCCGGCCTGCTGGAGAATGCCTCCCGGGCCTTCCTGCCGACCGGGATGCCTGCCCTTCAGCCGCTGGCCCTTCTGTCGCCGTTTGGGATGGTGACGCTCATGGCCCTTGGCCTGCTGACCCTGATGGCCGCTCTGGCCCTCTGGTACCGTTGGCGGTTGGCCCGCGCGCCCAGGGGAGAAACCATCACCTGGAGCTGCGGCTACCAGCGCCCGGCGCCCCGCATACAGTACAGCGCCTCCTCATTTGCCCAGATGCTGACCGGACTGTTCTCCTTCGTGCTGCGACAGGAGAGCCAGCTTCCCGCCATTGCCGGGCCCTTTCCCCGGGCCAGCCGCTTCCACAGCCACGTTCCCGAGGCGGTGCTGGAGCTGGTTTACATTCCGGCCCTGAAGCGCCTGCACCGGCGTTTCAGCGGGGTGCGCCGGTTGCAGGGGGGGCTGCTGCAGCAGTACATGCTCTACATCCTGCTGACCCTGGTGGCGCTGTTTCTCTGCGACTCCATCTGACCTCTTCTCCCGATGGCCTTTGGGATCTCGACAGCCAGATCAGGTGGCCATGATAATGCCCGCCTCCGCTCATGTGATGCGCTTGACGTTCATGATCCTGCCGGCTGCCAGGGCCAGAACGGCGCAGCCGGCGCTCATCAGGGCGCCCATCTTGGCTGCCCCCTGACGGGCCGGATCGGTGAATGCCTCGCCGGCCACGAACAGCGCAACGGTCAGGCCGATGCCGGCGATCAACCCGACCAGCGCCAGTTCCTTCCCACCCACCCGTGAGGGGAGCGGATAACCGAGCCGCCTGCCCAGCCACCCCATGAAGAAGATCCCCCCGGTTTTTCCGATGACCAGCGACGCCAGAACCAGCCAGGTGGCTGCTCCAATGGAACCGAACGTCACTCCTGCATTTGCCAGGCCGAACAGGAACAGTCCGAAATCGACCATCACCTTCCATTCGTGCTCGAAGCTTGCCAGGGGTGACAGATCCCGCATATCCTCTTCGAACAGATGTTTCTTTTCGCGGTGAGGGTGGGGGAGGAACGGCACGATGAATACCAACGCCAGTGCGGGATGCAGGTGGGCCATGAATAGCCCCGCCCAGGACAGCCCCCCGCCCAGGATGATATAGGGCCAGTAGCTCTGCGCGTTGCCTCGACGCAGCAGCGCCGCTGCCCCCATGCCGCTCAGGACCAGCACCAGCCATTGCGGCGCCGCCGGCAGGTTGGGGTCGGGGTAGAACAGGGCGATGATGGCCAGGCCGATGGCGTCATCGGCGATGGCCAGCAACAGCAGGAAGGAGATGGCGGGATGCCGTTTGCCGAAAACCAGGCTGGCGACCAGCCAGGCCAGGGCGATATCCGTTGCCGTGGGAATGCCCCATCCCCGCAACAGCGAGGGATCGCCCATCAGGGCGTTGAGAACCACATAGACCAGCACCGGCCCGACAACGCCGCCAATCGTTGCCAGGAGCGGATTGACCG
This sequence comes from Pelobacter propionicus DSM 2379, assembly GCF_000015045.1. Taxonomy (GTDB): domain Bacteria; phylum Desulfobacterota; class Desulfuromonadia; order Geobacterales; family Pseudopelobacteraceae; genus Pseudopelobacter; species Pseudopelobacter propionicus. Next base: position 83,666 of record NC_008609.1, read on the forward strand.
CCTTGCGCAGCGGGTATAGGTCCCCGCCCGGCAGGCAGCTCTGGGTGATTTCCGCGGCGGCGATGCCGAAAAACAGGACCATGAAGAAGTCATTGACGATGAAGTGGAAGCTGAAGGGGCCGAAGTTCCGGTCGTGGTCGAAATGCTGGTAGCTCTCGGGCGAGATGTTGGCCCAGACAAGGGCGACGATCACGCCGGAGATGAGCGGTATGGAGAATTCCCGCAGCATGTTGAGATGTCGTTTCACGTTTGCTCCTTTGAAACCCGGTTGCGTCGGGCCGCTGTCGGACCGCTGTTGTAGATTACGCCCCCCTTTGTCGCGTATTCACGCAGCACCGAGCAGGCCTCGTGGCGCAGCAGGTCGCGCTCTACGCTGATGCCGCGCCGGCCCAGCGCCCCTACCCAGTCGGAAAGCTTGGGCCCTTCGTCGAAACCGACGGCACGGGCATCCCGGTCACGCGCCCCGCACACCAGTCCGCTCACGCCCGACCAGGGGATGGCGCCGAAGCACATGGCGCACGGTTCGGTGGAGGCGTACAGGTCGCAGGCCACCCGCCCACCATCGCCGATGTCGAAGCGTCCCAGCGCTTGCTGGGCGCAGGCCAGGGCCACCATCTCGGCGTGCAGCAGCGAGCAGTTGGAGCTTGCCACCAGGTTGATGCCGGGTGCGATCAACATACCGTCACGGCCAAACACGGCGGCGCCGAAGGGGCCACCGCTGCCATGGCATACGTTGAGGCGGGAAAGCTGGATAACGAACCCCATTCGCTCCAAAGGGGTGGGAAACGTTCGCGGTGAACTGGCCAGGAAAGGCTCCACCCAGTCGGGGAAGCGGATTGTCATGATGGGGATGGTCATGGAGGTTCCTGAGGTGGTGGAGCTATGCCGGCCGAACTCCCCGTCCGGGGAGGCTGGAACCACGAATCTTTTTTCGCGACTCCAGGGCATGGACCACACACTATGTGGTGATGCCTTGTGCTACGTCGTAGCGGCGTTGTCTGAGCGCAGTGTACACAAGGCACGAATCGTAAGCGATGCAATCGATGCTGTAAAGCCGAAAACTGACCAGATCCGCCGCGATGTCGGGAGTTGCTACTCGATCAGCAGGAATGCGTAGTGGTTGAGCTCCTGGTCATACTGCCCCAGAACCTGAAGCGGGTAGTTGTACTTGGCAACGGTGGCGAACAGGTCCACCCCCATTCCCTCCGGGCTGGGGCGGGCCAGTTTCTTGTTGCGGCAGGCTGCGCGGGAGCTGGCGCACTCGCGGCAGAGGTTGCAGCTGTCCATGAAGAGCAGGAATGCCTTGGGGTAGCCGGCGATGAACACGGCCCGCTCCAGATCCACCAGGGCGCGGTTCACGTCACGCGACCAGGCGCGGCGCTCTTCCGGGTCGTTGAAGTGGCGCGAGAAGTGGAACAGCACTCCCAGGCGGAATTCCCGGAAAAACTCGCGGCAATCGGCCAGTGGGGGGGTGTTGGGCGGCGAGGAGGCCGAGCCGTAGCTGTCGCAGCCGAACAGGCTCTTCATGCGCACCCACTGGGCCACCACGATCTCCTGGGGGTCGATCCAGCAGTACTCGGAGAATCCCTTGCCGACAAAGATCTTCTGCAACAGGGCCTGGTCTGCCATGGTCATTGCTCCCTTATGCTACACATGCGGCAGTCGGGGGCTGCCTGCGTTCGCGTGGACGGGCTATTTCTGTACTTCCAAGGCTTGATGAAGCTACAGCCGATAAACTCAGCCCTTCGGGCTTCAGACAGTATCGGCTGTAGCCGCTTCATTTCGCCAGGAAGTACGACGAAATAGCCCTGATGCGCTCTCTCCGGTAGCCCCCGACTGCCGCTTCTCTGTTCGAAAGTCGCGTCCGCCGGATGACGAATCATGCTGTGTTTTCCGTGATCACCCGCGGGTCCATGAAGTGGGGCAGATAGTCGGGCCCGCCCGCCTTGCCGCCAAGCCCCGACATGCCCGAGCCGCCGAAGGGCTGGCGCTCTACAAAGGCGCCGGTGATCTTGCGGTTGAGATAGAGGTTGCCCACCCGGAATTCGCGGCGCGCCCGCTCCAGATGCTCCGGGTTGCGGCTGAAGATTCCGCCGGTCAGGGCGAAGCGGGTGGAGTTGGCCCACTGCATGGCCTGGTCGAAATCCCTGGCAGCCATGACCGCCAGCAGCGGCCCGAAGATCTCCTCTTGGGCGATGCGGTGCACTGGCGTGATGTTGCCGATGATGGTCAGCGGCACCCAGTACCCCTCGCCGGTGGGCACCGGGCTGGAGTAGAGCAGTCTCCCCTCCTGGCTGCTGATCCTGGCGTACTCCCGAATCCTGCGCTGTGCCGTTGCGTCGCATACCGCCCCCATCGGGAAGCCGGGGTCTTCGGCCGGGCCGATCTTCCACTTTCTGGCCGCCTCCACCAGGCGCTCCGTGAAACGCTCGTACAGCGCGTCCGGTACGATGACCCGCGAGCAAGCCGAACACTTCTGCCCCTGGAAGGCAAAGGCCGAGGAGAGCAGGTGCGGGATGGCTAGGTCCAGGTCGGCGCTTTCGTCGATGATGATGGCGTTTTTGCCCCCCATCTCGGCGATGACCCGCTTGATGGCCTTCTGGCCCGGTTGGACCCGGGCGGCGCGCTCGATGATACGCAGGCCGGTTTCCAGGGAGCCGGTGAAGGCGATCAGGCTGATGTCCGGGTGATCCACCAGGGAGTCACCCACGATGCTCCCTCTGGCGGGAACGTAGTTGAAGACACCGGCCGGAAGATCAGCCTCGGCGAAGATCTCCGCCAGGTGGTGGCCGACGATGGGGGTCAGGCTGGAGGGCTTGAAGACCACCGGATTGCCGGTGACCATGGCTGCCGAAGCCATGCCCATGCTGATGGCCAGGGGGAAGTTCCAGGGGGCGATCACCGCCGCCACTCCCCGTGGCTCGTAGAGGTACAGGTTCAGCTCCCCGGCTGCGTGGCCGAGCCTGCGGGGAACGGCCAGACGGATCATCTCCCGGCTGTAGTACTCCAAAAAGTCGATGGCCTCGGCCACGTCGGCCTGGGCCTGGTCCCACTGCTTGCCGATCTCCAGCACCTGCCAGGCAGCCAACTCGAAGGCGCGCCTGCGGGTGATGGCGGCTGCCTTCAGCAGGTATGCGGCCCGTTCCCGGGGAGCGGTGTCGCGCCAGGAGGGGAAGGCTGCCCTGGCTGCTCCGATGGCCCGGTTCAGCTGGGCGACTCCGGCCTGGCAGACCTGGCCCAGTTGCTCGGAAGGCTTGGCCGGATTGACGGAGGGGAGCAGGTCGTTTGTCCTGATCTCCTGACCGTTGATGAACAGCGGATAGAGCGCGCCAAGGCGTGAGCGCACCTGGACGAGGGCAGCCGTGAAGGCGTCCCGCTGGTCGTGGCGGCTGAAGTCCGCCAGGGGGTGGTTGGCAAAGGGGGGCAGGTTTTCAGTGTCGATGCGTGCGCCCAGGGGCTTGCTGCTGTTCATTGCCGTCTCCTTGGTCTGCCGGGGCTAACATCAAAGCTCAGGTGTCTTCAGGATTCAACCTAGATTCGGCAGTTGGGAGCTGCCTGCGTTCGCGCGGACGGGCCATTTCTGTAATTCCGAGACTCATTTCGCTACAGCCGATAAACTCACCCAAAGGGCCTCAGACAGTATCGGCTGTTGGCGCTTCATTTCGCCAGGAATTACGACGAAATAGCCCTGATGTGCTCTCTCCGGCAGCTCCTAACTGCCGTCTTCAGGTTCAAACGTAAAGCCTTGCCTGCACGGCTTTACGTCCCCTTCATCCCTGTATAAATTGTTCTGTTCGTGGTTGTGCCGAAGAGTTAGCTCTCCTCAAAGGATACCCGAGTTCAATTGCCTGTAAAGGTTTGCTCTGAGGGAAGGGTGCTGTCGTCGGGAATGAAATGGGGGGAACAGGCGGGAGGATGCTGCCGGAGAGGCGTGTCCGCTTGAGGGGTGAAAAGAAAGTCACTCTGTATGGGGTGGGGATGCGTTGATGGTAGCCGTGGCCTGCATGGTGATCGCCTCCGCGTCCAGCAGCCTGGCCTCCTCCCCCTCGGGCAGCGCCAGAAGCCCGATGATGAATGGTTCGTCCGCCACCTGGCGAAGTTCAACCTGGTCCGCCGTCACGATGCGCAGGGTTCGCCGCACCAGAAACGCCAGGGAGGCTATTTCGGGATGGAGCACGATTAGCTTCTCCGCTTCCCGCTCATCCGGCTGCCCCATGAAGGCCGCCAGATCCATGACAGCGGTGATGGCGCCGCGGAAGCTCATGGCGCCCCGATAGCAGGAGGGCGCTGCCGGAACCGGCCAGAACTCTTTCGGCTCGCAGATCTCCGCCACCTGGCCCAACTCCAGGGCGTAGAGTCCTCCCGGCAGGGCGAAGATCAGGTAACGCGACCTGCTGCTCATGACCGTTCCTGCTCCCCAGGCGTGACCTGAAAACGCTCCACCACGGTCAAGAGCTTTTCCGCCAGGTCGGCCAGATCCCTTGTCGCAAGGGCCATATCCTGCATGGCTGCCAGCTGCTCTTCCGTTGCCGCTGAAACCTGTTCCGTCGCGGCTGCGTTGCCGTCGGCCACCCTGGCGATCTCGTCCACCGCCTTGACCATGTTCCCCGACCCCTCCAGCTGCATATGGGAGAGGTCGGCGATGCTGGTGGCCCTGCGCTCCGTTTCAAGAACCGTCTTGATGATCTCCTGGAAGGCGCCGGCGGCGACGTCGATGCTCTTCTTCCCCTCGTTGATGGTGCGAGAGCTCTCCAGGATGCTGTCGTGAAGCCGGTGGCTCTCCTCGCGCAGGCCCTCGATCATCTCGCCGATCTCCGAGGCTGAAGTTGCTGAGCCGTCCGCCAGTTTGCGCACCTCTTCGGCCACCACCGCGAATCCCTTGCCGTACTCGCCGGCCCGGGCCGCCTCGATGGAGGCGTTCAGCGCCAGCAGGTTGGTCTGGCGGGCAACCTCGCCGATGAAGATGGCCACCTTGCTGACTTTCTGCAGCCTGGCGTTGAAGGTGTCGAACTGCCGGCCGATGGCTTCCTGGCGGTCGAAGAAGACCTTCATCCGCTCCAGGGAGTCGGTGGCCTGGGTGCCGCCGTGCCGGGCGGTCTGGCTGGTTTCCCGTGCCGCGGCGGAGGTCTCCCTGGCTCGGGCAGCCACCAGTTCGATGGAGATGGCCATCTCGCGGATGGTTTGGGAACTCCGCTCCACCATCTCGGCCTGGGTTTCAGCCCCGTGGGAGATCTGCTCGATGGTGCGGGCCACCTCTTCGGTGGACGCGTTGATCTCCATGGCGGTGGAGTTGATCTCGCGGGCCGAATCGGTCAGCTGGCGCGACGTGGTCTTGATGTGCCCCACCAGGTCGCGCAGGTTCTGGAGCATCAGGTTGATCAGGCTGGCCAGGTCGTGGGTCTCGTCCGGGATGCGCGAGGGGGATAAGGCAACGTCACGGGTCAGGTCGCCCCGGCTGATGGATTCGGCCGCCTGCGCGAGCCTGCCGATGTTGGCGGTGAAGCGTTTGGAGAAGAGCCAACCCAGGATCAGGCCGGCTGTCAGCGCCACGACATACCCCAGGATGCTGCTGATTGCCGGCGAATAGCCCAGCAACCCCACCAATTGGGGGCTGAATGCTACCGCGGCCACGACCACGATGAATCCGAGAATGAATTTATAGCCTATGGGGATACGCATGGTATGCCTCCAGAATGTGGCGGTAGATTCAGGCCGGGTGCCGGCCGTGACTGGTCACGAGCCACGGACAACCAGTCACCGGCGTTACCCGATCCTGCGATAGATCCGTTCCACCGGGCAGATGGGGGTGAAGCGGCGGCGTGTCGCTCCGAGCAGGGTTTCCGACTTGCCCAGCACCAGTATGCCTCCCAGGGGGAGCATGTCGGCGATGCCCTCCAGGATCCGCTCCTGCTCGGGCCGGGAGAAGTAGATCAGGGTGTTGCGGCAGAGCACCATGTCGCAGGCAGGGTGGCTCCCCTTGTCGACAATATTCTCCCGCGAAAAGGTTACCATCTCCCGGATCTCGTCGTTGAGCCGGAAGCACTCCCCCTGCTTCCGGAAGTAGCGGTTGAGGAGTTCCGCCGGTATCGCAGCCAAGCGGTCGCCGTCATACTCCCCCAATCGCGCCGTTTCCAGCGTTTTGGTGTCGATATCGATTCCCGCGATCAGGGTCGTTGTCCGTGCCAGCTCCCGGGGGAAATGCTCCCTGAGCAGGATCGCCAGGCTGTAGGGCTCCTCGCCGCCGGCGCACCCCAGGCAGCGGATGGACAGGCTTTTGTCCGGCCGTGTCAGGGCGACGGCAAAGAGGTCTGGCAGCACCCGCTGGCGCAGGGTGTCGAACAGGGAGGGGTTGCGAAAGAACTGGCTGATATGGATGGTGAGCGTCTTCTGGAGCAGGTCCAGCTCCTGTTCGCTGTGGCGCAGCAGGCAGCAGTATTCGGCCGAAGTGTGGCAACGGCTGGCGCGCATCCTGATGGCCACGCGGCGCTTCATGCAGTTCGCCTTGTAGTCGGCTATGCCGAAGTTGCGCCTCGTTGCGAGGATAACGCCGATTTCAGCCAGATCGTCGTCAGCGATCCGGCTTGCCGTGGGGAGCGGGCTGTCGCTGAAAACGGTGGCCATGGGCGTTTTCCTGGTGGCAAGAGCAGACGGTGAATGATACTATGGTCACTCTTCTATCACGAAGCGTTGTGCCGCGCAACCGGGCAACAAGGGGCGGCACTGCTTCGTCCGACAGGGACGGGGACGGGTATGGATCAGGAGACAGGGCCGGCGGGGATCGATCATGATCCAGGGCGGCAGTTTCAGCAGGCGCTGACGGCCGACAAGGAGGAGCTCTTTCAGATCATGCAGAGCCAGGAGGGTGAACTGCTTTTGACTGCCCTGCGCAACCCGGCCCTGGACGAGAATCACCTGCTGGCGCTGCTGAAACGGCGCTGCCTGCCGGAAGAGCTCTTCACAACGTTGTACTGCTCCAAACGGTTGCTGGAGCATCACCGGGTCATCTCCGTCCTGGCCTGCCATCCCGAGACTCCCGCCCATATCGCCCAGACACTGCTCCCCCGCCTGTACATCCTGGATCTTGCCAGAATCTGCCTCGTGCCCGGCGTGACGGCTGATCTGCGTATGCTGGCCGAGCGCTGCATCGTTCAACGCCTTCCCACCCAGCCGCTGGGCACCAAGCTGACCCTGGCGCGCCGGGGAACCGCGCCGGTGGTGGATGCCTGCCTCTCCAATCCGCACCTGAAGGAGGGGGCGGTGCACCAGTTCATCGCCTCCTACCAGTCCACCGCCGAGACCATCTCCATGGTGGCCCGCAGCGCCCGTTGGAAGGGGCGCCCCAATATCCGTCTGGTGATCCTCAAGAATCCCCGCACCCCGGCGATCTGGTTCACCCTGTTCCTGCCGGGGCTCTCCTCCCGCGTTCTCAGGGAACTGCTCTCCGTCCAGCGTTTGACCATGGCCCAGAAGGAACTGGTGCGCCAGGCCTTCAATCATGGCTAGCCTCTTCTCCTCGCTCCTGGTAGCACTCCTGCTCTGCCTGGTGTCGGCGTACGCCCAGGCCGGCCAGTATGCCGTTGCCCGCCTGGCCACGCCGGTCCTGAACAGCCCGGCAATTGCCGACCTGTTCGGCGGCCATGATGGCATGAGCCTGAAGAGCGACAGCTGCGGCCAGGTGCGGGAGCTGGAGTTCATCGCCCTAGCGGGAACGGTATTCAGGCTGCTGGCCGAGGTTCGCCAGGATGAGACAACCGTCTACCGGGTGGAGACGGACGACTATCCCGTGCCGCCAGGCGGTTCGCTCTACCTGGACAGCCGCTTCGTGGAGTTGCATGACGAGCTCCCCCCATCCCCTGTCCGGCCGCTGCCGGGGCGCGAGGCCATTCTGGCCGCCATGAGGAGTTCCGTGGGCAGCCCCTATGTGTGGGGGGGCAACGTACACCAGGGGGTGCCCGAACTGCTGCGGCTGTACTACCGGGGATCCTTTTCGCCCGCCGAGGAGCGGCGGCTGACTCTGGCGGGACTGGACTGCTCCGGTCTGCTCTATGCAGCCACACATGGCCGGACGCCGCGCAACACCTCCAGCCTGGTGAACTTCGGCGAAGGCCTTGCCGTGGCGGGCAGGGGAGAGCGGGAGCTGGCTCAACTTCTGGAGCCGCTGGACCTGATCGTCTGGAGCGGTCATGTGATCATCGTCCTGGACCGGGAAACGGTCATCGAGAGCCGCCTGGAGTGCGGCAGGCCGGGGCAGGGTGGCGTGGTGGTCACGCCGCTGCTTCGGCGCCTGGGGGAGATCATGGCCAGCAGGCGGCCGCTGGATGCCTGGCCCGTGGGGATCAGGCAGCAGGACGGCTTCGTGGTCAGGCGCTGGTACGGTACGGAGCAATGAATCAGAGGCTCACATCTGTTTCCGAATCCAGAACAACGCGGATCAGGTGTGTGCCTGAGATGCCTGTCGCATGTATCCTGGAAACGGCATTGGGGAGCTGCCGCGCGTTCGCGCGGACGGGCTCTCTCCGGCAGCTCCCACATGCCAATGTACGTTTATCACCCACAAGGAGTACACGATCACCGTGATTTTCACCCCATCCCTCTCTGCAAGAAAATGGATCTGCTTCATCCTGCTGTGCAGTTTCCTCCTCATTCCCGCCGCCCCGCTCCTGGCCCGGGAGAGCTTCGCCAGCCACCCCACGTTGCCGCGGGGCTACAGCTCCATCAGGATCTTCGACAACCAGGGGCGCTTCGTTGGCCGTATCCTCCCGGAGCGGAGGTACTGGGTCTCCATCGACCGCATCCCCAGCTTCCTGCAGAAGGCGGTCATCGCCGTGGAGGACGCCCGCTTCTACGAGCATAGCGGCATCGATGTGCGCGGTATCGCCCGGGCCCTGGTGAAGGATGTGGTCAAGGGAAGAATGGCCGAGGGGGGCTCCACCATCACCCAGCAGCTGATCAAGAATCGGTACCTGTCCGGGGAGAAGACCATCGACAGGAAACTGAAGGAAGGGCGCATGGCCCTGGAGTTCGAGCAGAAGTACACGAAGAAGCAGATCCTGGAGATGTACTTCAACGAGATCTACTACGGGAATGGGGCCTGGGGAATCGCCCAGGCCGCCCGCCTCTACTTCGACAAGAACCCCGAGCAGCTGAGCGAGGCCGAATGCTCGCTTTTGGCCGGGGTGCCCAAGGCGCCGGGCGTCTACAATCCGCGGGGAAAGGCGTCCAATGTCATGGCGCGCAGGGATGTCGTTCTCAAGCGCATGGTGGAGCTGGGTATGATCTCCCGCGGCAAACAGCAGAGCCTGCGGGTCCATCCCCCCTCGGTCATTCCTCCCGGCCCGGCTCCCTCCTATGTGGCCCATATCCGGAGCAGGCTGATTGAGCAGTACGGTGCGGGGATCGTCGAGCAGGGGGGGCTGGAGGTGACCACGGCCATGGACCTGAAACTCCAGAAGCTGGCGGAGAAGACTCTTGGCGAGGGGGTCAGGCGCGTATCGCCACAACTCCAGGGCGCGCTGGTCTGCCTGGACCCGGCCAACGGCGACCTGCTGGCCATGGTGGGGGGCACAGGCTCCGACGGGAACGGCTACAACCGCGCCTTGTCGGCCAGGCGTCAGCCCGGGTCGGCCATCAAGCCGCTGATCTTTGCCGCGGCGGTGGAAAATGGCTATACGGCCGCCAGCATCTGGAACGACCGGCCGGAGAGCTACAGCAGCGGCAGTGCCGGAACCTGGAAACCGCGCAACTACGGCGGAGAGCGCTTCGGAGACCTGTCGCTCAGGCAGGCCCTGGCCTACTCCAACAACGTCATCACGGTGAAGCTGCTGGATGCGGTGGGCGTCCCCGCTTTTACCGATTTCGCTGCCCGCCTGGGGCTTCCCCTGCGGGCGCGACACGATCTGACCCTGGCCCTGGGAACCGAAGAGGTCACCCTGCACGATCTGGTGCTTGCCTACGCCCCCCTGGCAAATGGTGGCTCGCGGCCCAAGTCGCGCAGCATCATCCGCATCTACGACCGCAGGCACGAGAGCTGGACGAACAATCCCCCGGCACTGACGCCGGTCCTCTCCCCGGCAAGCGCCTATGTCACCACCCAGATGATGAGGGATGTCATGGTCTACGGCACCGCCAAGAGCCTGAAGAAGTTCAGCTTGAAACGTCCCTCGGCCGGGAAGACCGGCACCACCGACGACTACCGGGATGCCTGGTTCGTGGGCTATACCCCACAGATCATAACCGGCATCTGGGTGGGGCATGACAAGCCGCGGCCCGGCGGGAAGGGCTTTACCGGCGGTGCGGTCCCCGCGCCCATCTGGGGGCGATTCATGGATCAGGCGCTGGCCTCCCGGCCGGCGGTCGACTTCACCCGGCCGGATACGGTGGTTTCCGTAACCATCGATCCCGCCACCGGCTTTCTGGCGACGCCGGACTGCCCGCGGAAACGGGTCGAGTTCTTTGTCCAGGGGACCGAGCCGATGGAGAGCTGTCCCGAGCATGGCGGAAGCGTTGCTGCGCCAGCGTCCGTACCCCCCGTGGCTCCGGCGAGCGACGGCCAGCAGCCGGTCCAGCAGCCCTGAGGGACGAAATCACACCAGCAAGGAGATTCTGTTGAGCTTCACTGTACGTAATCCTGAGTATGAGGCGCGCATACGGGAGAGGTTTGCCACCACCGGAACCATGGAGACGCTGGCTGCCAGGCTGATGCGTCTCGCTCCCGGGGAGGCCGACCTGGAACTCCCCTTCAGGCACGGCCTGAGCCAGACCAACGGCTTTTTCCACGGCGGCATCATCGGCACCATGCTGGACACCGTCTGCGGCTATGCGTCGCTGACCCTGATGCGGGCCGAGGACGAGGTGCTCACCGTGGAGTACAAGACCAACTTCCTTGCCCCGGCGGCGGGCGAACTGCTCCTGGCGCGGGGCCGGGTGATGCGCAACGGCCGCAGGATCATCGTCTGCGAGGCCGATGGCGTCATGAAAGGCGAGGGGGGAGGGGAAAAGCTGGTGGCCAGGATGACGGCCACCATGATGGCGGTGCAGCTGCGACCGCAGGGTATCTGAGGGAAGGTGAGGGCGTACCATCCACAACCAACCCCCCTCGGTCCCCCCTTATCAGGGGGGAAGCCTTTAAGCCTCCCCTGACAAGGGGAGGTTTGGAGGGGTTTGGTGAGAAAAAAACAAGCGCTACGAGGGACTAGCGCTTCCTGCTCTTCTCCGGCACCGGCAGCTTCAGCAGGAGCAACACCTTGGTCATGTCGTCCCACACCTCCCAGAAGGGGGCCGAGTTGCCCCGGTTGCGCAGCAGGTAGGAGGGGTGGAACGTCGGCATGAGCGGGATGCCGTGGAATTCGCCGAAGGTGCCGCGTAGCCGTGAGATCGGCTCTTTGGTGGCCAGCAGGGTCTGGGCGGCGAACTTGCCCAGGGCCACGATGACCTCCGGGTTGATGGAGCGCAGCTGGCGCAGCAGAAACGTCGAACAGGCGGCGATTTCATCCGCCTCCGGGTCGCGGTTCCCGGGCGGGCGGCACTTGACCAGGTTGCAGATGTACACATCCTCCCGTTTCAGCCCCATGGCCGTGATGATGCGGTTGAGCACCTGGCCTGCCTCGCCCACGAACGGCTCTCCCTGCAGATCCTCGTCCCTGCCGGGCCCCTCCCCCGCGAAGACCAGCCTGGCCCGCGGATTGCCTGTGCCGAATACCAGGTGGGTTCGGGTGGCTCCCAGCTTGCAGCGCTGGCATTCTCCCAGATCGCTTCTGATGATTTCCAGGGACTCCCGCTCCACCACGGGGGGGGCGACCGCCTGGGGAGCTTGCGTTGCTGCCGGTGAATCAGGTTCAGGCGGCGTATCAGGCGGTATCTCCACCGCCGTGGCGGGGGAGATACCGGCCAGTGAGGCGGGTATGCCGTCCACACCGCTCTCCTGGAGCCCTTGCAGGTATGCCCTGAGGGATGCGGTCACGAGCGCTTGATTCAGGTTGTGGGTCACGGCCGGCTGCTCCTGTTGAATCGATCGGGAAACTGGGGTACCATCATGCCGGGAACTCTAGCAGCATGTTCCCGTTCCTGTCAAAACCAAAGAACGGATGAACCATGATCATTGCCTGCGCGCTGCTCTGCCTGCTCTGCCTCCCCCAGTCGGCCGATGCCTGGGGAGGGGGGATACACCTGCAGGTGGGGCTGCATATCCTCTCCCACCCGGAACTGCTGCCGGCCGGACTGGCCGCCCTGCTGGCTGCCCATCCCCTGGACTACCTGTACGGCAGCATCGCCGCCGACATCACCCTGGGAAAGAAGTACACCCACTACCTGCTCAACTGCCACCGTTGGAGCGTGGGCAACAAGGTGCTGCTGGTGGCCGGAAACGACGACCAGCAGGCCTGCGCCTACGGCTATCTCAGCCATCTGGCGGCGGATGTCATCGCCCACAACTACTACGTTCCCTACAAGATCATGCGCTCCTTTCCCGCGGCAACCATGAAGCACACCTACTGGGAGATGCGCTTCGAGACCTTCGTGGAGCAGCAGACCTGGGAACGGGCCAAGCAGGTCTGCAGGTACGACCAGAGCGCCAACGACGCCCTGCTGCGCAGCGTGGTCGCCCCGACCCTGTTCTCCTTCGGCACCAACAAGCGCATCTTCAACTCCATCATGCTCCTGTCCCGGCTGGAGAAGTGGCAGCAGGTCATGCGCCGCCTCTCGGCCGCTTCACGCTATGTGCTGGCGGAGGATGATCGGGACGAGTACATGACACTGGTTCAGGAGGGGGTGCTGGATTTTCTGCAACACCCCTGCGAGTCGATGCTCCTGCGGGCCGATCCCACCGGCGAGCGCGCCCTGGCCATGGCCGAGGCGTTCCGCGGGAATCTGCGCCTGCTCTATAAGGGGGGCAAGATGACACGGGCCGAGGGGATGGAGCAGGTGGAGTCACTGAAGCAGAGCCTGCGTCAGGCCCTGGAGCAACCGGAGCTGTTGGGAGAACTGCACAGCGGGTGAACGGGTGCCGCTGGGGCTGGTCTACTCTGTAATTACGAAGTTTACGCGTAAAAGCTTAAAACAATGCTGTAAATCAGGACTTTTCTCTGTTTTTCAATGGCCTGTTATAAATAACAAAAAAGAACTATGCTCTATTTTTATTACTTTTGTTATAGACAATTAGTTTTCGCGTTATCATAAAAACAAAACATGCAATTATGGTTGATTGTTCTAAATAATCATATAGATTGCCATAGTTTTTGAAATAAAATTCCATGCTCATAAAAAGACATGAAATAATACCGATTAGACAAAATGAGATATATATCAATGTTGATGTTTTGTCTTTGAAAAAATTCATATAAAACAAACCTATGATAGATGCTGATATTACAAATAATGATCCTCTCAATATGTCTATGAAACTCAGTGTTCCAAAGAACCATATTATTCCTATAAAGTTGGCAACCGCATAATATATAAGTATTGATCTTGAAAGTATGTTTAATAATGCATTAATTGCATTTGTTACAGCCATATTTTCTTTTTGCAGCGTCATATGCATCCTTTCCATATAGTTTTGTTGCTGTTCCATACGGTGGATTTGATCTAAACAATTTCGAGTCACATATTTTTTTACAATCATATCCGGCACATTTTTTTGCACATTTGTCATAACATTCGTCATGTTTTCGGCAAGCTTCCGGTGTTATATCTGGTATCCAAGTCGCTTCAACAGTTCCTTCTGCGCCACAAATTTTACCAAAAGGCCCTATTGGTTGATATTTTGATCCAGGCCAATATAGTGCACTATTGGCATAGTTGCTGATATTTGTAGGAAATGTTTTGCTATTCCAAAGTCCGAACGGATCTAATCGATTAATCGGATTATTTAAGACGTAAGCGTAAAGGTTCACATCCCCGCCAGCGAATGATATCGGATCCTTTTGGATGAACCTACCGATTTTGGGATCATAGTACCGTGCGCGGTAGTAGTACAGCCCGGTCTCCCGGTCCCACTCCCTTCCTGTGTACGAGAACGGCTGATCGATGTTCTCTCCCCGCTGATCAGGGTTGCCGAAGCTGTCGTAGTTGTATTCCTGTACCACGGTACCATGTCTGTCCGTAAGCGCCACGATGCTTCCCAGGCCGTCGGCATGGTAGTACCAACTCCTGTGGTCACTCATGGCCGCCAGTGGCTCGTCGATGTTCGGGCCATGGAGGTAGCTGATCGTCTCGGAACGGCCGGCATGGCGGTGCCTCTCTCGGGTCTCCCGAATCAGGTTCATCCCGTCGTACAGGTAACGGGTGATCCCCTCCTCTACGTCATGACCGCGTTCACCGGGACCGGTGATCTCGGTCCTCTTCTCGATTCTCCTGCCGAACGGGTCATAGGCGAAGCTCACGTTGACGGCGCCGTTCTCGGCTTTCACCAGCCGGTTCTCATAATCGAAGGTGTACTTCCAGGACGTACTTTGATGGCCGTGGTGGCCATGCTGATCGTTGTCCAGGCTTCGCTCGGCAAGGTTGCCGTTCTTGTCATACGTGAAGCTTGCCTGATCGTTCTTAAGCAGCTGGTTGCCGGTTCCATAACTGTAGCCGGTTTGCTGGTGGGGCCCGATAAGTCGGTTGCCGACGGGATCGTAGCTGTACTGTTCGTTATCTCTGCTGTTGTGGCGACGGCTCTGCTGTGCGTAAAGCAGACGATAGATGGCGTCATAGCCGTAGTTGGTGGTTGCGTTGGCTTCGGTTGTGCTCAGGCGGTTGCCGACCCGGTCCAGGGTATAGGAAAAGCTGTCGATTGTCCTGCCGTGCCTTGTTTTATGCTCCAGTTTCACCAGCCGTTCGGAGTTGTCGTAGCGGTAGCTTATGGTTGCTCCGTTGGGATAGCTGAGTTTCGTTCTCCTGCCCAGGTCGTTGTAGGTGATATCGAAGGTCCCCCGGGGCGAGACGATGGCGGTGAGGTGGTTGGCGGCGTCGTAGCGGTAGCTGATCCGCTCACCTTCGGGGGTGACCATGGTGGTACGGTTGCCGGCCGGGTCGTATTCGTACTTCAGGGTCCCATTGTTGGAGCCGGTGGACGAGAGCATCCTGTTGTTGGCGTCGTAGCTGAAGGCGTAGGAGATATGTTTGTTCGCGGCGGTGAGGATATTACCTCTGGCGTCGTAGCTGAAGCTCTCCACGCTCCCGTCTGGGTAGGTTTTTCTGAGCAGGCGGTTGTTGGCGTCGTAGGCATAGGTAGCGGTGCTGCCGTTGGCGTCGGTCCTGGCGGTGAGGTTGTCCCGGGAGTCGTAGCCGTAGCCGGTGACATTGCCGAGAGGGTCGGTCTCGCGGGCAAGGCGTCCGAGCTGGTCGTACTCGTACCCGGTCAGGTTGTTGTTGGCGTCGGTGAGGGAGGTAAGTTTGTCGTTGCCCCCGCCGCCGCAGGAGCCGCAGCCGCCGTAGGCAAGAGTTGTCGTGCTGCCGAGCGCATCCCTGATGGTCAGCGGTTTGTTTCTGAAGTTGTAGGTGTAGCTGGTGAGGTTGCCGTTCCCGTCAGTTACGGCGGTGCGGTTACCCAGGTTGTCGTAGGTGAATTTCGTGGTGGTTCCCAGGGGATCGGTGATGGCGACCAGGCGGTTCAGTGCATCGTAGGAGTAGGTGGTGATCTTGCCGTCCGGATCCTTCATGGTCAGCAGGTTACCCGATATGTCATGGCTGAAGCGGATAGTCTTTCCGTTCTGGTCGGTGATCGCGGCGATAGTGTTGTAGGTGTCATAAACGTAGCCGACCCTGTTGCCGCGCGGGTCGGTTACGCTTGTCAGGTTGCCGGCGGCATCGTAGGCGAACAGGTAGGCACCCCCCGTGGGATCTACGCTCCGCAGCAGGTTCCCTCTTTCATCGTAGCTGTTAATGGTGATGCGGCCATCCGGGTCGGTGATTGTCAGCACCCGGCCCAGGCTGTCGTAGGTGTAGCTGGTTGTGTTGCCCAGGGGATCAGTCACGGTGAGCGGGTTGTTGGCCGCGTCGTAAGTGTAGCGGGTCGTGTTTCCGTCCGGATCGGTGATGCTCAGCAGGTTGCCCTTGGCGTCGTAGCTCCGTCGTACGGTGTTGCCTAAGGGATCGGTTGTCGCCGTGGGGACGTTCAGGGTCGGGTCGTAGGCGTGGGTCCAGACGCTGCCGTCCTTCTCGGTGACGCTGCTGCTGCCCGTGGCATTGTAGCTGATGGTTTTTGTCCTGCCTTCGGCATCGGTGCTGCTGATGTTCCTGCCGGCGGCGTCATAGCCGTTTTCGCTGGTGTTGTTGCCGGGATCGGTTTTCCGGATCATCCTGCCGTATTCGTCATAAACGAACCGCCAGCTGGTGCCGGCCGGGTCGGTTACCGAGGTCAGTAGGTTGCCGCTGTAGGCAAAGCTGGTCATTCTGCCGGCCGGATCCTGGATGGCAATGATCCTGCCGTCGCTGGAGCCGATGGTGAGGTTGCGGCTGGTGGAGTCAGTGACGGTTGCGAGATCGTTCCCCGAATAAGCCAGGGTCGTCGTGTTGCCGTTCGCATCGCTTATGGCGGTGAGCTGGCCCGAGGCATTGAAGGTCTGGGTGAGGCCGTCCCTGAAGGTCCGGACGTAGCTTCCCTCGGTTGTTTTAACGATGTTGCTGGTGTCAGTGCTGGTGGATGCGGGAAGGTAGGTTGTGCCGGAAAGGACGAAGTCGAGAAAATCGCCGTCGGCAAGCTTCACCCGTAGGCCGCTGCTGGTCGTGGCGAGACTCAGGTTGAAGCTGTGGGTCCACCCCCTGCCGAGGGGAGTGTCCCCGGTTTCGAGGCTGTTGTAGGAGAGGTCGAGGCTCAGGCTCTCGGGCCTGGCAACGATGCTCTGGGAGTGGTAGTAGTTGCCGCTCTTCAGGTTGGCGGCGGACTCGGTGCAGGTCGCGTTGGCGGTGCCGGCGCCGAGATCTTTGGGTTTTTTGAGGGGAACCGGAGGTGATGAACAGGAAGATTCCGGGCCGTTGGTCCCATCCTGGCATTTCCATTCATACGTCGTGATCGAGCTGACCAGCTGAAGTTGTGAACCACTGCATGACACACCCGGTGGCGGGGGGCCGGTCCATACCAGGCACCCCCTCCCATTGGATGAAGCGCAGGTCCAAGCGCTGCCAACCTTTTTGATGTTGCCGCTGATCTCGACGGGATAGTATGAAGAAAAGATGCATCCCCACACCCAACTGCATCCCCCCGTGCATGGGCATCCGGAGCCCGCGCACGTGAACGAGGGGCACGTCTTGTAATCCGTTTGAACCCATCGTGACGTGCCGGCCATTCTTATTGTCTTGCGTGCGGTTTCTCCGCTGGAATCCCAAACGGTGATTGTTGCGCTGCCACACTGGCCCGATACCGTCACAACGCCGTTGTGGGTGATGCTCCCTTTGGTAATGCACCAGTAATAGGGGGCGCTTCCTCCTGTTGCAGAGTATTGTGAGCCATCGCTCGGCGCGTCGGGGCCGGTAATGGTCAGCGGATCGGCGAAACAGACGCCGCAGATTGAAATGAAAAAGACAATAGTGAATACCACGGTGTTGTTGAGTTTTGCGGGTTTCATCATGACCTCGTCATTATTCGCGTCTGGTTTTGTGCCCCCGTGTCGAACACTCAAACATGCTCACCCCGGATGGGGATTAGTTCATCACCATTTGTCACTCCAGCAACTCCGCTATCCACCAGATCCTGGACGGTAGCTTAGTGCCATACGGTTATTCGTGCGCAATTTTTAAGAAAAACAACATTTTTACGTTTTGTTAAATATTAAATAATTTGTTTGGATATAAATAATTGGCTTCATCATTGATGTCAAGGCAGTTATTCACGAAGGTCATTTTTCGGTGTCCTCACCGGCCTGAACGACAGGTTTTTCGGATAGGAAACAGGGGCCTTATTCTTGGATGGTTTTTTGCGGGATTCGCAGTCAAAAAACTGGTATCGGATGAAAGCATGGGGTGGGAGGCAAACTGAGTTTGGGAGGCTGTTCTCCCTGGGTAGATTGTGAGGATTGTTCGGACAAAACAGAACGCTGACGCCTTTCAGCCAATCCAGCGCTGTTCGCGGTGATATCAGAACCTGACGAAGCGGTTGCGGCCGCTGCGCTTGGCCTGGTAGAGCGCCTCGTCGGCCCGCTTGACCAGGGTTTCCGGCGAGTCGTCGGGCGCGAAACAGGCGATGCCCAGGCTGATGGTGACCCTGATGACCTTTTTCTGGAAAAGGTGTTCCATGTTTTCGATATGCGCCCTCAGATGTTCCGCCACGGTTTCGGCCGCGTCGCAGTCGGTTTCCGGAAGCAGGCAGCAGAACTCCTCCCCTCCGTAGCGGGCAAGGAAGTCGCTTTTCCTGATCATGGCCGCTGCCCCGGCGGCCACGTTTTTCAGCACCAGGTCACCCCCCTGGTGACCGTGGGTGTCATTCACCTTCTTGAAGAAGTCGATGTCGATCATCATCAGGCTGAACGGCCGCGAGTATCTGCCGTATCGGTCGCACTCCTCTTTCAGGCGCGATTCCAGGAACCTGCGGTTATAGACGCCGGTCAGGGCGTCGACGGTGTTCATCTCGATCAGCTTCTGCTCGTAGGTGGCCAGTTCGGTCACGTCCTGAACGATCAGGAACAGGCTGGTGATGGCGTTGTCTTCGTCCCGCAGTGGACCCATGGTGCAACTCTGCTGCATGAGGTCGAAGTGACAGCCGAAGTAACTGTCCGGCTTGAAGGGAAACAGGTAGCGGTGCAGCTTCTGGGAGAAGAAGGCGAAGTTGCCAAAGGAGAGAACCGCCATGCAGTTCTTGTTGAAGGTGGGGGTTTTCAGGTGCGGGAAAAAATCGAACAGCGACTGGTCAATGATTTTGTCGGCGGAGATACCGCTGCGCGTCGCCATCCAGCGATTCCAGTGGCACACCCGCATCTCCCGGTCCAGGATCACCAATCCGATGTTGACGGTATCGAAGATCTGGGTGAACTCCCTCTGCCTCATTCGTACTGCTCCATGAAAGCGGCCAGAGCCTTTTTCAGCCAGATGACCGAATCGTGGCTGGTCACCAGGAAGAGCAGTCCCTCCGTGTTGCGCTCATTGAAGCGGAACACCGTCTTCAGCACGATGGCCGTGGCATCGTCGTCAAAACTGTTTTCCGGAAAGGCGTCCTGGGGGGTGTTGTTGGTGATGACGCGGGGGGGCGAATAGGTGACCATGTCGCCCAGCAGTTCGGCCAGCTTGCCCACACAGGCGCCGATCAGGATGTTGCCCACCTCCATCAGGGTTTCTCTCTCCAGGGTGTCCAGGGAATAGCTGCCCATGACCTCGCTCTCCTCGCCGAAGATGGAGATCAGCTCCCTGCCGGCGTCGGCATGGAAGATCATGAAGGCGCTTCCCTTGAAATCACCCCAGAAATTCTGCTCCAGGATGCTGATCCTGTCGTAGTCGCTGACCTGTTCCGTGAGGTACTCGGGCAGTGTGCGGGCCTTGAAAACCTCCACCAGGGGGACGCTCAGGACGACGAAGATGTTGATCACCTCGGCCAGGTCGGCGGCCGCCTTGCCGAAGGCTATGTTCATGATCTCCTGAAGGATTTCCCGCTCATCGCTGGATAGTGCATCGTGGCAGACGTCCATGGGCTCAACCGATCTGCGCTTCGGCCTGGGCCAGCGCGTCCGCAATGGATTCCCTGGTGGGCGGTTTCTTGACAACCATCAAAGCCCCCAGTCCCAGTACGTTGGTGATGGATTTGACCTGGATGTCGGCGGTGCAGACGATGATCGTGGCGGCGGGGTCAAAACCCCTGATTTCCTCGGTGGCCTGCGCGCCATCCATGACCGGCATGGTCAGGTCCATGAAGGTGATATCCGGTTGGATGCGTTTGTAGGCCTCTACCCCCGCAGCTCCATCGCCCGCCTCGAACAGTTCATACTCACGCTCCTTGGGGATACAGCTCTTGAGCATCTTCCGGGAAATCGGCGAATCGTCGACGATGAGTATTTTGGAGATCATATCCGTGTTGTCCCTGTTCTGGGTGGGATGGGTATGGCATGTACCTGCCCTACCGGATTTGTGGAAGGGTCGCTGAAGACGCGCTCATTATTACCCGATTACGAGCCCACTGCATAGCACTTATTTGTGAGGGAGCGCACCGTTCCCCATGCCTGCGCAGAGCTGGTCGAGGATGACGTTGGCCAGTTCCTCCTTGGACATCAGCGGGCACTCCAGCCTGCGTCCGTCCCGGAAGAGCAGCAGTGCCCGGTTGGTTTCCACGTTGAAGCCGGCGTCGCTCTGGCTGACATCGTTGGCCACGATCATGTCCAGATTCTTCTCCTTGAGCTTGCCCGCGGCATAGGCCTCCAGGTTGTCCGTCTCGGCAGCGAACCCCACCAGGAAGGGGTGTTTCTCCAGGGAACCCAGCTCGGCCAGGATATCCGCGTTTCTGGTCAGATGGAGCGTCAGTTCGCCAGCCTTTTTCTTGACCTTGCTGGCCGTGCGCTCCAGCGGGCGGTAGTCGGCCACGGCGGCGGCCTTGATAACCGCGTCGCATTTGCCCACACGACCCATGACGGCCCTGCGCATCTCCTCGGCGCTGCTCACCGCCACCAGTTCCACTCCCGGTGGAGCGGGGATGTTGACCGGGCCGCTGACCAGGATCACCCGCGCGCCCCGGCGGGCTGCCGCGCGGGCGATGGCATAGCCCATCTTGCCCGAGGAGTGGTTGCTGATGTAGCGCACCGGGTCGATCTCCTCCCGGGTCGGGCCGGCTGTCACCATGATGGTCCGGCCGGCCAGGTCCCTGGCGGTCAGGGCCGACAGGGCGGCCTCGAAGATGGTTTCCGGCGCTGCCAGCTTGCCCTCACCCTCCCAGCCGCAGGCCAGGGCCCCCTTCTCCGGCGCGGCGAACAGATAGCCTAGCCGGCGCAGCTTGCGCTCATTTGCCCGGTAGATCGGGTTGGTGTACATGTTGACGTTCATGGCCGGGGCGATCAGCACCGGCGCCCTGGTGGCCATGACCGTGGTGCTGAGCATGTCGTCGGCGATGCCGCTCGCGATCTTGCCGATGCAGTTGGCGGTGGCCGGGGCGATCAGGAACAGGTCGGCCCGGTCGGCCAGGGAGATGTGGCCGATCTCCCGTTCGGCTATCAGGTTGAACAGCTCCGTATGCACCGCATTGGCGGACAGGGTCTGGAAGCTGAGCGGCGTGATGAACTCCTGGGCGGAACGGGTCATGATGACATGCACGTCGGCTCCCGCCTTGGTGAGCAGCCGCAGCAGCTCCACCGCCTTGTAGGCGGCGATTCCGCCGCTGACACCCAGGATGATCCGTTTGTCGTGGAGCATGCTCAAGGCCTCCTTGTCCCGTTGTGCGGGAAGCGAGTGTGGACTAGAAATAGGGGTTGTGGCGCTTTTCGTGGCCGATGGTGGTTTCCGGGCCATGGCCCGGGTAGGCCACGACATGGTCCGGCAAGGTAAAGAGCTTGGCGCGCACGGAATCCAGCAGTTGCTCGTGGGAGCCGCCCGGTAGGTCGGTGCGGCCGATGGAGTCGGCGAAGAGCGTATCGCCGGTGATGATCTTCTGCTCCGCTTCCAGATAGAAACAGCAGCCGCCCGGAGAGTGTCCCGGCGTGTGCAGGACGGTCATGGCCAGCTTGCCGAAGCTGATCTCCATGCCGTCCTCGAGGCATGTGTCCGGCTGGGGGGAATTTTCCCCCGGGATGCCGTAGGCCTTGGCGATGTCCGCGGCGCGGTCCAGCAGGGGGATGTCGGCCGCGTGAATCATCAGGTTGGCGCTGAAGCGCTCCTTGAGAGCACGGTTGGCGCCGATATGGTCGAAATGGCCGTGGGTGTTGATGATATGGGCGATGGTGAGTCCTTGCCGCTCAACAACGGCGATGATGTCCCGCGCATCTCCGCCGGCATCGATAACAACCCCCTGGCCGGTTTCCTCGCATCCCAGTATGAAACAGTTGACCCCCAGCGGGCCGACCTCCAAGCTTTCAAATATCATTGGCTGCTGCTCCTTGTGCCTGTGGTGTGAGTGGTGCGCCGCAGTGCCCGGTTGACACTGTTTGCGGGCTGGTATACATTTTTGAGCAGTATCGGAAGGGGCATGGTTGGTTGCCCTGTCCAGTGTGTCTGCGGGGAAAACGACTGAAACAAAGGAGAAAAGCTATGGAACGTTGGGTGTGCACCATCTGTCAGTATGTGTATGATCCGGCTGAAGGCGATCCGGATAATGGAGTGGCTGCGGGAACCCCCTTTGAATCCCTGCCAGCCGGCTGGAGTTGTCCGGTCTGCGGCGCCGGCAAGGATGCCTTCGAGAAACAGTAGCCGAATAGAGCAGAGTACCCCTTCACACCCCGCCTGACGCGGGGTTTTTTTGTGCCCGACAATGTGGGAACGGCCTGCTTCATTGCAGAACGGCACGGTTTCGCACGCTAGCAAAAGACATTTCCAAAGTCAAGATTGCAGCGCCGCCGGAAAACGGGCCTTTTCACCCCCTTGGACATTCTTCGGGTTCCAGGGCCGTGCCCCGGGGCACGGGTCCGCTTGCGCGGGACCCCATGGGCTGGATTGGGTGGCAACACCGCTTTACTATCGCTCTTTTCTTACATACATTCTTACTATTCGATGCAAAATGTGATAAGCACGGGAGGGGCTGTTTCCCGCCCACTCTCATTTCGGATAGCCGCGCCATGGCCTGTTGCCTGACCCGCCCCATAGCAGACGTTGCCCGCACCTGTTCAGCCTCTTGCACGCCCCCGGCATTGGCGGGCGACAGACCATGAACTGGCGACCGCGGAAGCGGAACTCCCTTGGTTCGTACCTGCTGCTGGCTGCCCTGATCTGCGCCGGCTTTGCCGGCAACTTCTTTGCGCCCCCCCTGTATCTCGGGTTCGGCTACCTGTTCGGCAGCATCTTCGTCCTGATGGTCCTGCGGCTGTTCGGGATCGGCTGGGGAGTGCTGGCCGGCCTGGTGGCCTCCTCGGCCACCATCCACACTTTCGGTCATCCCTATGCCATGGCCTGGCTTTGCGCCGAGCCGCTCTTCGTGGGCTGGCTGCTGGTTAAGGGCAGGACGCGCAACATCATCCTCTTTGATGCCGTGTACTGGCCCCTGGTGGGTGCGCCGCTGATCTGGTTCTTCTTCCGCTTTGTCATGCAGGTTGACGCAGCGGTCAGCCTGGCGGCCATGCTGCTGTTCTGGATAACCGGCATCACCAACGCCCTGCTGGCCAGCCTCCTGCAGACCCATCTGCCCAGCCTGGCACGGTTCGCCGTTCCGGAGTCGCGCCATCTGGTGCCGATCCATCAGCTGATATTCAACGTCCTGATGGCGGCGGTGCTGATCCCGGCCGTTGTCATACTGGTCATCCATGGCCGCAGCGTGGAGAGCAGCGCCCTGCGTGACCTGGAGTGCGATCTTGAGAAGAGCCTGCGGGCAGGCGTCCACGGGGTGGGGTTGAGGCTCCATGGCCAGGGGGCAAGCGCGGAGGAACTCAGGCGGATTCTTTTGGCCGCGCGCCACAAGCCGTTCAACCGGCTGACCCTGGTTGACGGGGAGGGGAGGGTCATCGTTGCCACGGACGACGGCGGGCCCGGGCGCGGGGAACTCTTCAGGGGCTGTCCGGAGGATGTGCCGAGCAGCGGGGGAAATGGCGGCCTTGCACACTGCACGGATGAGGTCTCTTCCGCGCAGCTGCCCGGAGAGCGCCATCGTTCCACCATCTTCAGCATTTCCATGGAGGTGGGACAGGGCAGCCGCCGGCGCATGATCGCCGAGACATCCTTTGCGCCCTACCAGCCGCTGCTGGTCAGCCAGTGCACCGGGGCGCTGGCGCTGGCACTGGGACTGAACATGCTGGCCCTGGCCATAGCCATGTACACGTCGCGCCGCCTGGCTGCTCCGCTGATGCACCTGTCCCGCATCACCACCGACCTGCCCGAGCGAATCCTGGATGGCACGGACGCTCCCCTGCCGGAGAGTACGGTGGCGGAGATCGACCGTCTGAGCAGCAATTTCAGGGCAATGTCCAATGCCCTGGCCGACAGGTTTCAGGAGATCACCCTCTACAGCGAAACCCTGGAAACGCGGGTCAGGGAGCGCACCAGGGAACTCATCCGCGCCAATGACAAGCTGGAGCGGGAGAACGTAGAGCGGACCCAGACCGAGCAGCAGCGCGACCAGCTCCTGGATGAGCTGGTCAACCAGCTCCGCTTCCTGCAGAAGATCATCGATGCCATACCCAATCCGATCTTCTACCGGGACCTGAATGGCGTGTATCAGGGGTGCAACCGTGCCTTCGAGGAGAACTGGGGCCTCTCCCGCGAGGAGATCGTGGGCAAGACCGTCCGGGACCTGTTTCCCGAGGAGACCGTCCGCATGCTCCAGTCGTCGGACCGTGACAGCCTGGGCAAGCTCGGCGCCGAGGTCATCGAGTCACAGCTCTGCTATGCCGATGGCAAGAACCATGAGGTGATCATCTACACGTCGACCTACGACGATACCAAAGGCAATCCGGCGGGTGTGGTGGGAAGCGTGGTGGACATCACCCTGCGCAAGAACGCCGAGGCCGAGCGGGATCGGCTGGTGGTAGAGTTGCAGCAGAAGAACAAGGAGCTGGAGGGAATCGTCTATGTGGCCTCCCACGACCTGCGCTCCCCGCTGGTGAACATCCAGGGTTTCAGCCGCAAGCTGCTCAAAAGCTGCGGGGAGCTGGAATCCCTGCTGGCGGGGGAGATGGATGACGAGCAGCGCCGGCGCCTGGAGTGGATCCTTAAGGAGAGCATTCCCAAGTCGCTGGGCTTTGTCACCGGCAGTGTGGAGAAGATGGATGCGATTCTCAAGGGGCTCTTGCGCCTCTCCCGCCTGGGACGGGCGGCGCTCTGTTTCGACACCCTTGACATGCAGTCGATTATGGAGAAAATAGCTGACTCAATGGCCTATCAGATCGATACGGCCGGGGCGCGCGTGGAGATCCAACGGCTCGGACCCTGCGTGGCGGATGCCGGCCAGATCTCCCAGGTATTCAGCAACCTGCTGGACAATGCCATCAAATACCGTTCGCCGGACCGCCCGCTTCACGTGCGCATCTCCAGCCAAGAGTTTGAGGAGGGGATACGCTACTGCGTTGAGGACAACGGCATCGGTATCCCCCGCGACCAGCAGGAGGCGATCTGGGAGATCTTCCACCGCCTGGACCCCGATTCCTGCCAGGGTGAGGGGTTGGGGCTGACCCTGGCCCGGCGGATCGTCGCCCGCCTGGGAGGCTCCATCTGGGTGGAGTCCACGGAGGGGGAGGGCTCCTGTTTTTACGTGGTGCTGCGGAAACCGGCGCAGCAGGTGTGATGCCCCGGTTCCGGGGCTTTGGTTGTCGACGTGCCGCCAGGGATCAGCTATCGCTCTGTCAGGGAGGTTTCACATGGGTTTCGGTAACAGGAAAGCGGTCACCATTCTGATCGCCGAGGATGATGACGGCCATGCCGAGCTGATCTGCGACAACCTGCTGGAGTCGGGGATCAACAATACTATGATCCGTTTCCGCAACGGCCAGGAAGCGCTGGATTTTTTCTTCGACACCTCCACCCCGGGCCCATCCTCCACCCCCCGGCGGGTGCCGGGGCAGGCCTACCTGCTGCTGCTGGACATCCGCATGCCCAGGGTGGGCGGCGTGGAGGTGCTCAGACAGATCAAGGCTGATCCCCAGCTGAAACACATGCCGGTGATCATGCTGACGACCACCGACGATCCCCGCGAGATCCAGAACTGCTATGCCCTGGGGTGCAGCTGCTATGTTACCAAGCCGGTGGATTACCAGCAGTTTTCCGAGATGCTCGTCCGGCTGGGCCTGTTTCTGATGGTGGTCCAGGTGCCGAGTCTGAACGGCGTCTAGGGAGGGACCCGTTCCCCCGTTGCCGCCCACGCTTCTCCTCCCTGGGAGGGAGGATTTCACGGCAGGGCTTTCCCTGCCATTTCCGGAGGAATACAGATTATGTGCGGTATCGTAGGATATATCGGCGGCCAGGCCGCCACCCCCATCATTCTGGAGGGGCTGAAAAAACTGGAGTACCGGGGGTACGACTCGGCCGGCATCGCCACCCTGGCGGACGGCGGCTCCGCCATCCGCCGCAGCGAGGGGAAGCTGGTCAACCTGGAGAACCTGCTGGCCGAGCAGCCGCTTTTGGGCTCCATCGGCATCGGCCACACCCGTTGGGCCACCCACGGCCGCCCTTCCGAGATCAACGCCCATCCCCACAGGGCCGGCTCCATCATCGTGGTGCACAACGGCATTATCGAGAACTACCTGCAGCTGCGCGAGGAGCTCAAAAAAGGGGGCCATACGTTCAGGAGCGAGACCGACACAGAGGTCATCTCCCACCTGATCGAGGATACCCTCACCCGGGAGCCGGATTTCGAGAAGGCCGTGAGAACGGCTCTCTCCCGCCTGGTGGGGGCCTATGCGGTCTGCATCTTGAACGAGTGGGAGCCGGGAACGCTGATCGCCGCCAAGCTCGGTTCTCCCCTGGTGGTGGGGCTGGGCACGGGTGAATTCTTCGTCGCCTCCGATATCCCCGCCATCCTGGCCCACACCCGCGAGATGGTCTTCATGGATGACGGCGAGATGGCCGTGTTCCGTGACGGGTCGGCCTCCTTCTCCACCATCCAAGGCTCCCCCCTGGACAAGAAGGCGCGCCACATCGACTGGTCGCCGCTGATGGCCGAGAAAGGGGGCTACCGGCACTTCATGCTCAAGGAGATCCACGAGCAGCCCCGGGCCGTGCGCGACACCATCGCCGGCCGGTTGCTGGAGGATAGCGGCGACGTGCACCTGGGGGACCTGAATTTCAACGACCAGCAGCTGAGCCGGATCAGGCGCATCGTCATCGTGGCCTGCGGTACCTCCTGGCACGCGGCGCTCCTGGGCAAGTTCTACCTGGAGGGGCGCTGCCGCATCCCGGTGGAGGTGGATATCGCCTCCGAGTTCCGCTACCGCGATCCGGTGATCGATGGTTCCACCCTGATGATGGTCATCTCCCAGTCCGGCGAGACCGCCGATACCCTGGCTGCCCTGCGCGAGGCCAAGTCCCGGGGCGCCATGGCCATGGCCATCTGCAACGTGGTGGACTCCTCCATCGCCCGCGAGGCGGGCAACGTGATCTACACCCATGCCGGCCCGGAGATCGGCGTGGCCTCCACCAAGGCCTTCGTCACCCAGCTGACGGCCCTGTACCTGTTCACCATCCGTCTGGGCCGCAGCATTGGTAGTATCGACGCCGAAACCGGAAAGGCGATGCTGGCCTCCCTCAAGCGGGTGCCATCCCTGCTGGAAGAGGTGCTCAAGCTGAACGGGTGCACCGAGAAGATCGCCCGCAAGTACATGAACGCCCGTGACTTCCTCTACCTGGGGCGTGGCAAGAACTACCCCATCGCCCTGGAGGGGGCGCTCAAGCTGAAGGAGATCTCCTACATCCATGCCGAGGGATACCCGGCAGGCGAGATGAAGCACGGCCCCATCGCCCTGATCGACGAGGATATGCCGGTGGTGGTGCTGGCGCCGCGCAACAGTGCCTTCGAGAAGACCCTCTCCAACATGGAGGAGGTGATTGCCCGCAGCGGTCGGGTGATCGCGCTCTGCAGCGCCGGTGATGATGAGGTGAGCGGGAGGGCCGAGGATGTCATCCAGATTCCCCGTCTGGACGAGGACATGGACCCGCTGCTGCTCTCCGTGCCGCTGCAGCTTCTGGCCTACCATGTGGCGGTGCTCAAGGGTACCGACGTTGACCAGCCGCGCAACCTGGCCAAATCGGTGACGGTTGAGTAGGCCGGGAGGAATCGTTGGTGCTGGTGATTCGCCACAATAACGTGGAAACTGAAATGGCTGCCGGAGTATTGGCAGCCATTTTCCGTGTGGCACCGCCTATTTCATGGAGGCCTTGATCTTTTTCATCTCCGCCACCACCGCTTCATGGAAGAAGCAGTCCGCGTACGCGTTCCAGTCGAATGTGGCAGCGCTCTTTCTGATGTATTCCGCCACCTGCCGCTTCTCCACCTGCTTCAGCATGATAAACGCCCTTCCGGGGGTGTCGATCAGGCTGCGAACCTTGGCTTTTGCCTTGTCCAGCAGCACCTGGCCGTCCGCCACCAGTTCGTCCACGATCCCCTTTTGCAGGGCAACTTCCGGGCTGATCTGGCTGCCGGAAAACAGCAGCTCGCGGTAGTTTTTGTCGCTACCCAGCCCGAACTTCATGATCTCGGCCTCGCTGTTGCTCAAGGGGATGCCGATGTTGATCTCCGGCATGCCGATCCTGATCCTGGGGTTGTCGATGGCTATGCGGTAGTCCGCTGTCATGGCCACGATCAGCCCTGCAGCCATGGCATGGCCGTTGATGGCGGCCACCACCGGCTTTTTACAGGTGAACAGGTCGTACATCAGCGCCTCCCTGGTCTTGCTCCAGGTCAGGCACTCGTCCCGGTCCCTGAAGGAGATAAAGGTTCCCAGTTCGTAGCCGCTGGAGAAGATACGCCCCTGTCCCGACAGGATGATCCCCTTCACCCCGTCGTTGGCGTTGGCGCAGCCGATGACCTCGTGCAGCCCGTCCAGGACCTCGGGTGAGATGGCATTGTAGCCGTTGTTGTCGAAGGTGAAGCGGATGATCCCCTCATCGAATGACGTGTCGAAAGCCATGCTCTTGTCTCCTCCTGTTTCTGGTATGCTTGAGCCGGTCACCCCCCTGACCAGGGATGCGCTTTCCGTCGGAGCCTGCTATCGGAACGCGAGCGAGCCCGGCTGGTATAGTGATCTTCGCCGGCTTTTACTTCAAGTCTTTTTCATCAAACCTGCGCCCGCCCGACCACATCCCCATCACACGATTCCTTTGCCGTACCGGTTTTGTCCGGCTCCCGGGGGTGACCACCAATTTTGTCTGGCGCGAGACCGCAGTGAAGGAGGGGAATTGAGAAAACACCTGGGAACAATAAGGGTATTTTCGGGTATGTATATGGGTAATACCAGTTGTGTTTATGGGTGTTTTTGGGTATTGTTTCGGGTGGGAGTGTACACCTATGATCAGGGCCTCATCAGTCAGCATTACTAGCCAGGTACTGAACCTTATCGCCGAACTTGACGAATTCAAGGGGCGCTGGGACATGCTCGGCCGTCTGGCGCCGGACAAACTCACCTCGCTCAAGCGCGTGGCAACCATTGAATCCGTGGGATCATCAACCAGGATCGAGGGAGCCAGGCTGTCCGATCTTCAGGTAGAGGCGTTATTGGCGAATCTGGAAATGCGCTCGTTCCGTTCCCGTGACGAAGAGGAGGTTGCCGGTTACGCCGAGGCGATGAATACGATCCATGATTCATGGGAGCATATCCCCTTTACCGAGAATCATATCAAGCAGCTCCACGGCATTACCCTGAAGTACAGCAGCAAAGATACCGCCCACCGGGGGGAGTACAAGACTCTGTCTAATAACGTGGAGGCCTTTGATGCCGACGGCAGGAGCCTCGGCGTAATTTTCGAGACGGCATCCCCTTTCGACACACCGCGACTGATGGCGGAACTGGTCAGTGGAACCGTGACCGCCCTGCGGGAAAGAGAGCTGCACCCTCTGCTGGTGATCGGTGCATTTGTCGTCCATTTTCTGGCCATCCATCCATTCCAGGACGGCAATGGCCGCCTTTCCCGTGTCCTGACCACCCTGCTGCTCCTGCAGAGTGGCTACCGTCATGTGCCGTACAGTTCACTGGAGCGGATCGTGGAGGAAAACAAGGATGGTTATTACCGGGCGCTGCGGGCATCGCAGAAGCAGATCCGCAGTGAAAAAGAAATTCTGGATGACTGGCTGCACTTCTTCCTGACCAGCCTGAAAAAGCAGAAAGACGTCCTGCTTGGCAAGATCGAGCGCGAACAGTTGCTGGAGAAGCTGGCGCCGCTGGAGGAAAAGATACTGGCCATCGCCAGGGAGCGTGGCAGGATCACCATTGCCGATGCCGTAACTCTCCTGGCCGCCAATCGCAATACGGTCAAGCTGCATCTGCGCCAGCTGGTTCAGCGGGGATATCTGGAGCAGCATGGTACTGGCAAGGGGACGTGGTATTCGGTGGGGAGATAGGTTGGTTGAGACAACGAAGGCGGCCGATTGGCCGCCTTTATTGTCTGCGCAACTACGTAAATCCAACGAGTTATCTCTCTCGTATTTTTGTACATGGCGCAATCACATTAGCAGTTTCGTTAGCATAAAATGGGCTCCAATCAAAGCATAAAAATGTGTCTTATGACAAACTCTGAGGTGAAGCCGTTACAGTCTATTGGGTTTTGAATCGTTGGCGGCCAGCAACCCATCGCGAATTCCGATTAGCGCCAATCTTCAGTCATGGGCAATCGGACGTATTCTGTCATGGTCATGGTGTAAAGTGTCATGGAAAGATTCTAGAAGCAGGGGGGTTAGCTTATGCGCGCTGCTACGTATCTGCTACACCGGGACTCCGCCGAGTTACTCCTCCGTTTCTTGCTTTTTGTCGTCCAACACCAGGCTGACCGGCTTGACCGGTCGAGCCGTGAGTTGGACATCATCTTCAAATCTTCACTGCCTACTCACGCCTCCATGTCAGGTGGCAGGGGGGTCTGATACGCTCCTCTCATAGAAAAAATTTGTCGCGTAATTTTTGCCCCACCGGATCCAATTTTGCCAAGGCATACGACTTTCCGTCCTTCAGGTCGTGCAGGAATTGTCCGTACGAGAAGTGCTTGTATATCCGCAGCCGCTCCAGATCCGTGCCCATTTCCTCCTTGACCGTTGTTACGAACGGACGAAAAATACCTTCCTCGCTCAGTTCCTCGGTCCCGAGAATCCATAGCGGACACTGCAGGAGCTTTGCTAAGCGCACCGTGGCCCGGGCGATCTCCTGTTGAGTCTCCTTCAGGAGGTCGCCGGGCAGACACAGCTTCTTAAGGTCTGCTGTTGCCTTGGTATGGATGGGGGGTCTTGTTGAGGACTAGAACTCGGTCGCGGAAACTGTCGAGCTTGAGAAGCTCTTCGTGGAAATATTTAGCTATTTTCCCTGCTGACCCGAGGAGGTATTGTCCGGCAGCTTGTTCCTCTTTTCCAGGATTATCGGCGACGAGGATGTGCCGGATGTCCTGAGGAATTCGACCCAGATTCGTATTGAAGACGATGGGGCTTATAATATCGTGGCTGTAGTGAAGTTTCTCCAGCTCTTTAAGAACTTGGTCCCCATAGCGCAACCCCCAGTTGGTCATTGTATCTTTCAGTTCGGAGATCAGTTGCTGGTAGTTCCGTAGTACCTCAGGAGAATAGCCTGTATTTGGAGAAATCATGCTCATGGCCTCTTTCTACTAGTACTCAAAGCCGTTTAAAGACGAATAATCGCATCCGTTTTGGTGTTGTAAATCCAGGCTTCGC
This sequence comes from Pelobacter propionicus DSM 2379, assembly GCF_000015045.1. GTDB lineage: Bacteria > Desulfobacterota > Desulfuromonadia > Geobacterales > Pseudopelobacteraceae > Pseudopelobacter > Pseudopelobacter propionicus. The sequence continues at coordinate 115,053 of NC_008609.1, forward strand.
CATCGTATGTGTCCAAGTTAATCCAGGTCTCTCCACGAATCGGTTCAACATCGGGGCTGTGACCAAAGATTTGACGGACGAGCGGGGAAGGTAGTCGCTGTTCCCCTCCAGCATCGTGCCAAAAAATCCCGCCAAATTCCTGGTAGCCTCCACGACAGACAGGAATTTGGAACAGCGGGCCTTTCCCATATCGCGTCCCTCCTCGCAGGATGTCAGGATCTGCCACTACTAACTCACGCTCGAACTCCACGCACAGCCATTCGGCTATAGCTTCTGCACCCCCAGCGATAACACTTGTGGGAATTAGCTTTGCCAACTTGGGACTTACACCAGCGTGGGTACAGAGCCAACCATCGGCTGCATAAGCCGCAGCAAATTTGCTTCTGGCAGTTTGGTATCGGTCACGAAAGGCCATCTCGCTGAAGTTGCCGTAACACCGCCATGGCCGTTCTGGCAGGTAGGCCAAGTCATGGTTGCCCCACAGGAGAATAGTGGGCGAATTCAAGAGCAGATCTAGGCAGGCCACTTCCTCTTCAAACGTAAGCTTGTTCCGGCCCCTACTATCGACTATGTCTCCAAGACATACATGCTGCTCTTGAGGCTCATAGGCTAGGAATTTCTGCACATTGAGGATGCTGCCGTGAATATCACTTATGATAACTGCCATAGATATACCAGCTTCAGGAAGTTGATCGACGCTCTCATATCGGTTCGCTTACTTCTGCCAAGGCAATCCGCCGGGCACAGCTATTCCCGCCTCTGCGCATGACATTTCCATTTGCCGCTGGACCTCACGCGACATCTTATATTCCGCGAGAAGTTGTTGGACCTCTTCGGGACGAGCCACCTCGACCAGCACCGAGCACTGTTGCAGGTCCTTTTCCTTTTTCAGTTCCTTGTCCTTCCCAGTTCGACGCTGGGCGATGATAAGCTTATGCAGCATCAAAGCCTCAGGCGAAGGAATGGAAATACTAAAATCCTCGATGACGATAGTCACCGGCCGGACGAAAAGAAGATCAATGAAAGGTAGGGGCTGGGCCGCCACCTTCCAAGGCTGGACCAGGACCGATCCTTCTCCGCGGCCACCGCCTTTACGATGAGTTATAAATTCGACCTCGAATTCCCCATGAAGAAAGGTTTCAATGCCAGCATCGTAATCCTGGACCGGCGAATACCCCAATCGATCCAGAACTTCCGGGACGGTTTCAGGGGGCGCCGGAGGCACCCTCATGGCACCAATCACAGCAAAATCAATGTCGCCAGTCCTCAGACCGTACATTAGAGTGAAATGCTCCGCATATACCACCATCGGCCAACTGCCGATTAGAAGCCCATGCGTGAAAAAACCGATCCCCGAGAGTTCCCGGAGAAGGTCGGTTACGTCTTGCTCAAAGAAGGGACTCTTCTTAAATTGTATTTCCAAGCATTTACCCTTTCTGGAGGATGTGGTTAATTGTAGCCGCCCTCTTCCGACTGGCTTTCAGATCGTTCTGTAGCTTCTTTTTCCGCTCGAGCGCTGGTCGCAATTCCTCTGCTCGCTGGGCGGAAATGTGCTCAAACTTGACATGAGCGCCTTCCCTGTATTTTAGACAAAAATAGACATATACCTTGCCACCGCTCTTAACCTTCCGCTGACCGAGGCATCCCCTCGGGAGGTTTTCGAGTTCGGAAAAGATCTTCTCGATGACTCTGACGCACCGATCTCTCTCTGACTCCAACATCTTGAAAACACTGTTGTCTATGGCTCTGGCACGCATGGCCGCCTCCGTTTTTGTACCAACAGCTTACCATATAGATGTATCATGTGGTACAAATTTTTTGTACCAACAGGTATCTAATTTAGGGGCACATGTTGAGTCAAAATTTCCACAGATTTCAAGCGACAACGGCAGGACCTTGCTTGATGTGCACTTAACTTGCACGCCATCAATCCGGTCTTCACTTAGTTTTTATGTTGCATTATGTGATTTTGCTTCATATAATCACAGCGTGTTATAAAAAGGAGGATGTCCTAATGCAATCGATCCAGATCTCGTCCCTCAAAGATCTCGTCCCTCATGTCTCGCAATACATAGTTCCGCTCATTACAGAAGCGGTCGAAGTGTGCCTGCGAGCCCACGCTGATGACCCTTTCAACGATAATTGGACTTTCGGGACCCACCTTTGGAAGAACAGTTGGAACAGGATCAAGGCGACTTCTGAAATCGAGAACAACCCAATAATGACGCCTCTCAAGGGGAATGAATTCTGCTTTTCTATCGGGAACGCCACCATCCATCACCACCGGGTAGGCGGAGAAAGCCTGTTGCCAAGGTCAGCCAAGAAGGTCAAAGCTTTGGCCGATGAAGCCCAGTTGCCACTTTTCCCCCAAAAAAGAAGAGTCGCATTTGATAACGTGGTTCTCGGAATTGCCGCAGATGTGCAAATCGGCCTCAGTAAGATTTTTATCGGCAAGCTGGAAAAGGATGTAGCGTCTGACCGGTATTTTTGGTCTGAAACCGTTTCCCTTTTCAAGGCATCCGCAACGACGCTCGAAACACCTAACTATATATTTTTCGAAGAAGAGGCAGAGGCCATACCCGTCCTTATGTTGGAGCCAAAGGCCGTAGAGAGCGCTCAACCAGATGCATAAAACAACTGAAAGGACAACCGATGAGCATGCTCATAGACCCAGAAAGAATCACCTATGCTCGTGAGTTGAAAGGCTTTTCCAAAAAGGACTTAGCCCAGAAGGTGGATAAAACCCCGAGTGCCATTTCCCAAATAGAGAAGAGTATCATCAGGCCTGACACAGAGACGTTGATGCGGATTTCACTCGCGCTTTCCGTCCCCCCCAGTTTTTTCGCCAAAAAAGAAGGGAGGCGGTACATAAATCTGGGGCAGTGCCACTTCAGGTCCAAGAGATCTGTCAGCCAAGCTAAAAGAAAGCAAAGCGTCCGCATAGGCGACTTTTTCATCGAATTCGTCGATTTCCTTCAGCAACAAGGGATTGTCTTCCCCGAAGAGAAGTTGTCGGGATTCCAATCTTTCCAGCCCAAAAGCATGGAGGATATAGAGATAGTCGCAGCTGAATTGAGAAGGTCCTGGGGCATGAGCCTGGGTCCTATCCCAAACGTCACGAGGCTCCTAGAAAGCAAAGGCATTATAGTCACGCCCATCTACAATAGCTGCACTGAGGTGGACGCTTTTTCGGTATGGGCGGGAAAGCGCCCCTGGGTGATGCTCGCCCTAGGGAAGACTGCCAGCAGGGCTAGGTTTGATGCCGCGCATGAATTGGGGCACCTGGTCCTGCATGAGGAGCACACGCCAGGATGTTCGCTGACCGAAAACGAAGCGGACCGCTTTGCCGGGGCTTTTCTGGCTCCAAGGGACAGCTTTATCCTGGAATGCCCGAGGCGATGGGACTATGAGGCTTTTGAGAAGTTGAAACTCCGATGGAAGATGTCGATCCAGGCGTTGGTTTACCGGGCTTACAATCTGGGGGTCCTATCCCAACATTCGTTGAGAAAAGCCTTTATTTCGATATCGCAAAGCGGCCAGCGCAAGGATGAGGGCACAGAGTGGGCCAAGGAACAGCCTACGCTATTCAACCAAGCGTTGGAACTTATCTGCGACAAGGTGTCGTTGAACGAGATAGCTTCCAGTCTCTGTGTGTCCAAGGCGGATCTGATCGGCTATTTGAACGATGCGATATCTGAAGATTTGCTGGCTAGGCTTGATAAAAAGGGCGAGGACCAAAATGGGCAATTGGTCTTCTTGCGCGAAAGCTAGATGCACTCCACAAACACAAAAGCCACACGTTCGATGAGGAGTTTCTTTGATCTGCTCTCAGACTTGAGTTCCCATCCAAAGTCCCGATACGACGTCTGTACGACAACTTCAGGGGTATCATTTTTGATTTGAGCTGGCAGCGTAGGCGAATGTTCCGAATACGAGAAAAAGAAGGGAAATTATATAAGTCAGGAGTTTCTTTTTTCCTCTTTTATCATTGATCAACGGCTCAAGGGGTCTGCGGGGCTTCTCCGCAGCACCCCGTTGGTTGGGCACATTTATGTGCTGTATGGATCATCAGTTGTTGACCCACATGATGATTTCGGCAGGATGAAACTCTGCGCCTACGCACTCCACTATTGGGCGCGCGTTCAGGGCAGACATTAGATCTGACGATGGCACTCGCCCGCCGTGGCATTCAATGAACGCCTTTGGCGGAAACCCATTATGGTGATACTGAAACGCATGCGCAATGCCGTCTATCAGAGGTTCACATCGAGTTGCACGCATCAGCTGATGTTGGTGCCGGATAACGAGTACGCCGTCTATGTGAGGGTAACGCACTGCGCTACCTTGAGCGTCACGATGGAACGAATTTGGTGTAAGAAGACCTGACTCGGGGCTCGTAAGCGCCGCGATAGGCTCATTACTGAAGTCGTCCCATAGGATTGCAAGAACACGGAACGAGCCAGGTCGATAGTTTTCGTAGGCCGCAAACTTCTGCTCAGCCGAGATCAGGAAGTCTTTAACTGGGTTGTCTCGTGGCAAAGTTACGTTCTCGTATGGCAATCCACCCGACGGCAGGCGGATGCCAACTTGCCAGTCATTTTGTGCTCGAAGCCGCCCGTGCTGAATCAGACGCGGCGTTTTCACCTCGATCGCGCACCATTGGCCACTCACGCGCACTTCTAACTCCGGGTTCTTCTGTTGTCCAGCCGCAGGTTCGTGCGCGAATTGAGGATTTCCATCCTCGATATCTGCCCTCTCGCATAGGCCTGCGGTTACGTAGATTTCAGCAAGAATCGACAGAATTGCCTCGTATTGGTCCTCTCCTGTGTTCTCGATGGCTGAGATTCTTGATAACATTTCATTTGCGTAACCCGGAGTGATGGAATCGACTTTGTTGAGCGCGTCAATTAAGGCGGAGACGAACGGGAGGTCTATCCCCCGTGCCGAATTGTTCGAGAAGAAGCACAGCATGTGACGTGGGTATTCTGCAGGAATACGTTCTAGGAGTCTGTCGGGCTTAACGCATTCAGCCGTCATCTCCAGGGCGTTTTCAATTGGTTAACCTGCTGTATTTATTGAATAAGTCGTCAGCTTTAGCTTGCGTTTTCTTGGTGTATCCCGTATATTTGTCCGGTAATATCAACTGGTTAGGTATCGGGGTTGACTATGAAATCAAAGTTTATTGAAGTTGACCGGGAAACACCCTATCTGCTCCCGCCATCGCTGCAGGATTGGCTACCAGAAAAGCACTTGGCCCGGTTTGTGGTCGAAATTGTCGAACAGCTCGACCTGCGCTCTTTGAAAGCTACCTATGCCGGCCGAGGCTCGCAGCCCTATAACCCTGAGATGCTGGTAGCATTGTTGTTTTACGGTTATGCGACAGGCGTATTCTCCAGCCGGAAGCTTGAGCGCAGCACCTACGACTCCGTGGCATTCCGGTTCATAGCGGCAAACAGTCATCCTGACCACGATACCATTGCCACCTTCCGCCGGCGGTTTCTGCCGCAACTGAACAAGCTGTTTGCCCAGATTCTGCTGATCGCTCATCAGATGGAGGTGCTGAAACTGGGCAACGTTAGTTTGGATGGCAGCAAAATCAAGGCGAATGCCTCCAAGCACAAGGCGCTGAGCTATGAGCATGCCTGCAAGCTTGAAGAGCAGATCAAGGCTGAGGTTGGCGAACTGCTCAAAAAGGCCGAGGCAGCGGACCATGCCGATATTCCGGACGGCATGAACATCCCCGAAGAACTGGAACGTCGGGAAAAGCGTCTTTCCGCCATTGCCGCAGCCAAGGTCGAGATCAAAAAACGTGCCGCTGAGCGCCATGCTCGTGAACAGGCCGCTTATGAGAAGAAAGTCGCCGAACGGGCCAAGAAGGAGCAGGCAACGGGCAAGAAGGCCAAGGGGAAAGAGCCGAAACCGCCCAAATCCGGCCCCACTGCCAAAGATCAGGTCAATCTGACCGATGAAGAGTCGCGGATCATGCCGACCTCCGGTGGCGGATTCGAGCAGACGTACAACGCCCAGGCCGGTGTGGATACGGCATCAAAGCTCATCGTTTCGGCCCATGTTACCCAGAATCCCAATGACAAACAGGAGCTGACACCGACCCTGGAGAACCTGGCGGCGCTGCCTGAGAAGCTTGGCAAGGCAACCGATCTGGTAGCTGACAGTGGCTACTTCAGCGAAACCAATGTAACTGCCTGTGAGGAGAACGGGATAACTCCCTACATTGCCGTAGACCGGCAGAGTCACAACGTGCCACTGATGGAGCGCTTTGCCGAACCGCCGCCGTTACCCGAAGATGCCGATTCCGTGGCCAGAATGAAGCATCGCCTGAAGACACCTTCCGGCAAGGCGATCTACGCCCAGCGAAAAGTCACCTCGGAACCGGTCTTCGGCATCATCAAGGCGGTCATGGGATTCAGAAGCTTTCTTCTTCGTGGCTTTGAAGCAGTAAAAGGCGAATGGAACCTCGTCTGCATGGCCTACAACATCAAACGGCTGCATGTCTTGGCCGGATAGAATGAGAAATAGCGAAAATCAGCCTGTAATAACCGCAGTCATCGCTGAAAGGGCTGAATTAACCAGGTTGCCGGTGGGAAGACGAACACATACGGAACTTTTTTAATCGGCTTGGCCACAAAAGAGGGCGCCCCTGAGGTCAAGCCCGACAGACTCCTAGGAACGCCGTTCTTATTTCTTCCACTGACATATCAGCCTCTCCCGTGGTGCGAGTTCTTGGATTTTAGCCCAACGGGCATGGTTTTGACCCGCTAGCCTTTCCGGGCGGGTCGTAAACCTTGTTGGGTCCTCAGTTCTTTTCAGTCCTATGTCTCGAGTTGACCCTCCGCCTTTCCAAACTCTTAAACTTGCGCCATTCAGCTCTGGCACCTCCATACTCTCCCAAGTGTTCACTTTTGCCTCTTAAGCTTGTGGAGTTTTGACTGCCTTTTTATGAGCTTTAATCTTTGCCTTGATAACGTCGTAGCGGGTAATTTCTTCCATAAAGTTATCTATTGTTGGTTTTTTATATGCGTATTTGTCACTGTGCGAATGCCCTTCCATGTATTGACAACACTGATAAAATCCATCTTGTAATTTGTCTGCCAACTCACGGCAAAAACAAGCTTCGTTAAGGGAATCAACGCTCACGCGTTCAGCGAATCGCTGAACAACATCGCTGAACATCCCACTGATAACAAGCATCTCATAGCAAGTGCGAAGGGCAGTAAACCCTGCCTTCGTCAAATACTCTCTGCGGTCAGGTGGGCAAGTGGCTTCTTTTGCTTCGCTGTAATGCGCCATTGGTATGTTGGAATTGCGGTATTTTTTCTCAAAAGACGGCGAACTATTAATAAAAACATGCCCAGGTTTTTCGTCACGTTTTTCAATCCAATGGCAGGTATAAAGCGTTTTGGTAGCTTCGCAAATGGAAATAAGGGTTGAAACGAATACTAAATCGTGCGTAAAAACTACAATTTGCTTTTTAGCTGTTTCGTTGACGATGCGATTGCCGATAAGGCATTTCCTCTCATCGTCAAGGGAGGTTACGGGATCATCAAAGATAATGCCTCGCGTAATCTCCGAAAGGTTGATTTCTGCCAAGAAGTCGGCTAGGGAAATTACTTTTTGCTCCCCTTCGCTTAGTATCTGCGATGGTTGATTCTTGCCTTTCAAAAAAAGCTGCTTATAGGAAGCCCCTGATGCACCAGTGTGGCTTATATCAATTTCGAAATGGCCGTCCAGTGCTTCGCATTCCTGGTTGAAAGAGGCGGCATAGGCATCATTGAAGTATTTTCCAGACAGCTCTTTTGCCTTCTTTGTCAGCTGTAACCTAGATATATTATCTTTTGCAGTTTTTGCGGCTGTATCGGCCCAAATCAAACAATCAATATACGATTCAATGTCACTTATGTGCTGCTCAAGTTTTTCTTTGTGATTCAAAAAAGTAATGGTGGTCTGTAGCTTTTTAATTTCCTCAGAAGGGTCATTTTTTTGCAATTTGGTAATAGCTGTGTCGATAGATGTTGAAATAGTGTCAATAGGTGTAGTCTCGATTACGACTGCTGCTCGTTTATTTATTACCTTAGTTTCAATGTCTGAGCTTATGTCAGCTGCTAATGCCTTCTGAATCAACAGGCTTGCCTTAATACCTTTTAGCTGTTCAGGATGGTTTTCAAGGAGCCATGTAGTCAAGACCGCATCATCTGGCAGAAGATCGAATTTCAAACCATCATATACCGCCTTAGTCGCCTTCAAGACACCATTCGCAGCTGTAGCATTATGTTCCGCCTGGCTTTTTATGAAAACCCAGTACGACTCAATTAGTTTTTTCGCCTCCGCCGATAAAGGCTGCCGGCAAAAAAGGCATGTGTCTATGTCCTTGGGGTAAGGTCCACCATTATCCTCTTGCTGAATCGCAAATTTATTGGCCGCAACAATGAAAGCCTTCCATTCAGCGCTTTCGACTTTTTCAAATGTATCCGTCTTGACGTTTTCAAGCCCCTCATTATTTGCGATTTCATCCTTGGTTATACAATCAGATATGGCTGTCTGGATGGCAAGAAGTGCTTCGGCGGACAGTTGTTTATTGTTGTCGGCTATCGAAGTTTTCAGCGTTTCCAGTAACTTCTTATTGTTAGTTAGTATCCCAATTTCTTTGTCTTTTTTTAACGCCTGTAATTGAACCTTCTGGCTTTCAAGTTCTGTTCTCTTTGCCTTGTCTGCCTCTGTAAAAGGTATCATCTTCTTTAAGTCGGCAACCTTTGTTTTAGCAGACAAATTCACCATGAATTCCCTTATTGCTGATTCGCCGTCGAATAAAGCTCCATAATCCTTTGGGGCTATTTTCGTACTGACTTCTTTCTCAATTTTTTCTTCAAGTTTCCTGAATGCATCGGTTAAATCAGCGAAAAAATTAAGTCCTGCGGGTCTAAACTCGGGTCTGTTTTTTGCTAAATGTATGCTTACGCATTTGTTATCAAAAATTGAAAACTGTTTAAATTCTGTTTTATCTTTCTGGGTTGGATAGTTCAAGGTATATGGCGTTGCATCTGTCTTAAACTCAAAAATAGCTTTGGTTGCTTTATGCCCAGAGGCTAAATGTATATTTGGAATAATTGGTTCGGTTGTGCGACTGTGAAAGGCTTGTTTCAGTAGACGAATATAACCAGATTTACCTGAGCCGTTAACACCATATATGATTGTAAGTTTTGGGCTAAATTCAATGGTTTGTTTCTCAACAAGGGCGTTCACACCCTCTACCCCGTAAAGACTGCTAAGGAGCAGATTTTTATGGTAATCGCTATTCGAGATGCTGTCGCAAGTAATATTAATGCTTTTTCTGTGTTTTTTCTCCTGCAGGCCTGCGTCTTCAAGAAAATAGGCGTATGCATCATTTATGTCATTGTCTGTTACTTCTGTTCCGGAAAGAAGTTTGCCTGCCAAATATTTGGTGTAGTACGGCAGGGAGCAGGCGTATTTCATAATCTGGGAATTAAGATTATCGGCGTTTGTAACAGACACCTCTGTCATGTGACCCTCCTTGAAATATATTGTTCATCATTCCATTTTTTCGGCCAACGAGGTCGGCCATGACCCGCCAGCCCAGTCTTTTCGGGCGGTCGGCGTCTATGGACGTGGTGTACGCCCGGGATGGGCGTGAACTTATGGGGTGCAAGTCCCCTGTCTTTGAATCCGGTACCGTCGTGAGACGGGGCAAAAGTACTAGCCGACGGCAAGGGCGTCTCTGCGAGGAGCCGTCCGTGAGGAAGCCCGAGCGCAAAGCTATGAGCCGACGGACAGAAACAGCATACAAGGCCGTCATCCGGGCAAGCCAGCACCACATGACGAAGTCCCATGGATGTTGTCAATGGTAGTGCAATAATGTCCCAAAAGCGGTAACGAAAAGTGTACCGCCCTGGAAGCCGTGGTATCCCTTCTGGAGAAAGGAGGGGTGCCCATGATTTCCACGGAGGTAGTTATGGACATAGCCGCGCTCAAACGCTCCGGCCACAGTATCCGATGGATCGCACGCAAGTTGGGCATTCATCGCAAGACCGTGAAGAAGTATCTCGAAAGCAACTCTTTCCCTGCCTATCATCGGAAAGACATCAAACCATCCATCCTTGAACCGTATCACCAGATCATCCGGGATTTTCTCGATGAGGATGAATATCAGGCCACTTGGATACTCACCCGTATTAAAAGGATGGGGTATTCCGGCAGTTACGATACCCTCAAGGTATTCGTCCGCTCCATCAAGGAACAGAAGCGGCGCATCGCCTATCAGCGCTTCGAAACGGAGCCTGGGCTCCAGGCCCAGGTTGACTGGGGAGATTTCAAGGTGGTCGAGTCCACGGGAAAGACCACAACCCTCTACGCCTTCGTGATGGTACTGGGATTTTCCCGGGCCATGTACGTCGAATTCGTTGAACGATGCACCCTGGAGGTGTTCATGGACTGTCACCTCCGGGCATTTCGCCACCTCAAGGGCGTTCCCGCCGAGATCCTCTACGACAACATGAAGCAGGTCGTCGTGGGCCGGGAGAATGGCCGGCCGGTGTTCAACACCGAATTCCTTCATTTTGCCAGGCACTACGGTTTTACGCCCCGCCTCTGCCCTCCCTACAGCCCCTGGGTAAAGGGAAAGGTCGAACGCCCCATGCACTATGTGCGAGAAAGTTTCTGGAGGGGGTACGGATTCCATTCTCTGGAAGAGACCAATCAGGATGTTGCCGCCTGGATCGCGGAGACTGCCCACCAGCGCATCCACGGTACCCACCGTCAGCAGGTTCAGGCCCGCTGGGAGCAGGAGCAGCCCTGCCTGGGAGTTCTACCGCCCTCCGAATACGACACTTCCCTCAAGTATTTCCGCAAGGTCTACAAGGACTGCCTGCTTTCCTTTGGCGGCAACCGCTACTACGTTCCCTACCAGGAAGCCGGGAGAAAGGTTCTCCTGAAGGTCAAGGCCGGCGTCATTCGGATCTATCACGATGACGAACTGCTGGCCCTGTACCAGATTCCGGAACTCAAAGGGCAGACCATCGGCATTCCTGACAAACCGCCACCCCGGACTCCTCGGCAGACCCCGCGCTATGGCCAGGACCGGGGGAAGGCCACCCGTGGTCTCACGACCGGAACGCTCTACCCCGAGGTCTACCGTCGCCCTCTGGAAGAGTATGACCGCTACGCCGCCGGAGGTGCCCCATGGAACAGCTGACCTATGAGCGCCTCCAGGACAACCTGAAACGACTGAAACTCTTCAAGGCGGTGGAAATCCTTGACGATGTCGCCACCATCACCCAGAGCGACGGGAGCTCTCACCTTGCTTTCCTTGACCGGCTCCTGGAGGAAGAAGTGGCGGCAAAGGACAAGCGCCGTGTGGATACCGCCATGAAGATCGCCGGTCTTCCCATGGCCAAAACCATCGAGGAGTACGACTTCACCTTCCATCCCCATCTGGACAAGAAAGCGGTGATGGAACTCTTCGATCTGACCTTTCTGGCCAAACACGAAAATGTCATCTTCCTGGGACCGCCGGGAGTGGGTAAGACCCACCTCGCCATCGCCCTGGCAATCAAGGCCTGCTATCACGGCTTCAAGGTCTACTTCACCACCATGCACACCCTGATCGCCAAGCTGAAGGAGAGTCAGGCCAAGGGAAAGGCCTATCTCAACTCAAGTCTGGTGATCGTCGATGAAGTCGGCTACCTACCGGTCAACAACCAGGAAGCCTACCTCTTCTTCCAGTTCATCTCCTATCGTTACGAGAAAAGCTCGACCATCATCACCTCCAACAAGAGCTTCTCCGATTGGCAGGAACTCTTCGGAGACCAGGTCATTGCTTCGGCCATCCTGGACCGCCTGCTTCACCACAGCAAGGTGGTCAACATCAAAGGGCACAGCTACCGGTTACAGGGACATGCCTTCGCCAAGCAACTCTCTCAGAAAGGAGGTGAATCCATTTCAACAACACCTGATTGAGGAACTTCTCTAACCAGCAGGGTGGTACACTTTTCAATTCCCGAAACTGGTACACTTTTGCGTCCCCATTGACATTCGGCTCTTACCGTCCGGTCAGTTGCTCCAGCTTTTCCGGGTAGCGGTCCCCCTGTACCCTGATCTTTGCGGCAGCGGTCTCGATCTCCGCCAGGTCGTCAGGGGAGAGCTCAACGGCGACGGCCCCGATGTTCTCCTCCAGCCTATGCAGCTTGGTGGTGCCGGGGATGGGAACGATCCACGGTTTCTGGGCCAGCAGCCAGGCCAGGGCGATCTGGGCCGGGGTGGCGTTCTTCCGTTGCGCCATGTGGCTCAGCAGATCCACCAGCTCCTGGTTGGCCTTCAAGGCCTCCGGAGTAAAGCGCGGCAGGCTGCTGCGGAAATCGCTACTGTCGAAGGTGGTGCTGTGGTCCATCTTCCCGGTGAGAAACCCCTTGCCCAGCGGGCTGTAGGGGACCAGGCCGATGCCCAGCTCTTCCAGGGTCTGAAGCAGTCCCTCTTCAGGTCGCCTGAACCAGAGAGAATACTCATTCTGGGCCGCCGTCACCGGCTGGACGGCGTGGGCGCGGCGGATGGTCTGCACGCCCGCCTCGGACAGGCCGAAGTGTTTGACCTTGCCCTCACGGATCAGGTCGCCCACCGTACCGGCCACATCCTCGATGGGCACGTCCGGGTCGACCCGGTGCTGGTAGAAGAGGTCGATGACGTCGGTCCTGAGCCGCCTGAGGGAGGCTTCGGCCACCTCCCTGATGTGCTCCGGCCGGCTGTTCAACACGGGAGCGCCCCCCTTCATGGCCCGGGGATCGACGCTGGTGTCGAAACCGAACTTGGTGGCGATCACCACCCGGTTGCGCAGCGGGGCCAGTGCCTGACCCAGCAGTTCCTCGTTGGTGAAGGGGCCGTAGACTTCGGCGGTATCGAAGAAGGTGATCCCCCGCTCCACCGCTGCGTGAAGCAGGGCGGTCATTTCTTTCGTGTTTTTCGGGGGACCGTAGGAAAAGCTCATCCCCATGCAGCCCAAGCCCAGCGCCGATACCTCAAGACCGTTGTTTCCCAGTTTGCGTTTCTGCATTGTTTTCCCCCGTCACTGTTTATTGGATGTCACTGCTGACAGGCTGTATCCTACTCCCGGCTTATGTTGGACCGGTAGACCGATCCTCTCTATTTCTTGCCCGATCCTGCGGCGGGGTGAAAAAACGTTGTCAGGCTAGCAGGGGCGGGATAGCATGCAGGTGGAGGATGGTATGGAAAAAGAAACGCTTGAACGGGATATTGGGAAGGAATGGCTGGATAGTGCGGTTGGAACGTTGGCGGAGAACATTGCCCGATGGGCCGGCGAGGGGGAGCGATTCGACACCCCGGTGCCGGGGTTGTCGCTCTTCCGCCGGGAAAATGTGACCGAGCCGACCACCGGCATGTACGAGCCGAGCATCTGCCTGGTGGCCCAGGGGGCCAAGCGGGTGGTGCTGGGGGAGGATTCCTTCATCTATGACGCGCGCCACTACCTGATCACCTCCGTGCATCTCCCCACGGTGGTGCAGATCCTGGAGGCGAGCCGAGAGAAACCGTACCTGGGGCTCAGGTTGAAACTTGACCTGCGCGAGGTGTCCCAGCTGATGGTGGACAGTAACCTCCCTCCGCCCCAGGGGGGGCAGGCGGGGCGCGGCATGGCGGTGGGGGAGGTCACGCCGGCGCTGGTGGCAGCCCTGCAGCGGTTGGTCGGCCTGCTGGACGACCAGCGGGACATCCCGATCCTGGCGCCGATCATCCAGCGGGAGATCATCTACCGTCTGCTGGTGGGGGATCAGGGCGCTCGTCTGCGCCAGATCGCTTCGGCGGGAACCCAGAGTCACCAGATCGCGCGGGCAATCGACTGGCTGAAGGGGAACTTCGACCAGTCGCTGCGCATCGATGACCTGGCGGCCCATGTGCGCATGAGCACCTCCACCTTTCATCAGCACTTCCGCTCCATGACCGCCTTAAGCCCTTTGCAGTTCCAGAAGCAGCTGCGCCTGCAGGAAGCCAGACGCCTGATGCTGGCGGAACATCTGGATGCGGCGACCGCGGCGATTCAGGTGGGCTACGAGAGCCCCTCCCAGTTCAGCCGCGAATACAATCGCCTGTTCGGGGCCCCGCCGCTCAGGGACATCACAAGCTTGCGTCACATGGCTGTTGGCGAGAGAGCATAGAACGTGCGCGGCCGAACCGTTTTTGGATTGGGGACGAAACGAGGCGCTAGGCCCTGTTCGCCGGGATATGCGGTCAGGAAAGGAGTGCTTCTGCCTGAGGAGGCTGAAGGGTGGAAAACAAAAAGCGGCTGGCGGGGTTTTCCGTCAGCCGCTTTTTGTCTGGGGCAGTGAGCCCAGGTCTCAGGAAAGCTGGCCCATGACGTATTTCATCCCCAGCTCCAGAAGCCCCCCCTCAGGGACGGTTCCGTCCGGGGTGATCGTGTCGATGAAGTCGGGTAGGTAACCGGCTATCTGGCTGCTCAACTCCTCCGCCGGCAGGCCGCTCTTTTCGGCAAGGCTTGTGAGCAGGTCGCTTCCTAGCCCTTCTCTGATCTGCTCCGGCGAGATGGGCAGGTTCTGGCCGGTGCCGACCCAGGACGAGATGATGTCGCCCAGCCCGTTCTGCTGAAACGACTGCAGCAGCCCGTTCACTCCTCCCGCGTCGAGGCCGGACAGCACCTCCATGATACCGCCAAGATTTGCCTGCTCTCCGCCGGCTCCGCCCAGCATGTTGCCGATGATGTCATCAAACAGTCCCATATCCACCTCCCGTAGCCCCTGACGGGCTTCAACTGCATAGATTTTTTTGCATTTCCCGCCATTCGACCGGCTGCGGCCGTATTATAAGGGCAATTCCCCTGTATTTCCACCCAAACCGGTCTGCCGGATGGCGTGAATGATGTGTTGTACAGGGATGCGGAGTGGCGGCAGGCTGGAGCGCAGTGCAGGGAAACCTGACTGCTATGCTGCTCAGGCTGCGGGCTGTTTCGCCTTTTTTCGCGGCTTGGGAGTTGCGCGGGGCTTTT
The DNA here is from genome assembly GCF_000015045.1 of Pelobacter propionicus DSM 2379. GTDB lineage: Bacteria > Desulfobacterota > Desulfuromonadia > Geobacterales > Pseudopelobacteraceae > Pseudopelobacter > Pseudopelobacter propionicus. The sequence goes on from NC_008609.1 coordinate 130,090, forward strand.
CAACCGGGATGGTATCGGGAAGCGGCACGAAAGATGCCGGATCTGCCGGCTGGAGAATGGTGTAATGGGAGGAAGCGATCTTCCTGGTGACTCCATCGCTGAACAGGATCGTTGCCCTGAGGGGGGTTACCTCCACCACCTTGCCGATCCCCCATTCAAGCGCTCCGGAATGACTCACTACGGTACCTCGTTTGATCGTCATGTTCTCTCCTCTTCTTACTTCGGTTAACAGCTACTTCGTCTCAATACCGGCCAGGGAAGGGCGAACAGCCAGTGCCGTTGCCATTCGTAGGCCGGGAGCCATCCCGTTGTTAGAGGCAACGGAAATGGCCGGGAATGCGTCTCTCTCCTCACACGGGACTGCGTTCCGTTCCTGATGAATGATTCCGAATGACGGGGCTGTCCGGAAGGGAACCGCGCGGGCTGTTCCGGAGGATGCGGCAGGGGGGTGGATGGAGATGGCCGGAAACAGAGGGGGCTCGAAATGCCGACAGGAAATGATTTCGGATCGCAGTCAACCAGCTATCCTACGCCTTTATCGGGTCAATAGATAGGAGTAATCGTTACTTCAAGGTGATCAACGGCAGCTTCGGCCAGGATATGGGCGATGTTGTGCTGATCCATGACTCTGAACTGGTTTCGGCCATGCTCAGGTCAACGGATGTATGTGCGCGCCATGGCGGTGGGGAGTTGGTGGTCGCTTGCCGCGTCCGTGCTGATTACACGGCAATGCATTTTCGCGGATCATCTGCCGGCTTCTCCATGAGCGGTTCAAGCACCTTTTTCAGCTTTGCCAGTGCCCGTTCCTCCAGCTGGCGTACCCGTTCCCGCGAGATGGAGAAGTGGCTGGCGATGTCCTGGAGCGTGAGCGGTTCGTCGCTGGTGATGCGGTGCTCCACGATGTAGCGCTCCTTCTCGTTCAGACCCTCCATGGCCTTGATCACCCGCTGTTTCACCTGCAGCTCCTGCTGATTTTCTCCCAGCAACTCCTCCTGGTTCATGCGGTCGTCGGCTATGGTCTCGAGAAAGGTCAGGCCGTCGCTCTCGACGATCTGGCAATCCAGGGAAACTTCCCCCTTCAGCCGCTGTTCCATGTCGATGACCTCATGGTCGGGCACCTGCAGCATGCTGGCTATTTCTGCGGCGTCGTTGTCGCTCCCAGTCATTCTGAGCAGTGCCTCCTTGGTCTTGCGCAGACCGTAGAAGAGCTTGCGCTGGGCCTGGGTGGTGCCGATCTTGATCAGGCTCCAGGCGGAGACGATGTAGTTCTGGATATAGGCGCGAATCCACCATACCGCGTAGGATATCAGGCGGATCTTGCGGTAGGGGTTGAATTTGCGCACCGCCATCATCAACCCGATATTGCCCTCCTGGATCAGGTCCAGCATCTTCATGCCGTAGTTCCGGTACTCGGACGCGATCTTGACCACGTAGCGCAGGTTGGATGTTACCAGGGTATGGGCCGCCTCCAGGTCCTTCTCCTCGTAGAACCTGATGGCGCAGGAGCGCTCCTCCTCCTCGCTCAGGAGATTGAATTTTCGTATTTCCGCCAGATACAGTGTCAGGCTGTCCGCAACAACGGGAAGGTTTGCTACCATGACACACCTCCTCTGTTTTTTTTTCATTTTTAGCACTCTCGTGCGGTGACTGCTAAAAATATAGCAAATCAGTTTTCTGATATCAAGAGCGAATTAACGGTTAAAGTGAACGATAACAAGGTATTGTGAAACGAAAAAGAGTGGCTGCTTCCCTGGTTGCAGTGCTCCAGGAGGGCATTTCCGTGGAAAGGGTCGATGTCCGGAAGGGACATAGTTCAGAAGGGGAGATTCAGGCGGATCGCCGGGAATCGGCGGCCGTTGCATCAAGGCGCTGCCAGTTCGACGCGGTTTCTCCCTCCTGTCTTTGCGCGGTACAGGGCATGATCAACGGGCTGTATGCACTCGTCGAGAGTCATGCCCGGCCTGAACTGTCCAACCCCCATGCTCAGGGTAACTGCTATGCTTTCCCCTTCCCAGGGGATTGACAGTTCGCTCACTGCCTGGCGCAGTTTTTCGGCCACCCTGGCTGCGGCATCCAGGTTTGTGTCCGGCAGCAGCAGCATAAATTCCTCTCCCCCCCAGCGTCCGCAGGCATCTTCCACGCGGATCGAAGAGCTTATGGCGTTGGCCACGCTCCTCAGGACCCTGTCCCCTGCGTTGTGGCCGAAGGTGTCGTTGACGCTCTTGAAGTGATCTATGTCGGCAATAATGATGGACAGTGGGGTCCCATGGCGTTCCGCCCTCCCTTTTTCAGTGTTGAAGCGGTTGATGAACTCCCATCTGTTGGCAATTCCGGTGAGGTGATCGGTGCGGGCGGCGCACTGGAGCGCTTCCTCGGCCAGCAGGCTGTGGGCGCACTCAAGCAGGGTCTCGTGGAGTTGAAAACCGTTGACCGGCTTGGTGACATACTTGTCAACGCCGATATTGATGGAGCGTTTCAGGTAATCCACATCCTCAAAGGCGGTCAGGAGCAGTATCTGCACGTTCCTGTCGGAATGGCGGATTTCCCCTGCCATGGTCAGTCCGTCCATATTCGGCATCTGTATGTCGGTTATGATTATGTGGGGATGGTGCGTACGGTAGGCCTCCAGTCCCTCGGCGCCGTCCCTGGCGACTATCAGCATCCCCACGATGCGCCTGAGAAACAGGGTAAACTGTTCCCGGGCATCTTCTTCGTCCTCCACATACAGAACCGTGAGGCTCTTCAAATACTCCTGGTCCGGTGTACGTGCGTTCATGATCGTTTCTCCGCCAGCGGTGTGAAAACCGAGAATTCGCTGCCGCCATCGATGCTGCGCGCGGTCAGTGCTCCCCCCATGTTGCCCTCGATTATCATCTTCGACATGTACAGTCCTATACCCGTTCCCATGCTCTTTGTGGAGAAATACGGCTCAAAGATCTTCTCCAGGATAGCCTCCGGAATGCCGCCGCCGTTGTCCCGCACCGTTACGACACCCATTCCCTCCTGCTCCCTGAGGGTTATGGCGATGCGTCCCGCACGGGGACCGGTCCCGATGATCGCCTCCCTGGCATTGCTCAACAGGTTCAGGAGCACCTGGGAGTATTCGTTCGGGAAACCCCTCAGGATGCAGTCGTTTTCGGCGTCAACGGTGATGGCGATGTTGCTGCTTCTGCAGGCTGCGTCCACCAGATCCACCGCCTGCCTGATCTGCGCCATGGCCGAGAAAGAGACCATCTCCTTGCCGGGTGCGAAGAAGTTGCGGAAGTCATTGATGGTCGTGGACATTTTCTGAATCAGCCGGTTGGCGGTGGTGGCGGATTCGTTCAGATACCTGGCCGTGAGTTGATTGTCCTGCTGGGCGTACTGGAGGTTGCTGATCAGCATGGCCAGGGCATTCAGGGGCTGGCGCCACTGGTGGGCGATGTTGCCGATCATCTCTCCCATGGCGGCCTGACGCCCCTGGCTGATGAGGATCTGGTCCTTCTGCCGCAGTTCGGCTACCGCCTCATCGACACGCAACTGCAATGACTGATTCAGTATTTCCAGCTCGGCCTGCTGGGCGGCAAGCATTTCCTGCGCCTGCTTCCGCTCGGCAATCTCCCGCTCGAGCATCATTGTCCGCTCGCCGAGGAGTCCTTCCATGATCTTCTTGCGGGTTATGTCGGTGTGTGTACCTGCGGCCCTGAGCGGATGCCCGTCGGACGCACGCTGGACCACCCTTCCCCGGTCGAGGATCCACCTCCATGCGCCCGATTTGGTCCGTACCCGGTACTCTGCCTCGATGGAGGGGGTGCGTCCCTCCAGGTGCTCGTTGAGGATCTTCATGGCAGCGGCCAGATCGTCGGGGTGCACCAGCCTTTCCCAGGAATCCCCGTAGGGCTCCAACTCTTCAGGGGTGAAGCCGACCATCTCTGCCCAGCGGGTGCTGAAATCGATCCTGTCATGGATGAGGTCCCAGTCCCAGAACGCCTCCTCGGTTCCGGCCAGTACCAGCCTGAGCCGCTCCTCGCTTTCCGACTTGGCCCGTTCGCTGGCTTCGGCCAGTTCCTTGGCATATGTCAATTCCCTGACCCTCTCGGAGATTGCCCGCGACATGGTGTTGAAGGCAGCTCCCAGGTGCCCGATATCGTCATCTCCTTCGGAGAGTGGCGGGGGACCAAGGTTTCCTGAAGCAACCTGCAGGCTCGCCCTGGTGAGTGACGACAGATGACGCGTCAGCCAGGAGCCGATCAGGAGGAACATGAGCGCAGAGAGCAGCAGACTTGCAACTGCAATGCCGATACCCTCGATCAGCAGATTTTGGCGGGCGGATGTGACAGGGGAAAGGTTGAGCCCCAGATGCAGGGTCCCCTGTTTCTGGCCACTCTGGAGTATGGGAAGGGCGTCGTCATAACGTTTCAGCTGGTGGAAGCTGAAAAAGGGGAGGCTGCAACTTGGCTGCGGAATCTTGTGTCCGGCGGTCCATCCACTTGACGCCATGATGGCGCCCACATGGTCGGTGATGACGATATAGTCGATGCCCCTGGCCGTCCGGCTTTCGTCGAGCATCGCCTGCACCGAGGCAAAATCCCGCCGTGCCAGGGGAGCCTTCAGTGCCGCATTCAGTACTGGTAGCATCTGTTGTGCCTGCCAGTGCGCCTGGTCGATCATGGCCCTGTGCAAGAGGCGGAGATCATTGGCCACAAGCAGGGTCAGCATCACCAGTTCGACTCCCAGGGCCAGGAGCAGCAGGCGACAGCGGATACTTTTTTTGGGGGAAATGCTTCTCAACATGCACGGTCCTGTTTGGTCGTTCCGGATTCGGGAGCAGCCTCGTGACTCGGCACGATCATATGGTGAGCATCCCGGGCGAGGAGCGGGTCAGCTGGGCTTCCGGTCCAGGCTGCGGTACCGGATCGCCTCGGCGATGTGCTCCTGGCGGCTATGGTCACTGATGTCCAGGTCGGCGATGGTGCGGGCCGAAAAGCCGAGCCGGTGACCACATTCGCAAACGACGGATGAATCTCGGTCTCCTCCAGAGATAAATCACGGAAATCATCGACGTTTCTCAGTCTTCGGTCTGGAATTGGGAACAGTATGCCGAACCCAGGCAAACAGCCAGTAGCCAATACGGGCAAGCCGATTTCGTTCTCCATCAATGGAGCGCCGCTTCAATATCCTTTTCCAGACTTTCCGGCTTTGTCGTCGGGGCGTAGCGACCAACTACAGTGCCGTGGCGATCAACCAGGAACTTGGTGAAATTCCATTTGATCGCCTCACTCCCCAGCAACCCTTTGGCTGCAGACTTAAGATACTGAAACAGCGGTGAGGCATCAGAGCCGTTGACATTGATCTTGGCGAACAGGGGGAACGTTACGTCATAGGTGAGCGAGCAGAAGTTCTGAATTTCGGTGATATCGCCCGGTTCCTGTGCGCCAAACTGATTACAGGGAAACCCGAGCACGACAAACCCTCGGGAGGCGTACGTGCGGTACAGCGCCTCAAGTCCCTTGTACTGGGGCGTGAATCCGCATTTGCTGGCGGTGTTGACGATCAGCATGACCTGACCGCGGTATTCGGCCAGACTTGTAAACTCCCCACCGGCTGTTTGCACCTCAAAATCATAAATGCTGGGCATGGTGGCGTTCCTCGTCATGACGCCGGTCGGATAACGACAGGGATCAAAATCTCATTGGCTGGTATCTCAACGGATGTTTCCATGGGGGCGCCTCCACGTCCGTCTTCTCAGACGTGATTCCGCAGCATCAGGTGCGCCGGGTGTGGTGACAGGTAGACCTGTCCCTGCAGATACTGCTGGTCGTACTTGCGGACATAATGCCTGAGCAGCGTCAGCGGCACGAGCAGGGGCGCCAGACCTTCATGATACTGGCCGATGACTTCCAGCAGCTCCGCTTTTTCCTCCGGGGAAAGCTGCTTCTTGAAATAGCCCATCATATGCTGGAGGACGTTGGTGTTCTTCTTGGTCGTGGCATGCAGGGCCAACCCTTTCATGAACAGCTCTTCGTAACGAGAGAGCAGTTCGGGCAACGGCATTTCCTTGCCATGGGCGACCAGTGCTCCCATGCTGCGATAGGCTTCGGGACTGTGTGCCATCATCAGCAGTTTGTGGGCGGTATGAAACTCCACCAGCCGGCCCAGCGTGGGACCGGAGGCCAGAAAATCCTTCCAGCGCCGATAGCTGAAGACCCGTTCGATGAAGTTTTCCCGAAGGTGCGGGTCATTCAGACGCCCCTCTTCCTCCAGAGGCAGCAGCGGAAAGTGACGGGCCACCGCTGCGGCGAACAGGCCGCTGCCACTTTTGGCTGCAGCGCCATTGTTATAGACCTTGACCCGGAACAGGCCGGAACTGGGAGAGTCTTTTTTGAAGATGAAACCGCAGAGGTCCGCATCTTCCAGTTCCTTGACCCTGGTCGTACAGAAAACACGCATCCGGTCGGTCAGATCCATGCGGCTCCTGCCGGTTATCAACCGGGGATTGACCGGATCACCCTCCAGTCGCATGGACTCCCGGGGAATCGGAAGTCCGCAGCCGACCTCGGGGCAGACCGGCAGGAAACGGAAGTACTGTCCCAGGATGTCGGTGATGTAACGATCATGCTTGTGGCCGCCATCGTAACGGACATGCTCCCCCAGCAGGCAGGAGCTGACACCGATGATGATACTGGAATCTGTCATGGGGATACCTTTCGGGAAAACAGTCTGCCAGGTTATGAGCCCTGCCCAGCCGATGGTCGCCGGGTGGCAGCTGTTCGTTATTCCGGTTTCTGGAGTGAGAAGACGAATCCGCTCAAAAAAAACTTGAAACCTGGATACGGGAAAACCGGTTTGCCGTTGTGGGTGAACCGTCAAAAGTCACCCTGTCTTCCTGTCCAGGCTGCGGTACTGGATCGCCTCGGCGATGTGCTCCTGGCGGATATGGTCGCTGGCGTCCAGGTCGGCGATGGTGCGGGCCACCTTGAGGATGCGGTTGTAGGTGCGGGCCGAGAAGCCGAGCCGGTCGGTGACCACATCCGAAAACGACGGATGAATCTCGGTCTCCTTCAGAGAAAAATCAAGTAACCCATCGATGTTTCTGAGTATGTTTCTGAGTTTTGGTCTGGAATTGGGAACAGGGTGACGAACCATAACTGAATATAATCAAATGATTATCTACCGGTAAAAGCTCGAACTCTTCCCGTTAAATCAGGAAATGTTCACCTCTTATGATGAATGCTGCAGGTCCCGCTGTCACACGGATTTCGTTTTGGCAAATACGGTCGAATGCGGGCAAACAGCCAGTAACCAATGCGGGCAAGCAGGTTTACCAGCGGCAACTGGATGACGCGCCCCATGAGGCCACAGACTGTCGAGGTCGGGAATGCCTGCCAGATGGCCCGGAATGAGTCGACCCCTTTGAAAACCTGTCCGTCCTGATCAATGGCATGCAGCTGATGCATGAAATCAGCGAGGGAAACCTGGTACGGTTTCGGGTCGAAACCAGGGCGGCTGATGTCTACAGCCACCAACTTGCCACCATGGTCTTTCCTCAGGTAGTGCTCGATCTCGGCAGCACAGACGATGCATGAGCCATCGTAGAACACTGTAAGTGGGAATCGTGGCGCTCTCACTCAAATAAGGGGGCGCACTTCGGTAACCGTGAACCAGGCAGCGTGGGTGACGGCAGTTCCGGTGCCGGGACCAACAGTTGCATCCGTGTTTTCTTTGATTTTTGCCAGCATGGGACCGGACTCTTCCGTCTTGACCAGTTCCAGGGCCAGACGGACGCCACTGAAGCCGGGACCTGAAGCCTTGAACAGGAATGAAGCCTGCGGGTTCTCGATAATATTCCGGTAGGTTCTCCCCTTGGTCATTCCCCATACCATGGTCTGCTCATCGATGACGTGCGGCCGGGCATAGACGGCTGTGTTGACGCAGCCATCCTTTGATGCCGTGGCCATAACCCCCAGACCTTGCTGCTGGAACAGTTCGTTCAGGTTCATGCGTATCATCTCCTTGTATAAGGTTTTTTCTGAGCATTCCGTTCTTTAGCAATGCAGTGCCGCTTCAATATCCTTTTCCAGACTTTCCGGTGTTGTTGTCGGGGCGTAGCGACCAACTACAGTGCCGTGGCGATCAACCAGGAACTTGGTAAAATTCCATTTGATCGCCTCACTCCCCAGCACCCCTTTCGCTGCAGACTTAAGATACTGAAACAGCGGTGAGGCATCAGAGCCGTTGACATTGATCTTGGCGAACAGGGGGAACGTTACGTCATAGGTGAGCGAACAGAAGTTCTTAATTTCGGTCATATCGCCCGGTTCCTGTGCGCCAAACTGATTACAGGGAAACCCGAGCACGACAAACCCTCGGGAGGCGTACTTGCGGTACAGCGCCTCAAGTCCCTTGTACTGGGGCGTGAATCCGCACTTGCTGGCGGTGTTGACGATCAGCATGACCTGACCGCGGTATTCGGCCAGACTTGTACACTCCCCACCGGCTGTTTGTACCTCAAAATCATACATGCAGGGCATGGTTTCGTTCCTCGTCATGAAACCGGTTGGCTAACGACAGGGATCAGAATCTCATTGCGGCGCAAAAACCAGAGACTGAAGGGCGGATTGTAGCGAGCCCACACCGCTTCACCGCTGATCTGGAATCCGTTTTCCCGAATCCAGTTTTCCAGCCGCTCCTTGTAGTCGAGGTAGTTCTTCTCGCTCCACGTTCCGGAATAACGGACTGCAGCCATACGTCGGGCCGGCACCTGGCGCACGGTGATGCTGTTGTCGTCGGGAACGGGCAGCGTTGCCAGCGTATAGCTGGCCGGCATCATGAAACTGACAGCCCATGTGCCAGAAGAACGCTGCTGACCGACAGGAGCGGTCATCGCAATTTTTTCACCTTTTGACTCCTGCGATACCGGGGCTGTCATGGCAATCGAACTGCGGGAATGATTGGCGCCGGATATGTAGTTGAAGAGTCGCCTGAATGCTTTGTTGCCGGCATCTTCTAGAGTGCCGTCAATCAAGGTCTCGGCAAGGATATGCGGATCATAGTCCCGAACCTCAAAGATCCCGGATGCTTTAACCACAGTGTAAGGCGCCTCCTCAATTGCCATTGCACGCACTCCCGTTAGAAGCATAACCACCAGCAGTAGTCCAATCCGTTTCACGAGGCCTCCTTAGTTAAACCGGTGAGATCGTACCTTCAGAAATCATCATATAGAGGCCTAATATCAGCTCCCTCTTTATTGAGTGAAGATAAATCACTAACGTCCGGTTCTGCCAACCGAAAGTGTGCACGCCAGCCAGACCAAAAGCGGCGTCATGATACCCCAGCCGATCGCCAGCAGCAGCATCCCGGTCGTGGTCGGCAGTGCCTCCGTTGCCCCCAATCTGGCCCCGCTGTAATAGGCCAAAGGTCCGCCGACGGCGCCGAAGGCCGCTGCAAGGATAAAATGTCCGCGCAGCCAGGCCAGGGAAACATTCAGGGTGGCGGCGAAGTTCAGCCAGAGGCAGATCATCCAGGGAGGACTGATCGGGCGGGGAAACAGGTGCTGCAGCGGCGTGAAGACGCCGCCAGCCACGAAAGTCGTGTCAAAAAGGAAGCCGAGCAGGCCCGCCGCCAGCAGCAGCCTTGCTTCACCGCGCCGATTCTCCTCAAGTGCCAGATGGAGCGCCAGGACCGGGATCATGCTCAGCGGACCGAGCCAGAGCATCCCCCGTGCCGCTCCCAGCACTGCCGCAAACCAGGCCGCCTGGAACAGTACCACATTGATCACCTTGCGGGTCAGGCCGTTCACGGACGGTTTCCATCATTCGGCCAACGCTGGGGCACCTTGCGCAGTTTTGAGATATCATACCCCTGATTCTCCAAATCCTTCACCAGCTTCCGGTAATCACCTTCCGGTATCTGCGGGGTGCGCGCCATGATCCAGACATAGTCACGCTTGGTACGACCGATGACAGTCTGGGTGTACTCTTCATTGAGGTGGGTGATCAGATATTCGGCTTTGATCGGCCAGATGAACCGCATCCCCCAGGTGGAGTTGTTGACTGTATCGACGATAAAACCGCGCGGGTTGTAGCGTTTAAGCGGTCCGTCAAAGCCCCCCTTACGGAACGTGAAGACAGTGTCAATCGTACCGTCGGGGTTGAGCGTATAGGTCTCGACAGCGTTGTAGGCCTTGGTCTCAATAAAGGTCGGAATGCAGGCGATAACGTACCACGGGCCCATGAATCGCTTGATGTCGACATTGTCTGTTGTCGTGAGTGGCGGCAGGGACGCGCTGCAACCCGTCATAATCAGCAGGGCAATCGTAAGCAAGGTTTGTTTCATAATGGTGCACTCCTTTTCAGCGGATGCAGCAGCGACTCATTGCGATACACCGGCTTGGTGAACAGCAGTTGCAGGTCGCCGGTAAATCGCTCCGCAAAACCTCCCTCGCAGTAACAGAGATAAAACTCCCACATCCTGATAAACCGTTCGTCGAAGCCCATACCTCTGACCTGCTCCAGATTGGCATGGAAGGCATTGCTCCATTCCCGCAGGGTTCGGGCGTAATGCAGGGAGATATCCTCCAGATGGGTCAGGCGCAGGTCCGTCTCACGGGCCACGGCCTCTGAGATGGCATGCAGTGACGGGCAGCAGCTGCCGGGAAAGATGTAGCGGTTGATAAAGTCGGGGGCCTTCAGATAGCGCCCATAGTGATGATCCGGCATGGTTATGGCCTGAATCAGGGCGGCGCCGTCCGGTTTCAACCGGTCGGAACAGATCCGGAAATAGGTCGGTAGGTGGCGGTGGCCGACCGCTTCGATCATTTCGATGGAAACCAGCCGGTCGAACTGCCCGGTCAGGTCACGGTAGTCCCGCTGCAACAACGTGATGCACTCAGCCAGTCCCGCTGCTGCGATACGTTCAGCCGCCAGGTCATGCTGCTGTTGCGAGATCGTGGTGGTGGTAACGTGGCAACCGTAATTCCGGGCGGCGTGGATGGCAAATCCGCCCCAGCCGGTGCCGATTTCCAAAACCTTCATGTCAGCAGTCAGCCCCAGTTTTCGGCATATCCGGTCAAACTTGGCAGTCGATGCTTCCTCCAACGTGCAGTTATCCCGTTCAAAAATGCCGCATGAATAGGCCATGGTCGGGTCAAGGAACAGCTGATAGAAGTCATTGCCCAGGTCGTAGTGGGCGGCGATGTTCCTGCGGCTGCCGGTACGGGTGTTGTCGTTCAGACGGTGCAGCAGGCGCTGGAGCGGGACGGTCAATCGGGCCAGGCCGCCCTCCAGTTGCTGCTGGGCCTCCTGATTGCGCACCATGATCCGTACCAGTGCCGTCAGATCGCTGCAGGTCCAGAGACCATCCATATAACTCTCACCGGCAGCTATTGACCCCCCGAAGGCCACCCGCCGGTAAAAGTCCGGGTGTTGTACCCGCACCGTAGAGGTCAGCTCCGAGTCGTTACGGCCGAATTCCCGGCGTTTGTCCCGGTCAACCAGAACCAGATGGCCATGCCGGATTGCTGTCAGACTGTTGAGCACCAGGCTCCGTGCCAGTTTATCGATGATGCCGTTCGTCGTTGATGCAGTTTGTGGACAGGAACTGCAGGTCTGTTCGTTCCGGTTCATTGGTGATAGCGTCCTTTCCTGATGTCAAGCCGCTCCGGGTGCGGGCAGAAGGGCACTCCTTTCCATTTCAGGCGCAGCGCCTGCCAGTAGATGGCGGCGATGACCTTGGCGGTTATGAACGGCCAGCGCAAAAGCACTCCTCCCAGATTACCGCCCGTCAGCGGCTGCCGCCGCAGATGGAGCGAGGCGTGAAAGACCTGTGCCCCCTGCCGGGTGTTGGATATGCGCACGGCCAATTGTTCCGCCGGAACGGTGAAGCGCCAGTCATAGACAATATCCATCGGCATGAAGGGGGACACGTGGAACTCCTTGTCCAGCCGGTACCGGTGCCATTCAGCGTCACGCTGGCCTGTCCGGGAATCAAGGGCCCGCAGGTACTCCTCCCCCCAGGGGGTGTTGTGGATCTCGACCAGGAACGCTTCCAGGGTCTGTCCGTCTTCGCCAAAGCAGTAATAGATGCTGATGGGGTTGAAGCAGTACCCCAGATAGCGCAGATGGGTCAGGAGACGGATCGGCCCCCGCGGGCGTTTGCCAATTTGCCGTTCCACCTCGTTGCGCACGGCACTGTCGAGGGGAAGCGATGCGGGACGAAAGTGATCCGCCCGGCGGAAGCTGGCCCAGTTCGGCCGTTCCACCGACCAGAGCCAGCGGCTCGCGAAAACTGTTTCCAGTTCCGCCAGGTCGAGATACAGAAAGAAGAGGCTGTAGTGGAACGCATTGCCGGCCGGTGTCAGGCGTTGATGTCCGACCTGTCCGGTATAAAGGCAGCTTTCCATGGCTAGAGTCCCTTCCCGAAGTGCCGGCAGACTGCCAGGGCACTGTTGACGCCGTCTTCATGAAAGCCCCAGTTCCAGTAGGCGCCGCAATAGGAGGTGCGATTGACACCGCTGATCTCGTCCCTCCGTTTTTGCGCTGCAAATGCGGCCGAAGAGTACACCGGATGGTGATAGATCAGACGGCGGATGACCGCGTCCGGAGCGATGGCCTCGGGACTGTTGAGCGTCACGCAGAAATCCACCGGTGCGCTGATGGTCTGCAGCAGGTTCATCCAGTAGGTAAGCACCACGCTCCCCTGCTGCCGTCGGGGGAGCAGGCAGTTCCAGCTGGCGCGGGCCCTGGGAATCGACGGCAGCAGTCGGCTGTCGGTGTGCAGCACCGTATCGTTTTTCTGGTAGGGGATGGCTCCCAGCAGTTCCCGTTCCGCTTCCGACGGGTCGGCCAGCATCGCCAGCGCCTGGTCACTGTGGCAGGCCAAAACCAGGTGATCGAACTCCTCCGGTTCGCCGCCGCGGGGGGTGACCGCAACCCGGTTGCCGTAACGCTGCACCCGTTCCACCGGAGTCGACAGGCGTATCCGATCGCGGAAGGGGCGTATCAGCGGCCCGACATACTGCCGGGAACCACCCGCCACCACCCGCCAGGTGGGCTGATCAAGCACGTTGAGCATGCCGTGATTGGTGAAAAACCGCACGAAGGCCGCCGCCGGGAAAGCCAGAAAGTGAGCCGGATCGGCCGACCAGACCGCTGCCCCCATGGGAACCAGAAACTTTTCGATGAACAGGGGCGAATAGCCGCGGGTCTTGAGGTAGTCGCCCAGCGTCAGACTCAGGTCGCTGCTGCCGTACAACTCAGCCGAGGAGTGGTTGAAGCGGAATATTTCCAGCAGCATCCGCCAGAACGGCAGGCTGAACAGGTTTTTGCGCTGGGCAAAAAAACTGTCCAGATTGCTGGCGCGGTATTGCAACCCGGTTGTTTCGCAAACTGCCGAGAAGCTCATCACGCTTGGCTGCGACCCAACGCCAAGGCGATCCAGCAGCGTGATGAAGTTGGGGTAGGTGCGCTCGTTGAAGACGATGAAGCCGGTGTCCACAGCGTAATTTGTACCGTCATGGGTCACATCAAGGGTGTTGGTGTGCCCCCCCGGATAGTCGCCCGCCTCGAACAGGGTGATCTCATGATCTCCGCACAGCAGGTGCGCCGTTGTCAATCCTGATATGCCGCCGCCGACGATGGCGATCTTCATGGTTTACCCCCGCGTTTCATATCAGCGGTCTGGTTTCTGTCTCCCGGAACCGGGCCGCACGGGTAATTCTAGCACCGGCTCCCGGTCCGGCAATTTCATTGGTGTGTGCCTGTCGCACGTTTACTGCATCCACCGCGACACCAGCGCGGCAAAAAGGGTTGTTGCCCCGCACAGGAAACAGCCCCAGCAGAGGTCGATCCAGACCATCTTGACCGGCCAGCGCTCCAGGGTAGCCATGTTGGTCATATCATAGACCCCGTACACCACCAGGCCGAACAACCCGCCCCACAGCAGTGACGAAGCCACCAGATGTGCCGGATCGATCCTCGGCAGGGCGAACAGTACGATCCCCAGCGGCAAAAGCAGGTAAACCAACCCCGCCGCCCAGTAGACCGGGATGATGGTGGCGCCCCGTACCCGTGCGTACGGACCGAGCTGGGCCAGGTAAAAACCCTGCATCAGCTTGGCCAGCCAGATGTAGTCCAACAGCAGCGTAAACGGTAGGCAGAGCAGGTAGATCTTGAAGGTGTGCAACATGTCAGACTCCTCCCTTGGGCGGCAGCGGGAAAAAGGGGCTGGTGCGGCGCTTGTACTCCTGGAAATCGGCCCGTTCCTCGTAGTGTTTTTCCAGCATGGGAATGCCGGAGACCTTCAGGATCAGGAACGTGATGGTCAGCGGGCCGATGATCGTCAGCCATCCGCCCGGCAGGGTCAGGGTCATCAGCCAGATCCCCCACCAGAGGGTCACCTCGCCGAAGTAGTTGGGGTGGCGGGTGTAGCGCCACAGACCGGTGGTCATCAGTTTACCCTTGTTGGCCGGGTTGCGGATGAACTTCAGCAGTTGCCGGTCACCAACGGACTCAAAACAGAAGCCGGTCAGCCAGATCGCCAGCCCAAGCAGATCAAGCCACCCAAGGGGTGTTGCCGGCGCCTGGTTGACAAAGATAACCGGCACGGCCACCATCAACAGCAGAATTCCCTGCAACAGAAAGACTTGCAGGAATGATCGCAGCACGAACCACGTTCCCCACTCCTCGCGCCATTGCCGGTAGCGCTTGTCTTCACCTTTCCCCCGATTGCGGCTGTGGATGTGCACTGCCAGCCTGATCCCCCAGAGCAGCACCAGCCCCGAGACCAGCAACCCTCGTAGCGGGTAGATCCCACCAGCCAGCAGCGAAACCGCCGCTGCCAGGATGAACCCCAATCCCCAGGCCACATCGGCGATATCGTTGCGGCCGCGAATCTGGGCGGCGATGAACCAGGCGGTCATGTAGACCAGAATTGAGGCAGCGGTTATCACGAGAACTTCCGTCATGATGTTCTCCAATCTGTCACGGTGACGATGCCCAGAAAACCATCTTGCCGCAGTCCGGTCTCATCCAGAGAACGGTCATAGGCCGCTGTCGTGACGCAGAGACCTGGCGGTATGGGCGTGCCTGAGCTGGCCAGCCGACCGAGGACAACCGCCTTGCCGCCGGCGCGGTGCAGGTCGGCGGCGGTCAGTTCCACAAGATCGATGACGAGTGTGGAGGGATGGTTCATGGTGAAAAGTGGAATTCCATGACGTTCTGAAAACGTGCCACCAGGTAGATGCTTGATATCCGCACCCGGAACAGGGCGCAACTCGCCGACGCCGTGAACTCGGTCAGGTGCGGATGGCGACGGAGGAAGATCGCCAGTCCGGTCTCCAACTCCGCCCCACTCACTTCTTCGGCACTGTCGAGGATCGTGGCGGCTGCCGCCCGGCTGAAATCGGTCACCTGGTTACTGCGGTTGTCCATCAGGAGGGAAACGTGATGGTTGTCTGCCAGATTGGCCCATTTACGGGTGGCTCGGAGTGTGGCGAAAAACAGCTGGCGCAGGTCGGGGGTGACGGCGACCGCCACCAGGCTGGTATAGGGACAACTCCCGGCGACAGTGGCCAGTACGGCCAAAGTCTGACCGACGCAGAGCATATCATTGCTTTCAGCGCTGTTGTTCATTGATGGAGCCGCTCCTTTTTTACTGTATACGATCTGTACTGTCGGGACCGATGTGCTGTACGGCTGATTCAACGCGGGAGACCGATGGTCCCCATTATGGCCATCTTGATGTGTCGGTCAGCAGCTTCCAGGCAGCAGCCGCCGGTCAGGGATACATTTTGTCAACGTCCTTTCAACAGGTCGCGCTTCAGCTTTTCATCGATCGGTTCGCGCCCCAGCCAGATGCCGAAATAGGCTGCGGCGAAATCGGCCCCTTCGATGACGATCAGCGGCGTGCCGTTCAGGGCAAGTTCCGTTCCCCGTCCCGGCAGATAGGTCAGGGAGTAGCGGTCCCCTGGTGTGACGTCCTTATAGGCGGCATTGATCCGGTCGATGCGTCGTTGCAGCTTGGCACGTTCCGCCGGGGTCTGGTTGCGTTGCAGGACCGGCGCGGCGCCCTTATCGAAATCCGGCCCCTTGATCGATACCAGGTAGCTGAGCTCAAGGCGCTTTGGCACATCGGACAGGACATTTTCCGCCTTGACCCCCACCGGCAGGTAGAGGGCCGCCACGTAGGCCTTTATAACCTTGAGATAGCGCAGCAGGGCCGCATTTCGCAGCGGCACCGGTTTGCCCCCGATGATCGTGCTGTCAGCAAAGGGAATGTTTTCAACAGTCAGGGCGTGTGACGGGGAAGGAGGGAGGAGAAGTAGTGTCGGCAGAAGACAAAGGGCGTACACAAGGCGTCGGCAGAGCGTTTCCAATGTTGAGATGATGCGCGGTGGTTGACTCATCTGGTCATCCCCTCTTCAAGGCGCTATGAACAGCTTCATCGTAGGGTTTCAGCTGCAAGGGAATAATGTCACGGATTGCGGTGTCACGACATACTACCTCATTTTTTACACCCTCTATCAATGGCATGGAAACCGAGGCCGGTACGGGGGTATGAGCCCTACCCGGCAAGTATCCTGAAGTGGGCTACGGACTTGCTGAACTCCCCGACGGGGATGCCCTCAGGCACCTGCTCGGCACAATCAGGGTCTTTGCCCGGCAACATGACCTCCGCCTCAGCTTTCATCCTGACCAGTTTGTCGTAGTGTCCTCGCCGCATCCTGCGGTAGTTGCCAGCTCAATCCGGGAACTGGAGTACCAGGCATACCTGGCTGAGGAAGTGGGGACTGATGTCATCAATATCCATGCCGGCGGGGTTTATGGTGACAAACAGACGACTCTCGTAAAATTCTATCAGGTTTTTAGCGATCTGCCGGAAACCATCAGAATTCGGTTGACGCTGGAAAATGATGATCACAGCTACACTGTGCGCGATCTGTTGCCGGTATGCGCACGGCCTTCCATTCCGTTGGTGTATGATGTTCACCACCATCGCTGTAATCCAGACGGCCTGTCAATCGAGGATGCGATGCAACTGGCAGCAGAAATCTGGCAGATGACCGGTCGGGAGCAGTACTGCCATCTGTCATCACCCCGGGCTGGCTGGTTCGCACGAAATCCCAAGCCCCATACCGATTACATCGATCTTGCGGATCTGCCCAACTGCTGGCTGGGACGGACAATGACGGTGGATATCGAAGCCAAAGCCAAGGAACTGGCGGTGGTTACGTTGATGACTGAATTGAAAGGTCTACGGTGAAGGAGCAGAAATCTGGTTCCATCGCTGGAGGGTGTTTGTCATGGCCTGTGCCGAACTGTTTGGCTATAACAACGGCAATGAATGGTTTATCGGGCACTACCTGCTCAGGAATGTTTCTGGTGGTTGCAGATGAAACGGATACGACTGGTACGAGCGTTAACCGCACTCATGCCCATAGGAGCTCTGCCTGCCATGGCAACAGAAGAAGCCACCTGTAGTGCCGAGTTATGTACAAACTGCCTTCAACTCGTCTTCCGATCCAGACTGCGGTACTGGATCGCCTCGGCGATGTGCTCCTGGCGGATATGGTCGCTGGCGTCCAGGTCGGCGATGGTGCGGGCCACCTTGAGGATGCGGTTGTAGGTGCGGGCCGAGAAGCCGAGCCGGTCGGTGACCAGCTCCAGCATGCGGTTGCCGGCCTCGTCCAGCTCACAGTGCTTTTTGATGAAGCGGGGAGTCATCTGGGCGTTGCAGTGGATTTTTGTACTCCGGTAGCGCTCCGACTGGATCTCCCGCGAGCGTTCCACCCGGCGGGCCACGGAGGCCGAGCTTTCCCCCTCGCCCCGGTCGGCCAGGTCGCGGTATTTTACGGCCGGAACTTCGATGTGGATGTCGATGCGGTCCAGCAGCGGGCCGGAGATGCGCGAGCGGTAGCGCTGGATGGCCAGGGGGGTGCAGCTGCAGGGGTGCACCGGGTCGGAGAGGTAACCGCAGGGGCAGGGGTGTGTTAACCTTTCTCTACGATTCTTATATAAAACGGCACTCGTTCTCAATCGAAATTCCCCTCGAAAAGCTGCCACTCCCCGGCTATCCCACCAATCCCGTGACCATCGGTGACCACATCCGCAAACGACGCATGGACCTTGGTCTCCTCCAGAGAGAAGTCGCAGAAATCATCGGCGTTACTGAATCTTCAGTCTGGAATTGGGAGCACGGAGTTGAACCAGAACAGCACTATAACCCCAATATTATCAAATTTCTAGGGTATATTCCGTTCGACTGTCCGGATGACACTGTTGGTAGGCTTGCGTGGTATAAGAGAGCGATGGGGATGAACCTGGATCAACTGGGAGAAATCATGGGCCGCGATCCGGAACAACTATCAGACTGGTTGAGTGGCCGGCACAACCCTTTCAGAAAGAACCGAGAAAAGATAGAACTGTTCTTGGTAAATCAGAAAACCTTCCTTCGGGGGTGTAAAATAGATTGTGTAAGTGGCTAAAATCGGTAAAACCCAAGATAAAGGAGAAACCGATGGCCACAACAGACGAACTGCTCGACGTTTTGATGAAGGATTACAAGAAACCAGAAGACCTGATTGGAGAGAATGGACTTCTGAAACAACTGACCAAGAGACTGTTAGAGCGGGCAATGCAAACCGAACTGACTGAACACCTTGGTTATGAGAAACATGCTCCCACCGGCAAGAACAGTGGAAACTCCAGAAACGGTGGATATAAGAAAACCATCACTGGTGATTTTGGCAACCTCGATATTACTACCCCCCGTGACCGCAATTCAACATTTGAACCGGTCATCCTGCCCAAAGGTGAAACACGTTTTACTGGCTTTGATGACAAGATAATCTCTATGTACGCCCGTGGCATGACCACCCGTGACATCCAAGGACATCTGCAAGAGATTTACGGTATTGATGTTTCCCCAACCACTACTGTCCGGTTAATAGTCGAATAAGTTCAGCTGGTTGTAGTCATAGGGGCCGGAATTTTGCTTGAGAGCTTCCGTAACCAGCTGTGAAATGGGCTTTTTCTCGAACAAGTTGACCTCCAGAATCTGTAGAAAAGTGTAGAGCGAACACAGAATGCCCAGCTTCTTTTTAGTGATCGCGACCAGCAGGTAGATGCACAAGGCAACCCATATCTGGCTCTTTACGGCATTGATCGACGTGCCGATGAACGACTTGATCCGCAGGTGCTGTTTGATCCATTTGAAGAACAACTCCACTTGCCAACGCTGCTTGTAAATCGCGGCTACGGTCTCTGCCGGGATCTCGAAGTTGTTCGTGAGAAACACGAGTCGTTTGTTCCGCTCTTTGTCAACATAGCTGACCCGGCGTAGCCTTTCCGGATATCCCTTTTTCGACTTCTGCGTCACCAAGGTGATGATCTGATCTGCCCGCACGCCCGTTTCCTTGTCCTTCGGCTGGGAATATAGTCGTTTGCATTTCAGGTTGTCCTTGGCCCGGACGACAAAGAATGCTCCCTGCTTGTGGATGGAGAAGAGTCGGGCAAAATCGACATAGCCCCTGTCCATCGCGTAAATGGCATCCTTTGCAACCGGCAACTGATCCAGCATCCTGACGTCGTGCACTTTGCCGGTGGTAATCGATACCCAGGTCGGGATGGGGCCGCGCAGATCAATGAGCGTATGCATCTTGACCGCGGCCTTGGTCTTGCGGAACTCGGCCCACGGGAACAGCGTAAGACACAGGTCAATGGTCGTCGAGTCGAAGGCATAGAGCGGTTGAGTAAGCTCAAGGGCGATGGCGTCACTCTGGTAAAGCCTTTGCGCCATGCCGATCAGCACATGGCCGAAGTCCTGGAAGATGCGCCAGTCTCTGCGCTCGTTCGCATCGGCAAGGGTTGTGCGGGAGACATCTCCACGGAAGCCGATGTGGTACAACTTCTCTTGGTGAGAGTTCAGGCAGGTTTCGATATCCCGTAGGCTCTCGCGCCCTGCCATTTGGGCATATGCCAGGCAAAGGAACTGGTCATAGGTCGAGAACTTCTTCTCCCGATATTCACCTCGGTATCGGCTAACGCAGAGATTGAATTCGTACCGGGGCAGGAACTGCAGAAGCTGCTTGAAAACGGTTGGACCGGTGTGCATCGCTACCCTC
This sequence comes from Pelobacter propionicus DSM 2379, assembly GCF_000015045.1. Classification (GTDB taxonomy): domain Bacteria; phylum Desulfobacterota; class Desulfuromonadia; order Geobacterales; family Pseudopelobacteraceae; genus Pseudopelobacter; species Pseudopelobacter propionicus. The sequence goes on from NC_008609.1 coordinate 150,188, forward strand.
CTGGAAAGCTAGGTAGGCTACACCCGGAACGAATTTATGTCGAAAAAAGAACAATTACAAAAAAACCAATAAACTTAAAATATTTACAGCTGTGCAATCAATTTTAACCGGACAGTAGTGTTCCCCAACCTTGATTTCCCAAGTTACTGATGCTATCAGTGAAGAAGTGCTGATGTGGCAGAACCGCCCACTGGACGAGGTCTACCCCATCGTCTATCTTGATGCAGTCAGAATAAAGGTGCGTCACGACAGCAGGGTAATCAACAAAGCAGTTTACCTTGCTATCGGCATCAATATGGATGGCATCAAGGAAGTTCTTGGCATGTGGACTTCTGAAAACGAGGGTGCTAAATTCTGGCTTCAAGTTGTCACCGAATTGAAAAACCGTGGGGTGAAAGAAATCTTCATTGCCTGTGTTGATGGACTCAAGGGATTTCCAGAGGCAATAGAAGCAGTGTATCCAAATACCCAGATTCAGCTCTGCATCGTCCATATGGTGCGGCACAGCTTGAACTATGTATCATGGAAACAGCGTAAAGAAGTTGCAACAGACTTAAAGGCCATTTATCAAGCACCAACCGTAGAAATGGCAGAGAAAAATCTCGATGCATTCGCCGCCAAATGGGACGCCAGTCATCCGACTATAGCAAGGTCATGGCGAAACAACTGGGAACGTATTATCCCACTGTTTTCATATCCAACAGAGATTCGTAAAGCCATCTACACGACCAATGCCATCGAATCTCTGAACATGTCACTTCGCAAGGTCACCAAGAATCGTGGTCACTTTCCAAGTGACGAAGCGATGTTCAAGTTGCTCTATCTGGCCTTGAAGAACATTGCGAAGAAATGGACAATGCCGATTAGGGACTGGAAGTCAGCATTGAACCAGTTTAGCATCATGTTTCACGGCAGGATGCCGACCTTCTGAATCTGGGGAAAAGCATATACATGTAGATGCATCGGGATAAGTCGCAAAAACCGTAAAAGCATATACATATAGATACAAAGTCGTTATCTACAGGTAGATGCATGCATATACATATAGATGCTTGTATCTACAGATATATACATCGAGCTGACCGCTCAATAACGAGTTGGAAAGATAAAAAAATATGGTATAAATTCGGTCAAATTTCGTGAAGTAAACATGAAGGAGTTTGTTATGCCGTTCATAAGAAACATTAAGTTGTCGGCCAAGTTTGCTCTTTTCGGGTCAATTATTACTGTATTGCTATTTCTTGCAACACTGGTTTCCTATCACGGAATGTCAGGTACTACAGAACGTTTTGATCGATTTACGAGCAAGTATCAGGCACTGGCTCTGGTGTGCAGTGAGATGCATACGCAGGGACTTCAGGCAGAGCAAGCGTGTCGCAACGTTATTTTAAGTCCATCTGATGAGAAGGCACTATCTAATTATAAAACAGCGTCGGAAAAATTTCTTGAAATGCAAAAGGAAGCGATAGTCATAGCCAAGGGTATTGATGACTATGAAAAGCAACTACAGAACATTCCGGCACTCTGGCAGGAAAACGGTGCCGTTAAAGATGAGATTATTAAGCTTGCAAAGGATGGTATGCAAGCTGAGGCTGTCGAAATATTAATTAAAAAGGAAACTCCAAAATGGCGTGAAATAAAAAACCAGATCATCGCGGTGCAGGGCGCCCTGAAAAAGAAAACTGCGGCAGAACATATTGAACTGAAAACTTTTGTAAGTCGCACCTTCTATCAAACTATCGCAACTCTTGGAATTGTAATTATAATAATGATTTTACTGTTAATTGTTTTCTGGAAAATCATGCAAGCGTCTTTCAATAAAACAATTAACCATTTGAATACGCTCGCTTCTGGTGATTTTACGGCAAATTATGAAACTGCGACCCGGGATGAATTTGGACAACTAATGTCAGCATCAAGAGTAGTGTCTGAAAACATGCATAGCATTATCAGCCAGATATCCAATACATCCACACAGATTGCCTCTGCTTCCTCTCAGCTACATGCCACCGCTGAGCGTATCGCTACCGGTTCGGAAGAGGTCGCTTCACAGGCGTCAACAGTTGCAACAGCCGGTGAAGAAATGTCCGCGACATCCAGTGACATTGCCCATAACTGCCAGATGGCTGCTGAAGGAGCGCAATGTGCCTCTCAGACTGCCTGCGAAGGTGCAGCGGTGGTACAAAGAACCGTATCTGTTATGGAGCAAATCGCTGCGAAAGTGCAGGAATCAGCCAAAACAGTGGAAAGTCTGGGTGCCAGAAGCGACCAGATTGGCAATATTATCGGTACAATTGAAGACATTGCCGACCAGACCAATTTGCTTGCACTTAATGCAGCTATTGAAGCAGCCCGTGCTGGTGAGCAGGGACGAGGGTTTGCTGTAGTTGCAGATGAAGTCCGTGCCCTCGCAGAAAGAACCACTCGTGCTACCAAAGAGATTGGTGAAATGATCAAGGCTATTCAAAAAGAAACCAAAGGTGCTGTTGCGGCTATGGAACAGGGGGTACAACAGGTAGAGTCCGGCACAGAAGAAGCTGCTAGATCAGGAGAAGCACTTCAGGATATTTTGCAGCAAGTTAATGATGTTGCCATGCAAATTAACCAAGTTGCTACAGCAGCTGAAGAGCAAACAGCAACAACCAGCGAAATATCAAGCAATATGCAACAGATTACAGAAGTTGTACACCAAACATCGCAAGGAGCAGTTGAATCAGCGACTGCTGCAGCACAACTAAATAAAACTGCTGAAGAGCTGCAACATTTGGTTCGACAGTTTAAGCTGTAAAGAAAGTCGAAGAATAGAAGCGGGGTTCTTGAATATGAAAAACATATGATATCCCAACAAGCCGGTCAGACCGTGACCGGGGGCATAATGACCGCCCCCGGCAGGTCAACCGGGCAACCCGTTAGAAAAATATTGAATTTCAGAAAACCGAAAAGTCATTTACACAATCAGATTGACAGGCCCCTTCCTTCTGTCAGAGGAATGAATAGTGAATACTTTCTTCCGTGCAGAGAAAGTTTCCGTCAGAAATCATCATTGACCTTTACTGTCTTACGAACCCGCTTGGGCAGCAAGGCCAGCTTATCGTCAATGTGCCTGCCGAAAGTGTAGCGGATCGAATTTTCCTCATCGCTGAAAAGTTTCACCCCGACGATGTGGGCAACCTCAAACACCAAACCGATCTCACACTTCGGATCACCACGCTCGATCTTCTGCAAGGTCCTTCTGGAAATCCCCGCCCGTCCGGACAGCTCTTCCTCGGTCATCTTGCGTTCTTTCCTGCCAAGCCGGATGAGCTTGCCCAACAGTTCAACTGCATCCCGGGTCTGACGGAGATATGTGCGGTTAACTGGAGAGGCCATAAATCACCACTAGGATATTATCATAGTCATAACAGCATTTATTGTTTACGATAATATCCAAATTATGGTAATTGCGTCAACCGCTTTACATCCGACCGGTCATTTTAGCACCGCATATCTTCATCTTCTCGCATTTGAAACTATTTGCTTGGCTTTTGTGCATCCTTCGCATAAGATAGTAATCAATTACTATCTTTTGTGGGGGATGTTATGGAGAGCCGAACAAGAAATCTTCCGGCTGATGAACGACGCTTGGTAACGGTCGAAGCGGTTGTCGAGCTCGCCCGTTCACAAAATCCGGGAGACATCACAACAGCCGCCATTGCAAAGCAGATGAATCTGACTCAGGGGGCGCTGTTCCGTCATTTCCCCAGTAAAGAGGCAATCTGGCAGGCTGTCATGGAATGGGTGGCCGAGCGACTCCTCAAGCGAATCGATCAGGCTGCCGAAGGAATTGACTCCCCGGTCGCGGCGATGCAGGCGATGTTCATGAGTCACGTAGAATTTGTGATCGAGCACCCCGGCGTGCCGAGAATGATGTTCGGTGAGCTTCAACGGGCTGAAGCAACTCCGGCCAAACGGATGGTGCAGACTCTGCTCCACAGTTACGGCAAGCGTCTGCAGGATCTTATTGAACGGGGCAAGTCGCTCGGAGAACTCGCTCCCGATCTGGAAAGCGGACCCGCTGCAACCATGTTCATCGGCATGATCCAGGGACTGGTCATGCAATCTATGATCTCCGGGGACATGGAACAGATGCGCGGCGAAGCTCCGCACCTGTTTGCCCTGTACCGGCGCGGAATCAGGAGCGCCGTATGAAATCACTGCCAATGCCCGGTCGCACGCTTGCACTGGCTGCGGTCATCATTCCGCTGCTGGCGCTCTTCATCTACGTCGGCTTTCGTTCCGGACCGCTTGCTCCGGTTTCGGTAACTACCGCAACAGTGACAAAGCGCACAATAACGCCGGCGCTGTACGGCATCGGTACCGTTGAGGCACGCTACAGCTTCAAAATCGGCCCAACCTTTGCCGGGCGGATCAAACAGATTAATGTGAATGTCGGTGACCATGTCACCGCAGGGCAGCTCCTCGGTGAGATGGATCCGGTTGACCTTGATGACCGGGTACGTTCACTGGAATCGACATTCAACCGGGCGACAGCGGCGCTGCGGGAAGCGGAGGCCCGTCATGCATATGCTCTGAAGCAGGCGAAGCGCTATGAGGGGCTGCTGGCATCCGGCGCAGTCAGCGAAGAAATCGTCGCAACAAAACTTCAGGAACTGCAGGTGGCGGATGCAGCCCTGAGCGCTGCCAGAGAGGATACGGCACGGGTGCGTTCAGACCGGGAAGCGCTGGTGGCGCAGAGAAACAATGTGCGACTCGTCTCCCCGAAGGGGGGGATTGTCGCCAGGCGCGATGCGGAACCAGGAAGCACCGTCGTTGCCGGACAGACCGTAGTGGAGATCGTTGACCCGGATACGCTCTGGGTCAACGCCCGTTTTGATCAGACAAGCGCATCCGGGCTTTCCGGCGGCCTGCCTGCCCGCATCGTGCTTCGTTCCCGTGAGGGTGTGGTGCTGAAGGGGCGCGTGCTGCGCATTGAACCGAAGGCGGATTCAGTAACCGAGGAGATGCTGGCGAAGATCAGCTTTGATTCATTTCCGAAACCGCTGCCGCCGCTTGGTGAACTGGCGGAGGTGACCATCGATCTGCCGCCGGTTGCTCCGGCGCCTGTGGTGCCCAATGCCGCCATCAGGCGATTGGGCGATCAGACAGGTGTGTGGCGCATTACCGGAAAAGCCATGAGCTTTGTGCCGATCAAACAGGGGCAATCCGATTTGAGCGGCGCTGTGCAGGTGCGCGAAGGTCTAAACACCGATGATCTGGTGGTACTCTACAGCGAGAAAGCGCTGACGCCGCGCAGTCGCTTCCGTATCGTTGAGCGTATCCCGGGAGTGCCGAAATGATCAGCCTGGCCGGCCGTGACATCCTTCACGCCTGGGGGAAATTTGTTTTCACCGGCATCGGTCTCGGACTGCTGATCGGCGTGACGCTCACCATGGCGGGGGTGTACCGGGGCATGGTTGATGACGGAAAAGCCCTGCTCGACAACAGCGGCGCCGACCTGTGGGTAGTACAGAAGGACACCCTTGGCCCCTATGCCGAATCCTCCAGCGTCTACGACGACATCTATCGCGGAATCCTGAACATGCCGGGGGTGGCACGGGCGGCAAATGTCACTTATCTGACCATGCAGATACGCAAGGGGGGATCGGACGTACGCGCCATGGTCGTCGGCATCGCCGCAGGTGAACCGGGCGTCAACCCCGGCTGGCCGCCGTATCTGGTAAGCGGGCGCCAGATCACCCGTGGCCATTACGAAGCGGTGGCTGATATCGCCGCCGGTTTCAGACTTGGCGACACCATCACAATCCGCCGCAATCAGTACACCGTTGTCGGTCTGACCCGGCGCATGGTGTCGTCCAGCGGCGATCCGATGGTTTTTATCCCGCTCAAGGACGCCCAGACGGCGCAGTTTCTCAAGGATAATGACGCGATCCTGCAGAGCCGTCGCCGTTCCGAAGCCAACCCCGCTTTCAACCAGCCCGGTGTGCCGAATCTGCTGGATGCCGTCATCGCCTCGCAAAGCAGCAACTCCTTCGTCAATGCGGTGCTGGTCACACTGAAACCGGGGTACGGTTCTGATGAGGTCGCACAGTCCATCCGCCGCTGGAAGCGCCTGACCGTCTACACCCGCGCTGAAATGGAACGCATTCTGGTCGGCAAACTCATCGCCACGTCGGCGAAACAGATCGGTATGTTTCTGGTGATACTGGCCGTGGTCAGCGCCGCCATCGTCGCCTTTATTATCTACACGTTGACCATGGACAAAATCCGCGAGATCGCAGTATTGAAACTGATCGGCACCCGCAACCGCACCATTGCCGCCATGATCCTGCAACAGGCGCTGGCACTGGGCATTATCGGATTTGTGGTGGGGAAAATCACCGCCACCTTCGCGGCGCCCTATTTCCCGAAATATGTGCTTCTGATGCCGCTGGACTCCCTTGCCGGATTTATTATTGTCCAGCTTATCTGCGTGGTGGCGAGCATCGTCGCCATTCGCATGGCATTGAAGGTAGATCCGGCTGAGGCTATCGGGGGATGAGATGAGCGGTACCGGCATAGTTATAGAAGGGTTACGCAAACGCTACGGTGAAGGCGACGCAGCTGTCGATGCCCTGAAAGGGGTTGATATGCGGGTCGCTCCCGGCGAGGTGGTGGGTCTGATCGGTCCTTCCGGTTCCGGCAAAAGCACCCTACTCAAATGCCTGGGGGCGGTGACTGAGCCGACAGCCGGACGAATGACACTGGGGGGCGAGGTGATCTTCGAGGACGGCTGGAAAGTCCGCGACCTGAGGGCTTTACGGCGCGACCGGATCGGCTTCGTCTTTCAGGCCCCCTACTTGATCCCGTTTCTGGATGTCACCGACAACGTGGCACTGCTGCCGATGCTGGCGGGTGTGCCGAACGGCGAATCGCGCTCGCGGGCTCTTGAACTGCTCACTGCGCTGGATGTGCACCACCGCGCCAAAGCGATGCCGTCACGCCTTTCCGGCGGCGAACAGCAGCGGGTTGCGATCGCCCGGGGCCTGGTCAACCGGCCGCCGGTGATTCTGGCCGACGAACCGACCGCACCGCTGGATTCAGAGCGTGCCATGGCGGTTGTCCGTATCCTCAACACCATGGCGCGCACGTTTCAGACCGCCATTATCGTCGTTACCCACGATGAGAAAATTATCCCCACCTTCAAGCGCATCTATCATATCAGGGACGGCGTGACCCATGAAGAGGCCGGCGAAGGGCGGGAATTCTAAACATACCGGAGGGAACCAAGAAGATGAGAACGGTACTTTGCAGATTTTCCATACTGATCGCGGCAATCCTTCTGTCACTCTCCTGCACGGCATGGGGGGCGGCCGGCGGCATAAGCGAATCTGAATCGCTCGCAGCCGCGCAAGCGTGGGCGGCGGCCCTTGGCAGACCCGACATTGCCGGACTGGATGAACTGCTGCACGTCGACTACATGCATATCCATGCAACATCGATGGTGGAGTCGAAGGCGAAGTTCATCGGCGCACTGAAGGAAGGGGCCAGGAGATATGAGCCCTTTACCATCGAAGACACCAGGGTGCGTGTATTCGGAGACTCCGCTGTGGTAACGGGAAAGTTCGCACTTAAAGCGACGATGCGCGAAAAGGTGATTGAACGGATCAACAGATTCAGTCTGGTTATCATAAAGACGCCTCGCGGAGTAAGGATTGCGTCGTTTCAGGCCACATCTATACCCCAGGAGAAGTGACCATGATAATTGAAGTGCTGGGTGTCGGCTGCGCCGATTGCGTAAAATTGTACGATAATGCCAGGAAAGCTCTAGAAGAGAGCGGCAGGCAGGGGGAAGTGCTGAAAGTGGACGGGATTTCCGGGCTGTTGAAATACGGCATTCTCTCCCCGCCGGCACTGGTTGTTGACGGCGTGGTCAAATGTTCCGGCCAGCTCCCCTCTGCGGCCGAGATCAAGGAGATGCTATGAGATCCTCTATTGCTGCTGCTTCCGTTATAGTGATCCTTGCCGGCACTGCCAGTGCCGAACTGCCTGCGGCGAATCCGGCGGCAGTCAATCAGGCTTTAGCATCCGGCAAACCGACGCTGATCGATTTCGGGCTCCGCACTTGTGCTGTCTGCAAAAAGATGGCTCCATACCTGGAATCCGTGGCCAGTGATTACCGGGGACGGGCCAATGTGCTGTTTATTGATGTGCGCACCGAGCAGGCAACTGCCCAGAGATTTCGTGTCCAGATGCTCCCTACCCAGATTTTCATCAATCCGCAGGGGAAAGAGGTGCAGCGACACACCGGTTACATGGATAAAGAGGGTATTGTCAAGGGTCTGCAGTCGGCTGGACTGAAATGACCTTCATAGGCAACATCGAGCAGATCATAGCTGCCTATCCGTTACTGGCCCTCGGGGCGGTATTCCTGGCGGGTGTTATCTCTTCAGCGTCTCCCTGCGTCCTGAGCACCATCCCGCTGGTGGTCGGCTTCGTCGGCGGGTACAGCGACGGTGATCGCTGGAAGGCGTTCCGCTACTCCCTGATGTTTATCATCGGGTTATCACTAACCTTCACTGCCTTCGGAGCTGCTGCCGGAGTACTGGGTACCATCTTCGGGGTGGTTGGAGGCTGGTGGTATGGTGTCGCAGGTGCCGTCGCACTCGTCATGGGCGGCCAGTTGATGGGGCTTTATACAATCCGTCAACCGGTGAAACCCGATTTCAAACCAAAAAAGGGGGGCATGTACGGCGCATTCATTCTCGGACTGTTTTTCGGTCTTGTATCTTCACCCTGCGCCACACCGGTGATGGTTGTTCTGCTGACCGTTGTTGCCGGCAAAGGACAGGTGCTCTACGGCATCACCCTGATGTTCAGTTATGCCGTCGGCCATTGTATGCTGATGCTTGCAGCCGGTACATTTACCGGATTTGTGGAAGCATTTTTCAAGACGCGCGGAGTTCTCAATGCTTCGGCCTGGAGCAGGAAAGCAAGCGGCATCATAATCTCGCTTGCCGGAGCCTGGCTCATCTGGCAGGCGATGTAGCTCCCGGAAGCAATCTATATGTCAGGACGTCTTCCTGTCCAGGCTCCTGTACTGGATCGCCTCGGCAAGATGCTGCTCCCTGACAGATTCAGAGTATTCAAGATCAGCAATCGTGCGGGCAACCTTCAGTATCCGGGTATAAGCCCTGGCTGAGAAGCCGAGCCGCTCCGTCACCATCTCAAGCAAACGGTGTCCAGCTGCATCGGGTTCACAAAATTTTCGTATCTGCCGGGGATTCATGTGGGCGTTGCAGTGGACCTTGGTTCCCTTGAAACGTTCAAGCTGAATACCCCGTGCCGCTTCGACACGCTTGGCAATAACTGCTGAACTCTCGCCTTCGGATTGTTCTGCCAACTCCCGGTATTTTACAGCAGGAACTTCGATGTGGATGTCGATCCGGTCCATGAGTGGGCCGGAGATGCGGGAGCGATATTGGATTAGTTCACGCATGGTACATGTGCAACTATCTGAATTTGCTGGGTTCCCGGAGCACTTGCATAGGTGTGTTAACCTTTCTCTACAACTCTTATACAAAACGGCACTCGTTCTCAATTAAAATTACCACCGAAAAACAGCAGCTTCCCGGCTATCCCACCAATCCCATCACCATCGGTGACCACATCCGCAAACGGCGCATGGACCTCGGTCTCCTCCAACGTGAGGTCGCCGAGATCGTCGGTGTAACTGAATCTTCAGTCTGGAATTGGGAACATGGCACCGAACCGGAACTGCAATATAACCCTAAAATCATTAATTTTCTAGGCTATGCTCCGTTCGATTGTCCAGATGACACTGTGGGGCGACTTGCGTGGTACAAGAGAGCGATGGGGATGAATCTTGATCGCCTTGGGGAAGTTATGGGGTGCGATCCCGAACAGCTCTCCGACTGGTTGAGCGGCCGGCACAAGCCGTTCCGGAAGAGTTTGGAAAAAATCGAGCGGTTTCTTGGGAGGGAAATCGGAGGTACAGAATGGCTGTCATGTTCAATAAAATTGATTGTTCAAAATTATTGAACGTTACAACATATTGAACAACGGGGGCATCCATACATTTCTGAGGCAACATGCTGACTCTGCGAACTCTTTCCGTAGTTCTGCCGGCTCCAGCACTTCCACCTCGGCGCCGAACCCATTCAAACACCACCGGAGCCGGCGATTGTCCTGCACCTCGGCTTCGAGCCATTTATAATTGTTTTCTCTCCCATACTGGGACGGGGGAATTCGTTGCGCAGAAGAATGACGGATGATGAGAAACGACCAGCAGTTGCGGGAGAGCAACCCTCCAGGCGCGCCTCTAATGGCTACAGCGCCCTGAGCAGTCTCCTGCCGTCCTGTTTAAGTCTTTCATGGACTTCTTCCGGGAGGGTGCCAGCCAGTTCCTCCAGCCTAATGTCATAGAAGTCCTGTATTCTTGTTTTGCATCGGAGATCAGGGGTTTGCGCAACAAGACCCGCGTCCGCATAGAGGTACAAGAGTTCCACAGTAATATTTTCCTCCACCGATAAGTCCGAGTTTCTTCCTAGGCTTCGTAGCCGTTTCCTCGCGTCATCGTAGCTTTCCTGCTCTAGGAGGTCGATGACGTCGAGCACCCCTTGACTTATGGAGTCGACGCTGAAACCGGTGAAGGACCTCTCAGCTGTCCTGATGTCGAGACAGGCATCTACGTCGTCAACAAAACAATCCTCCGATCTCGTTTCGACCAAAGCGCGGTTCAGTTCCGGCAGTTTTGAGCTTGTCATGCAGTGTGATTTCAACTCGTCTAGACGCATGTCACACCCATCCTGTTCCCTTCGGCTGGTCCAAGTCCACAGGCTTCGAGCCGGGGCCGGTACCGGTGTTTAGGAGAAGAACGTCCCTCTTCGCTCTTTCGCACTCCTGTGGGAAAAAGGCCGCCATTTTTGCCGCGGTTTTCTTTAGCCACGCCGGAAGCGAGTCTTCTCTATCCCACTTCTCCGCGTAGTAGGCATACTGAAAGTAAAGCCAATATGCATAGGTCCCCGACCGGGACTCGTGGCGTAGAGTGTTGAAGAACGGCGCATTGTATGTCGCATCGTAGTTCCTATTTCCCCATAGCGCCATGAACCAATAGTTCAATAGGAGGGGGTAGCTTTCGATGCACTCGTCCACCTCGCTGATCTCGAGTGTTCCACACTCCAGTGCAAGCCGCATCGATACCTGGAATGAATCCCTCACATACTTGTTTTTGTTATGTCTGGAGCTCTGCAAGACATCCTGATATGCGGACAGATGCATCCCGAGGTTCGACTTGTATAGATGGAAAGGATGTGATTTGACCCCCTCCAGATTCTCCGCCGTATCTGCGACTCTAAGGGCGTCAAAAAAATCGACCACGATGTACGATAAGCTCCCGTCCCCCTCCTTGATGATGTTGATGAGATCGATTACCGATACTGCCGGTATCTTGTTGTACCTGAGCTTCCGGTTTATTGCATCATGCAGGGACTCGGTGAACGACGGGGGATCGTACTTCGCCCAGAGCGGAAAAAACTCCTTCAAGTCCGGACTCGTCTTTCGGACCGTTTCGCTCAGCTGCCCCTTTCCGAGTATCGCCATGACATCCTCGGCATCGAGAGTTTCCACCTCGGAAAGCACCTTTATCAGCCACTCTCTGCTCTCCGGAAAAGGGTTCCCAGCTATCCCCGCCCTCATCAGGAAACGGCCCACCGTCTCTTTTCCAGTGCACAGGTCCACAATAATCTTCTGCAACATGGCCAGAAGTTGCCTGTCCTTGTCTATGATGTGCCAGAGGGTGTAGGTGCTCTGCACAATACCCGGAAGTGCGTGGCTCTTCAGCTCTTCCAGAGTCTTCTTTATCCCCTGGCGCCGCTGCTTTTCGGCTTTCTGGTATTCCTGGATCAGCTGCTGAACGTGTATAGCGACGTTAGGGTCGGCAGATAGGTCCGAAAAATAGGTGGCATCCGGTGCAAAAACATTTCTCATGCTACGGTATCTCCATGACGTTGGTATGAATCGCGACGCCATCCGCCTTTATTTCATAGCGAGGGACCTTGTTGTCGTTTTCGACCGCCATCTTTACTTCCAGTGCGGTTCCCTTGGGAAAGGTATGGGGAAAACGAATCCTCTCCCCCCCCTGGTACATGAGGGAGGTCAGGACCCGCGGCTCGGCGTACTCGGCGGCGCAGTCCTCGCCGGCGAAGACGTAGAGGTCGAGGTAATCTCCCGCTTCTACCGTTGTGAACAAAGTGGCGTTTTCAGACTCGATGCAGCCGAGGATCTTCTTGAATCCCTTCTCCGTTTTGGCGTAGTAGGCGTCGGCGCGAGGCTCCTGGATGGGAGGGGTGTGCTCAGCCTTCATGTAGCTGTAGATGGCAGCTCCCTTGGCAACGGCAACGTCCGCCAGGGAGTCGTTGAAGATGAACTTCGACTTTTCTCCGGCAGGGGTGTACTTCTTCTCCAGCGCCTCCTTGAGCGGCATGAACCTCGACATCCCCCCGACGCAGAGGACGTGGTCCACCTGTGCCATGGTGACCCCCTGCTTGGCGAGGAACTTCTGGATGCTAGTCACACAGTTCTTCGGCGTGTCCGCCTCCCCGATCAACGGCTCCAGCACTCTCACCACGTCGGAATGCGTCAGGGTGCTTTCCACCTCGTACCGGACCTGCCGTACCTCGACCGTGTTGACCACCGGCTCATGGTCCCAGTCGCTGCAGTACTCCTTGTTGAATTCGATCTTCCGCTGCTCGGCTATCGCCATCAGCTGCGCTTTCACAGCTTTGCGCTCGTACCGATCCAGCTGTATGTCCATCTCGGGGAACTGCTCTAGCATCGTCTCCAGCAACCACTCGGCGATCAGCTCGTCGAAATCCTCGCCTCCCACCTGATTGTAGCGCCCCACCCTCTGGACCCGGAAGTCGACGTTCTTCAGGTCTTTCTCCCCGCGCTGGTCCTTCCACTGGAGTCGGACCAGCGTGAGGTCGAGGGTCCCGCCCCCTATGTCGTAAACCAGGACAAGCGGTTTCTTGTCGATATCGATCCTGATGGTGGAGGTGGCTATCTCGTAGGAGATGTAGCTGAGCAGTGCGGCGAGAGGTTCGCTGATGAGGGCATTGTCGTCGTACTTCACCTTCAGGCGTTCGCAGGCCTTCTGGATCGCCTTCTGGGTGTCTTTGCGCTGCTTTGTGGTAAACGATGCGGGGACAGTCACTGTCAGCTTCGATACTCTCCCTTTTTTCAGCAGCACCGCCTGGCTAAGGACGTGTGCTATGTAGAGAGAGGAGATATCGCTTGGGTCGTAGGACTTGCCGTCGAAGACGAACGGCTGCACGTCGCGCCCCATCAGGCGCTTTACCGCGCACACCACCTTGCCCACCGCTCCGCACACCCCCTCCTTGGCCCTCATTCCGACCACCGGTTCCTCGCTGCCGGGAAAGTAGGCGACCGAGGGGAGGTCGTCTCGTTCGATGGAATTTCCAGCCTTGTCCTGCTGGGGAATCTTCAGCTGTCTTGCAGCGTAGCTTGAACCCTTGATGTCCGGTTCGGCGATCAAGGTGGTTGTCGTTCCCAGGTCTATGCCGTAGTACATTCGAACCTCTCGTAGTGCGGTTTCAGCGAAGCGCGACGGGTTGGGAAGGCTTTTCCCACCGCAGTAGTTTCCGAATCGTGTTTAGGCGAAGCAGGGTTCCCTTCTGTGCCTCGAGCTTCTGCGTCAGGGTGGCAGCTTCGGCCCGCAAGTTCGAGAGGGTCTCCCTCATTTCCGCGATCCTGTAGACTTCCAGCGCTGACTCCTGCAAGATCGCCAGCGTCTTCGCCTTGTACAGGGCTTCGTCCATGTCCCTGAAGTTATAATAGCCCTCTTCTCCGAGGGCATGCATGATTTTGCCGCCGTCGACGATTCCTACAGCATAGGTCGCGGAGGGGTTGATGTCTCGGTCTGACTTGCAGAACGTCTCCACAAAGCGACCTTCTTTGAGACAACCGACGCGATGGCAGCCACTATCCTCGAAGAAGACGAAATGCTGGTCGGCGGAGGGGAGACCGTCAACGGAGCGCAGGAGCGAAAAGAGGGGGCTTGGGTCCGCAGGGACCTTGGCGTAACGGCATTTCTCCGTGAGCAGCTCCTTCAGATGGGCCTTGTGCTGAACTTTGCGCGGCAACTGCTCGGCACATTCCCGTTTCAACTCGTCAAAGCGCGCGATGTTGCACCCCTCCGGAAGGGCTATGACGAAGTCCTCGACGTCGAGGTTGTCGAGCGATTCCGGCGTAAATAGCAGAGACAAGATCGCCTTCACCAGCGGCCCCACCTCCTGGTCTCTTACCTGCGGGTCGTCCAAGAGGGGGAAGAATCCACCGATGATGCAGTGCGACTCGGTCCACTGTTTCGTACTGCCTGGATGCATGAAGCTGACTTCCCACCGATTCGTGGTCTTACCGATCGGAGCGGTGAAGCAGTACGGTATCTTTGTCTGGTGCACCCCTCCTACTCCGTCCGGCTTGTCGTTCAGGCGGATCTGGTGTGGCTCTACATTGTACTCATTGCGGTTGCTGTCGACCCTTATGGTGTGGGTGGAGAAGCTGTCCTTCTCCAGCATAAGCAGTATTGCTGACGCTATCCTTGACGGGGCAGCATATGACTCCCCTCCGCTGATGGAGTGTGCGCTAATGCCGGGAGTGGAGCCGTTCGCACCGGCGTTTATGCTGTTAACCGCCTGCCGGATAGTATTGAGCAACTCGCGAACTATCTGGGAAGTATTTTGAGAAGAGGCCATTTTTGGTGGAATACCTCGATCAGTTCTTTGCGTATTTCTTCTATCTGCTTAAGTTGCTGTTCGATCGTCTCTGCAGACTTATTGTTCTCACGCTGCTGGAGGAGAATCTTCTTGTTCAGCTCGTTTACCACGGCGGTCGGAGCGGAGCGCGACATGGTTAGCTTCTCCCGAGTGAGCTACTTACAATCCGTTTCCAATTCTTTTCCTCAAGCCCGTCAAATTTCTTCCATATTTTCACGTTCCAAAGGTTCTTTTCGATAGCTTCGCGACTCCTATTGTTGGAGATGACGTTTTCGATCTTCTCTTCGGCTAACTCTATAGCACCCGTTTCGCTGCTGCTGTATTCCTTCAATGCAGCGAGAATCGCCCCGATGATTGCCTTGTCGCCAGCTGCATCCGCCGTTTTGTCAACAGAGCCCGCAGCAGCGGCATCTTCTTTGGCCTGCTCGGTGATCGGTTGAGTTGCGGAAAGGACTGAAGACAGCACGGAGCTTTTTGGCTCCTTTCCCTGTGTGTACGCTAGAACCTTCAGCAGCAATTCTTCCTGCTCTTGAGTCTTGAAGAGCTTACCTCCTAATGGCCCCTTTGCCGAGTCGAGGAGCTTGTGGAGGTGGTTAACCACCTCCACAGTCGCCTGGTGCCTGCCATCCAGCCGCGAGGCGTTGGCCAATATTTCCTCGCGGGCACTTGCGAGAGAAGCGCGGCCGGAATCTTCCACGCGGGTCACCATCTCGCGGGTTTCGGCGCCGGCTTTTTCGATCCTGCTGGTGATCTCCACCTGCAGTGATTCGATCAAGCGCCTTTGCTCCTCGATCACCTTCTGAAGATCGTCGATTCTGTTATTAAAGTGTTTCTCCTGTTCGGAGAGCTTCATGCGAAGGGCCTGCTCCCCGTCTACGAGGGCATCGACACGCACGTCGATGCCCTTCCAGCTATCCTCAGTCTTCGTCCTCAGGGCGGAAAAGTCGCTTTTGAAGTATTCACCCAGGGTCTCGATCCTCCTGTTCAGGTCCTTCACTTCCTCACGCACCTTCTCGGCACCGGTCCTGATATCGGTACCAACCTCCGCATGAACCGCGTCGAGTTTTTTAACGAGGGAGATGGGCGTAACGAAGGGCGGGGACTCCAGTTCCGAGAGCTTGGAGGCAAAGACATTCAGCACCTCGCCACCGTGGTCATCGAGCGTGCGTTTTACTTCGGCGATGACATTGTCTTTCCCATCTCTGGTGTGCTTGAGCATCTCATCAATCAAATCAACAATGTTCATATTCTCAGACATTTGCCCCCCTAGAAAAATTTGTCACTCGCCTACTACCGACAATCTCGCCTCGACCCAGATCCGCCCGCCGTCCGCTTCACACCACCCTCTCTGCGCCACCCGAAAATTGAGGGTGCTCTCCGCCGGAATGATGACACCCATGAGGTCGTATCTCATAGCCTCGGGGGTACCGCTGGTGAGGGAAACTTGATCCGCCGCCGGGTAAGGCTCGAGCTTCAGCCCGAGAAAGCACTCTGCGAAAGATGCCACGTCCCCCTCAATCTGATGGACGGCTAGCACCGCCTTTCTGTTTTTGGCGTTGTTCTCCTCATTCACCCTGTCGACGTGGCCCTTGAGCTTCACGTTCTCGCTGATGAGGGAGTCGCTCGACCTGTCCTTCCAATATTGGATCATGTCGTCCTTGTCCTCGAGAGCGCCACGGACCCAAGCTATCTCCTGCTCCTTTTCTTGGAGCTTACTCTCCAGACCCGCCTTCAAATCCTCGAAGCCGTTTCGTTCCTGCGAGAATTCCAGGCTCTGCTTCTCGAGCTTCGACTGCAACTGCGCCATCTGGTTCTGCAGCCCAACAGCTATCTGCCGCACCCACTGAAGCTTTTCTTCAAGCCACCCCATCTCGAAGAACTTCGAGGCCAAGGCGTGGCAGGAGGAGCCGGAGGGAGCCGGTCTCTCCTTTCCGGGAGAACCGTCTTTGACGGGGAAATGGGAAGGCGAGTGTTTGCCTCGCTCCCTGTCGTTTTTGTGTTTGCTGTAGGGTCCCATTGACATTCTCCTCGTCTTGATGCTTTCAAAAGTGGAAACTGCCTGCCGCGCCCGAAAAATCGTGAAGGGCAAACCCTGACCTCGCAAGGAACCCCGCCAACACACTGCCATGACATCCGCCGGAGTAAAGGCAAACATTTGCCGGCTTTTGAACTAGGACCATCTCTCCTATCTCACAGAGGCTTGCATGGGTAAATACGCGGTAGAGTGCTGCCTTTTCAGGCTTTAGAGCGGAATACCTTTCGGGATAGAGCCAGAGAATATCTTCGTTAGCCGAGTCCTGCGCATAGGCACTGGAGAAGTGCCCGTCGTCCGTTTGTCCCTCGAAGGCGCAGGTGAGGATATTTATGGCTTCTTCCTGAATGGAGTTAGTGAAAGTGACATCGAGGTCCCACGGTTCCACTCTCTCGAGATGCTTCAAAGCGCTCTTCATCACGGGGCGGAGGTTCCCGACGTACAGAGGGTACTCCGGGAGTCCGCCGCGCCGCTGATGGAGCGCGCAGATGGCGTAGACTTCCTGCATCTCTGCCAGAGACGCCGCAGCGATGACGATGGTCTTTCCTTGGGCATAGGCGGCATCAAGCTTGGAGGTGAACTCAACGTTGTTCTGACCGTTGACGCCGGTCGGCAGATGGTCGTCGGCGTGTATGGCCTCGACGAAGAGGGTATTGACCGAGAGCTGCGGAATTTTATGACAGACGCTGCCTACTTTCCTTCGGCTGAACTCGCCGGCTATCAAGATTCCCTGACCAGTCTCAGCATCCTCTAGGTGGACGGCGGTCGCTCCCAAGCAATGTCCGGCATCGTAGGCGGTCATGCGGAAACGCCCCACGGTGAGAGTGGCGTCGGGAGCAACGAGTATCGCTCGTTCCGAGAGTTCCCTGGCCAGGGCGTTGGCATTGTCGCGCTGCAATGAGTCCGTCAGCAGCGTGCGAGTAATTTCACTGAGGTAGACCGGGACATCCTTCCAACTTTGCAAAGCATCGGATAGGCCGTCGAAGTGATCCCTGTGTGCGTGGGTGATCACAATGGCCAGAGGGGGCCTACTCTGGAGCGGCATTGGAGTATACCTGCCCGGATCGACCAGGATGGCGCCGTCGGCATCACCGATGAGAAGCGTTGCGCCTGATACCTCGGCTGTGAGTCCCATGAGCGGTGCGCGTGGGGGTACCCCGATTTGGTCGGCGTTCAGCATCCCCAGCCACGAGCCAAAGTCGCCGGGGTGGATCAGGTGGACATAGTCGCTGAACGGTGCTGAGGTGACGGTAAATGTGTTATAAGCCTGGAGGGCAGAGATGAGAGCTCTTTCACTCGACATCAATGAAGTTCTCCCAAGCCTCGAGGAAACGGTCGGGACTCCCCGACTCCCCGCACCGTTCGGCAGCTATGGCGGCAAAGAGTTGCTCTGTAGGCGTGCCATCGATTTCCAAGCGGAGGGACTCTGGATCGAATCGGAAATTCTTGGGTTCAGGGTAACGTGCCCAGAGCTCGAGGAAAAGGGATCTGGCTCTCTTCTTATCATGGCGGTAGAGGCGCTTGAAGAGATCTGGTGCGAAGGAGGAAACGAATCCTGATCTGAGGTCATTTTCGAGGATGGCGAATACAGTTTCATTTTCGTGCAGGCCGCTCATTTTTTCCAGAGATACCTGAATCTTATCCAACTGTTGCTGAGCCGAAAGGGCATCTGAAAGCGCATTTTTCTTTTGACCCGTAAGGTCAGAGATAGCGCCGTCCAGCTCTTTTTTCTTCTGCTGGAGGTTATCTAGGAGCGAGGCTTCTTTTTCAGTATCAGCCTTGAGCGTGTTCAGTTCGTGCTCCGCTCTCGACGACTCTCTTTGCAATCCCGCGAGGACGAGGGTCTGAGCAGATACATCGTCCCTGGCTTTCTCCAATTCGGCTTTGCTTGTTTTTACGCTTTCGTATAGAGAACGAAGCTCGGCTTCGATACCGCTGCGTGCATCGCTGTACTCCAAAAGCTTCCTGCTATGATCTTTTTCAGCGTCTTCCAGAAGCCTTTTGAACTTACTGGTTTCTCCCTCATACTCCTGTATTGTCTTTATGTTTAGGGAATGTGCGGTGATTAATTCTGACATGTAGGCGTTTTTTGCACCAAGTTCGAGTAAATTCTCCTTAAGTTGCTCTTTCTCTTTGCCCATTTCCTGGCTCGCCCGCTCCATTTCCTGGGTAAGTCGCTCTTTCTCTATAATTAGCTGCTCTCTCTCCCGGAGAAGTTTCTCCTTCTCTAGGTTCAATTGCTCTTTCTCCTGCCTCTCGTGCGAGATTTGCACCCTTTGTCTTTCGACCTCGCGCTTGTTGCCGGTAAGCTCGCCCTTCAGCACCGCCAATTCTTTTTCAAGAGCCATATTGCGCTCGAGTGTCTTTCTGCAAAAAACTTTATCTAAAAAACCCATAACTTACGCCTCAACTCAAATATTATTAGAAAGTTACGTCGAAAATCACAAAATTTATAGACACTTAAGGTCTTTTTGTCAACATGATAGCGCGTACACTTGAAAGGATAACGTGGCAATGAAAATCAGAAAAATCCGGGGACCTTCTTGTTACAATGAAATATAGTCGAAATATCGCAATGGTTCAGCATCAAGGGTGTAATACTCGGAGCAGACCTCGTGCGGAGGCTAATGGCAACTGTCTGATATTGCAAATTGCAGAATACAAGATATTGCTGGTTCACGATATAGACCCACTTCTTATATTTTACCATCTTGGAAACCTGAACACCGGTGACATTTCCGCCTCCACCCCCTTTCTAGCTCGGAGGCGGCGATGCCACACCTTTTAGCAAATCTGCCCCCTTGGCTCGCCCACTCTACCCATAATCCCCCTAATGGACGCTAGCAGCTATATACAACCACAACATATGTCCTTGTTGGCGACGAATATTTGCTCTTGTCTGACATGTTTGGTTCGAGAAAGTCCATCCCTTTTTCAAGTTTCAAGGTCAACTTGGCGCTGCCACCGATTATGTCCATGGCTCGCATATGAAGGTACCCTTTATCGCTGATGTAGTGGACGTCGATCTTGAGTTTATCGAAGAGAGTGGCAGATAGATACCGCTCAAATCTATTCCTGATCTCCTGTTCCATCTTTTCCCTGTCTTGACCTCTTGATATCGGCACGGAAACATTAATTGTGTTAAGGTGATTTGCGTTAACTATATTGAGGTCAAGGAGTTCTATGAAGAACCTGACATGGCTTTTCTGCTGAAAACACCTGTCAAAGTAGCTAATTACACTTATGTCACTGTTATTTGTGATTGTGCTAATACACAACTTTTGTCTAATTTCGTCGATGGTGTAGGCATGATTGGGCTCAAAATACTCAATTTTCGCATCGAGAATGTTTTTATTCGTCTTCACATTAAGGTCAATTAGTGCGACTTTCAAATCCTCCAATTTCTGTCTCATACCAATTATGATGTCGCTATCGCAATTGCCACCACCCGCTAGCATCTCTTCAACTTCCTTATTTAAAGTATCATACTCATAACGCAGGCAATATCCCTCTTTTTCTAGTTGTGATTTCAGAAAGTGGCTTTCCTCATGTTTAGATTTGAGGAGTGAAAACATAAAAATCATGGATACCCATATAATCGCTAGACCCTTATAGAGAAATTCAGAACGCTGGTAAAGATTGTGGGATAACCATCCTTTATAGTCCTTCATGAAATCTATTGCCGACCAGGTCCATGCACGTATGAGATGGTCTCTAAGTTTCGGCTTATTGCTTTTCCATGTACGTATATTGAGAAATCCGATACTGCTTGTGAATGAATCTTGATATGTTACGGTGGATCGACTAATGTCGAGTGAATCTTTTTTCCCATTATCAAATTCAAATTGATTACCAACTGAAATTACAACATAGGACGAAGAATGGGAAATGATTCTGTTGATGGCATTCATGATCGCTTTAGATTGACTGTTTGCAGGTGTGAGCGGATTTGAAATGTCTCGCAAGATCTTACAAAGCGTCTTTGCTTCAATTTCGTATTCAATTCCTTTAGTAAGATAATATGGCTCGTAATTTATTTTTATGAAGATGATTGTAGCGAGGAATGCGGAGAGCAGGAACGATGTTCCCAGAACCCTTCCTTTGTTGCTTATGAACCTGTAAACATTGTCAGCAAGGATATCTCCGACAAATTTATTTCCACGGAATTTCCGCTTGTTGTCCTCCGCATCATGAGTACGAATCTGACAATAGCTGCGCGAGGCCAGATCATACCATTTCTGCTGGTTCTCTGTTTCTCTACTGTGATTAGCTAGCTTGACATGCAAAAGAGATATTCGGAAGGCAAGCTCTGCGTCATGCTGCAATAGCGTTTCTACCAGTGCTAGATCAAAGAGTAAAAGGGATATCTCTGCATTTCGCCGGTTCCAATTTGGGGCGTTAAGGTGCACTTCGATTTTTCTGATGAAAATTTCAAGCGCATCGAGCGCTCGTTTCGTACCCGATGAAAGGAGCGGTGCCAGAACCGTTGTGATACGTTCCCGCTCCGCTTCGACTATGGTCAGCAAAGCACCTTCCTGGTCCGGAATGGCTTCCAGCAACCGGGGGGGATCTTCAAACAGGCGCTCGAAGTCGACAATTTCCTGGGCGCAGCCGGTACTATGGTGGAACCAAATTATCTCCGCTTCACGTAGCGTGCGCACGGGAATTCTATTTATTCTCGTTGCATCTCTGTCGGCCAGCGGATCGACAGCCGAAAGAGCAGGGTACATGAGGGCGCTATATCGTTTTTCTTCGGCTACCTTCAGCTTTTCTACCAAGTATCCCGCTTCGCAAAGGGTGGCGTCAGCGGCTACATTTCCGGTGATAAGGATATTAGGCGGCAGTATCGATTCCAATAGAGACACGCTTCCAAGATAAGCGGAGAGGGCGGCCGATGACCCGTTGACAGTGTAGGTTGAGTCGGAACGATCCAGAAGGGGCCAGTAGAAAAAATGTTTGCTGTCTGGAAATCGTTGTATCGCCAACTGTGATGCTGTGTGAATTGCCCCTTTTGCTTGCGCATCAAGACGGCCGTCAGCCCATGCGGGAAAAGTTCGCGCGCAATCCTCATCATGGTAGCCAACAAGAAGCATGCGTACGGTCTGCATGGTATCTCCTGCCAGCGCCATGGGTACAACTAACCACTGCCATCGCTGCATTCGCTCTAACGAGCTCCCTGCTCCTGCAACTTCCTCCCAGTCGACAGAAGAATCCAGCCAATTAGAAAAGGATTCCGGAGCCTTTTCCGGCGCGAGAAGAAAACTGGCCGCAAGAGTTTGATAGAAAAAGAGCCAGAGATTGGCGGGGAGGTACTCTGTGAGGAGTTTTGCGACTTGTGGAAAACGTGATTGATCCGTTGGCCAGATCCCTGGATGAGGGAAAGGAAGCCACTGTGTTGCCGCTTTGCGCTCAAAAAGCCAATTGTCAATCTTGTCAATCTTGTCGCAGGCGCCTTCAAGGGTCCACTGGGGATCATGCATAGCTTACAACCAGTAGTTGCAGATGACCAGAAACGGTTTCAGCCCTTGAGACACCTTTAAAGAAGATGTCGAAGTCGATCGTTTCAGGGGTTAAGGTGCTGGGCTCACTTTGAATTTGCTGACCTGATGCATGGCTCAGAACGGCCAAAAGCTGTACCGGATTCGCGAAAGGCTCTGCAAGCCTTCCCGAGACTAGGTAACCGCCACCGTGCCAATCCGTGAAAGTTATCTCCGTCAATAGCGGTTCTATGATGACGCTTTCTCCCTTTTTTCGGATATAGTTCGCTTGGAGATAGCAGGTCTTGTTTGCCGCCTTCAGCGGAGCCATCTTGGAAGGGGCGACAGCCGAAACAGCCAATTGAAAGACGTCAACAACGCCGTCAGGGATTCTCCACCCTGTCAGGGCATTCTTCACCGCCTCCACAGGAAAGAGCCGTTTGAAAAAATCAATAACCGATTCCTCGACAGAAGTTTCCCACTTCTCCACCAACACTGCCACCGAAGGGAGTGCCACCCGCGCTCCCACTTTGATCTCCATACGGCGGAAGAAATAGAGGATCGAATCTTCATCCACCGGCGCATGCTTCATGGAGACTGATTCTGCCACTTGATTGAGAGTCATGCCGGCAACTGCCCCCCAGCAGCCGTCAAAAGCATCTTCGTGCAGGGAATAGCAATTCCACCCCTGAGCGAAGCCGAATCGGTCATCCAGCCACACATCCCCCTCACCCATGAGCAGCCGGTCGCCATAGAGCTGCACCGCCTTGAACCCACGCGAACCCTCAATCCTTTCCAAAAGCAGGACCATAGGTGGTTTGTAGAAGTAGCCCTCTTCTATCCATCCCGCCAGACTGCGCTTCAACGACCAGACCTGCCCCGCAACTGGTTTCTCCGGCCGTGCCGGCTTCTGCCCCACTCCGGCAAACCGTCGCTGTAGCTCCTCCCATGCCGCACGTTGCGCCAACGGCATCTCCCGCTTTTCCCGGCAGATATGGCACATTTGCAAATGCCTGTGCAGGTTCTCGTCCGGAGTCTCCGCAAAGAGTATGATGCCATCCGGACAGAGGCGGAGTTCAAAAGCCGTCTGCCAGGCCCGCTTCAACTGCGTATCGTCGATTGTGGTATTCATGCAAACGGCTCCTTTCTGTAGTAGTACGGCACTCTCCGCAGATTTTACAAAGCTCGATCACTTTGTCATAGAAGATGAAGAATTCCTCTTCCTCCACCTCGGAAAATTGCGCCAGGGTCGGCGGCCCCCAGAGACTCCACTTCCGCTTCATGGTCTGATACGCCTTTTTCAGATGGTAGTGGATGTTGCTTGCTCCTCTCTCCCCCAGTTCCCGCGCGATCTCGTCAAGCGTCGCCCCATCCTCAACGCGCAGCAGGATCGTCCTTTGCCGTTCGGTCAGCTCCGACAGAGTGTCGTGAGCAAGGGCCTCAAGCTCGGTCTCAATAATGTCGCAGTCGAGGCGTGGGTGCTGCCTACCCATGCTGCCGAGAACATCATTTTGAGCGTCAGTCACCAGTATCTCGTCGAAAGAGAACGGCTGGCTGCCATCCTCGCAGGCAGGCATCGTCAATTGGGACTCAGTGGTAACTGCACATCCAAGGGAATAATTACCGCTCACGTAACGGTTCAGCTCCCTTATCGGCAGAAAATATTCGTCGAGAAACCGTACCACCGCTTCGTCCCAGTAGTTACGAGACAGCCGCATAATCCCCGGTTTGTCATGAATGTGAGCGGCAGGGACAGCAGGGCGGGGCCAGTCGGTGTAAGAGAGGTTCCAGTGCACCTCTGGCAGGCGCTGCAAACTGTCGGCAAAGGAAAATGCGTAGAACGACCCGCGCCGGGTCGGCTGATAGTTGACCTCCTCCGCCTTCGAGATCACGTGGCGAAGATGGCGGTAGTAGGCATAGGCAGGATTGATGGCGGCGGTGCGCCGCTCGTCCAGGCATTCGGCCAGGAAGCGGTCGGCAACAAGCGTCATGAAGCCGGATACGTCGCCCTGCGCCACTCGTTCGGCTGCCAGAGTGGCAAGAGTAACGTTCTTGTCCTTAAGAAACTCCCACAGATGGCTGGCTACAACCTGAGAAAGCTTGGTATGGTCATCCTCTGTCTCCTCGCTGAAGAGGGTATCGAGCTGGATGGTGCTTTTCTTTGCCCTACCGATGATATAATCGGCACACGACAGCAGCAGATCGAGACAGGTTTTGCTGTGAAGCCAATCGTTGAATTCAGAAGTCATGGCTTTTCCCATGCATAATGGGCATTGCCGACGATGCCGCTCTCGGGGACCACGCCGAAGTAGTGTTCCCTCCCGGCGACGTTGTTATCAACATCGAGGTTTACCTGAAACTGATGGACAAGGTAAGTGTTCTTGGGCATCCGCTTCCCCGTCCGCAGCAACAGGGTATCCTTCCTGATGAAGCTGCAAGTGGCCGCGTTACCTGAATCGCCGTCTCCATCGCACGACGAACAGGGGATAAACCTTAGCCCCCAGTTGCCGATCCGTTCCACCAGGAACAAGGGATGGGTGCCGTTTTGTGGTACGTCCTTGCCCCATCCCTGACGCGGAAACTCGCCCTGTGTATACCGCAATAAATCCCGATTCCTTATCCCCATCAAACAGGTGCGTTCTTCCCAGTTTTGCGGCTCCGCATAATCTGGGTTGAACCGCGGGTCGTGCCGCAGAATGTCCTGTATCCGTCTGCTCATCTCTTCTCCTCAACAGACTATTAATCGTGAGAAAAATTTATAGCACATATTCTCAACTCACGGTTTTGAAAAAAGCTCTTCGGACGCCGTAATACCGAAATGTAGGCATTAGCGGGAAGAAAATGAGAAATTTTTTGAGTTTTTGAAAACTTCCCGATCGCAGCCGTGATTACTCATAAAGAGACCCAAGGAGGCCCGCCATGGCAGAGAAGTTCCGTTCACACAACACACTGAAACTCTCCCTCACCGACCACGCCTGCAAGCGCATGTCGGGCCGTTCCATCAGTGCGGGCCAAATCGATCAGGTGCTGCGCTATGGCCGAGTGAGCCACACCCGCAACGCAACCATCTACGCCGTCGGCCGGCGGGAGGTGAAGGAGTACGGCCGTTTTCTAGAACCGTGCGACGGCATCCACGTGCTGTGCGGCAGCGACGGAGAGGTCATCACCACCTACCGCAACCATGAACTGAAGGGACTGCGCCGTTAACAGGGCGCGCAATGGAGACACCGAACTTGAAATGTTTTTGTGCTGCCATGCCCCTCATTGCCTTGCTGGAGGTTCTCCTGAGCGCCGATGTGACCGCTGCCGCTGAAAAACGAAACGGGGGGAAACGCCCCTACCGCGACGTGTACGGCAATGCCTACAGGAGCCGGACGAACATCTTCCGCGACCGGGACAAAAACGGGGTGCTCAATCTTTTTCAGCAGGATGACCGGTTTGGCAGGAAGCCGCGCAAAAGCAGGAACAGCACGAAACAACATCGCTGAGTGACAGCAAGGAGGCATGACCATGGGTTTCAGATTCAGGAAAGTTTTCACCGCCGGTCCCATGCGGACCACTTGGAGCGGCAGGGGCATAGGGTGGAGCATCGGTTTTCCTGGTTTCCGCTACGGTATTGCCGCCAATGGCAGACACTACATCAGTGTCGGTTTTCCCGGTACGGGGCTCTACTACGTCCATTACCTCATCCATAAACGTTGAAAGGAGGCGCACCATGATGCTGCAACGACTTACCGCGTTGGCTGAGGTAACCTCAATGGTCGCATGTTTCGCGGCCGGAGTGGGGAAGAAAATCGGCGATCTCCGGCGCGCGAAGGAAAGCGAGTGCGAAAAGATGGAGATGCTGACCTTCGCCGAGGCAATCGGTTGGTTCGGAAAACGCCCCAATGATGTCCGGATTGCCAAGGGGATTCTTCTCAAGGAGCCGCATCGGCGGGGAGTCATGGTCACGTTGGGCTTCCTCGACGCTGCCGACACGCTCCTTTCCGGAGAGCAGGGGACGCCATACATCCGTCGGGTGCTGGCAAAAGAACTCGACCGGGAACTCTCCGACTATTTCGGACAGCACGACCTCATCATCTTGGAATAGGAGGATCGATCATGACAGGGTTGGAATTTTTCATCTTTGGGCTGGTCAAGGCCGCACTTACGGGTGCTGCCACCGGTGCGGCTCTTGCCTTGGTGACCATCGCCTATCTGAACTGGGACCGTATCGTCGGTTGGCTGCAGAGCCGGGCACAGGTCATCACGCAGGGCAAAGACAGGGTTGGATTCAGTCTGGTTGACCGCCTGCAGAACGGCAACTACCGGACCGTCTACGGCATCATCAACCGCCGCTCCGGCCTCCTCCTCGACGGGGAGGCGGTGACCTCACGGACAATAGACGCGCAGACCGCGGCAGAGCATCGCAACGGTGAGATTCTCATTTACTGAAGGAAAAAAGGGTAACCGATGATCGAATGGATAATTTGGGGGATCGTGGCAGCGTGCGTGGCGGAAGCCATCCTGAACTGGAGCACGGTACATGACTGGTTAAGGGAAAGACTGGTGACGAGGACCGATTATGGCCGACTCGTTGAGGAGAAGCTTAAGAACGGCAAGGTCCGGGTGAGGGCCGGAGTGCTGACGGCGACCGGTCGCCTGCGGGAGGAAAAGACCTGGGAGTGCGAGAAGCTCGACGACGAACTGCAGCGGAAATTCCGCAACAACTCAGAGGTAAGGATAACACTATGAACAAGGCGACCGAAAAAGTGAAGATCACGGTGGAGGGGATTCCCGCAGTCACGCCGGCTGAGGCCGCGACAGCCTGCCATGCCCGCCTGGTGTGGGCGGTAGAGGAACTGTGCATTGCCACCGGTAACGAGGAAGTCGACATCCGAGTCGGAACTGGGGAGCAGTTCCGAAAGGACAGGCCTATGCAGGCCCGGGAAGAGAGAGGCGACGAGTCGTCACTCACGGCACGTGCCCAGCAGTACGCTGCAACAAAGCCGCTCTGGAACCTGAGTCAGTTGATCGCCCCGCCGGAACTCCTCGATGAGGTTCGCGCTGCCGTGGAACTGATCCGATTGGAACCGCTGGTCTTCGACAGTTGGGGACTGAGAAGCATCGAACCGTTTCCCCGTTCAGCCTTGAACTTCCACGGTCCTCCCGGAACCGGCAAGACCATGACCGCCCATGTCATCGCGGTGGAACTGGGGAAGAACATCCTGGTGGCAAGCTACGCCCAGATCGAGAGTAAGTACCACGGCGACGGGCCGAAGAACGTCGAGGCGCTCTTCCATGCAGCGGAACGGGACCAGGCGGTGCTCTTCATCGACGAGGCCGACTCCCTTCTCTCCAAGCGCCTCACCAACGTCACGCAGGGGTCGGAGCAAGCGATCAACTCGATGCGGAGCCAGATCCTCATCTGCCTGGAAAGATATCGGGGTGTAGTCATCTTTGCCACCAACCTGGTAACGAACTATGACCAGGCGTTCGAGACCAGGGTGCGCCACATCCACTTCCCCATGCCTGACGCCGTGGCCCGCGCTGCAATCTGGAGAAACCACCTACTGCCGAGTCTGCCGCTGGGCTGCGACGTGGATGCCGGTAGGCTGGCGGAGGCGGAGGAGGAGTTCTGCGGGCGGGACATCAAGAACGCAGTGGTGAATACTGCGCTGCGGGTGGCACGGCAGGGACGGCAGGTGATCTGCCATGTTGACCTCGAAGAAGAGATTCGTAGGATCGTTACGGCACGTAACGCTGTGCGGAGTAACGGCAATGCCCAAGTGCCACACGAAGGTGAAGAAAGAAAAGAGATCGAACAGAAGGTTATGCAGAGTCTCTCATTGGTAGAGAAAGACAGTCATCCCCAACGGCTGACAGCAGGTGTAACCATCTGGAGCAGCAAATGAAAACGGCTAGCGAGGGACATTGCCAGCTTGACCACAATGTGCTCAAGCAACTTACGGAGGAGTTGAAGTTTGCCGCCTCGCACATGGACGGAAAGGAGTGGCGGGCGCTCCTGGCTGCGGCCCTTGCCAAGTCGGCGCGGGAAACGTGCAGGAGCAAATACGAGGGACTCAAGGGGCTAGGGCGGCTGGGGCGGGATGGGTGGCGAAAAATTCGTACCGACGGTCTGGCGGAGACCGGCAGGGAACTGACGGCAAGAGCGAAAGAAGCGCTTGACTCCCTTCCTCATCGGGCAAAGGAAACTGTCTTGCGTCTGTACCAGCTCTCCCCGGCTGAGCTTTGCGACGAACTCGTTCCCTTCATCATTGGCCTCATCGTATGTTACGCCTCCGCTGGCGGCCTTGACCTGGAAGGGGGGCTACCTGACACCGACCTTGAGCTGGGGATCGGCATGCACCGCAACATCTTCTCGCATTCCGTGTTCATTGGCTTCACCTGCGAGGGGGTGTTACGTTTCGGTGTGGAAGTTCTTTCCGGCCTCCATGGAAAGCTCCCCGCTGAACATCATGCTGTCTGGGACAACGCGCACCGGCATATCAAGAAATGCGAGAGCAGCGCCATCACCGGTCTCTGGGTTGGCATCTGCCTCCACTTCATCAAGGACGCCGGGCTCTTCTCCCATGCAACAAAACCATACACCGGGCTTCCCGGACAGCACAACATGGCCTTCCACCAGGGGCTCCTCGCGGGCAACGGAGCTGCATCAGGGGTGACGGGCACATCACAGGCGTTTTCAGGCAAATCAGGACATCTCAGAAAAGGGTCAAGCGGGGAAGCATAATGAAAAAAGCCGCTCTTGCCATCGTCGCTGTGATCAGCTTCGTGGTAATGATGATCTGTCTTTTCTCCGGTGGGCACATCAGGCTGTTTGGCGTTCCTGTAAGCGGAGCTGTTTTTGCGCTTATCTTGAGGGCTGCAGTCAAGGAACTTGAGCAATAGCGAGGGTCTTTCGTAAGATGGGAAAACTTACACCGTCTTCCTGGCAAGACTCCGATACTGGATCGCCACGGCAATATGTTGTTCCCGGATGCTCTCCGTTCCCTCTAGGTTGGCGATGGTCCTGGCGACTTTTAGGATACGGGTGTAGGCCCATGCCGGGAAGCCGAGTCGTTTCGTTACCATCTCCAGCAAGCGGTGTTCTGCAACATGCCTTTCACGACATCGAATTTTAACCGTTTGTATGCTGGCCGCATTTGACCCCCTCCTGAATATTGCTCTTTCCGTGTTCTCTCCTGCTCTCTCCTTGTAAAATCACCCGCAAATTGATAGAGTTACGCCTTCTTTTGGAGGTTTCCATATGAGCATAAAAAGATTTTTTCTTGTAGTATTGTCAATATCCGGTCTTCTGCTGTCCGTCACAGGAATGGCCTCCCAAACAGGGTGCCCAGAACATTTCGCCAACGGCATAGCCCCTGATTTCATCAATCAAAAACTCACCGCCAAAACCCGTGAGGTCTGTTATTCCGGTTTTGCCCTCAAGCATTCCGGTATTACCAGGACTCCCCTTTATGCTGCCGAGCATCTAACGCGTGACCGTCTAATGCAGGGCAAAGGCCTGAAAAGGCAAAGCCAGTTTCACCCTGACGATAACATTCCACGAACGGAACGATCAGAACTTCGCCACTATTCCAGGTCTGGCTACGACCGCGGCCATGTGGCACCATCTGCCGACATGTTCGACCTGCAGTCCCAATTTGAATGCTTCTCGCTGGCGAATATGATCCCCCAAGTTCCGGAAAACAACCGGGGCCCATGGGAAGGGATCGAATCGGCTGTGAGAATGATGGCAAAGAGTAAAGGTGACATCTATGTCATCACCGGCCCGATCTATCAAGGCAGTAACATCGAAAAGATCGGGGGTGCTGTGATGGTTCCCACCAAACTGTTCAAGGCAGTTTACGATCCGCAGAGGCGCGAGGCCGGTGCCTACCTGATTGACAACATCGCAGATGCCCAGCCTGAGAAAATCTCCATAACCGAGCTAGAAAAAATTACCGGGATCAGCATTTTCCCGTCAGTAGAGAAAAACGTCAAATCCAGACTCATGCGTCTGCCTGAACCCAAATCATACAAGGAGCGCAAACGCAAGGGAGGACGAGGATGAGCAGAAAAGGAATCAAACCCTTCGCAAATGAAAGCGATTGCTTGCAGATTGGCGGCATCACCATCGAAAACCGGGTCGACAGGGTGTCGATCTTTGGCAGCATCGACATCACCCGTGACAAGGATGGCCTTGCTGCAGCACGGGAACTAAAGACTATCCTCGATCTGACTCTGACGGAACTGGAAAGAGCAGAGCTTCCTGACAAGGTGACACTGAAACCGGCCAAGACCGTCAAGAACCCTTTCGAATAGGTTGATCACGGCATGGAGCATGGAATTGTCGAAATCCGTTGAAGTGACGATCATACACGATGACGTATCCCCAGAACGTCAACCTCACCATGACGAAGATGGGATCGATGTACCCTGGGACAGCATCAACCCGGAAACACTTCGCAACCTGATTTCCGAGTTCGTCACCAGGGAGTGGCCAGACACGGAATACTCCCTCGATACCAAAATTGATCAAGTCCAGAAGCAACTGCGCACCGGACAGGCGAAAATAGTCTTCGACCTGGTATCCAAGACCTGTAACATCATTCCGAGCAGGTGACCGCATCAATGGAGAAACGTTTCTTCCCCCTCTCCGCTATCACAAAGCGGATCAATGAACTGCTGGAACCTGCCATCAGCAAGCAGTTCTGGGTCAAGGCCGAGATATCCACTGGCCGGGAACGAGGAGGAGCTTTTTACTGTGATCTGGTTGAAACGAATGCCGGCGGGAAAATCGTCGCAAAGATAGCCTGCACCATATGGCAAAGCGAGCTTGCCACCATCAGGAGGGCATTCAAGGCCAAGAACATGGATCTTGTACTCTCCAACGGGACTGTGGTCGGCTTCCTCTGTTCCCTCCAGTTCAGCCCACAGTACGGCCTGTCACTTCGGGTCATCGATGCTGACCCGTCCATCGCCCTGGGTGAGATGGAGTTAAAAAAACGGGACATCATCGAACGTCTCCAGAAGGAGGGGATGTTCGAGACGAACAAGGAACTCTCCGTGCCGCTCCTGCCACTGCGTCTCGGCCTGATCACCAGTGCCGGCAGTGCGGCGTACAATGACTTCATCCAGACCCTCACGGCATCGGGTTACGGCTTCAAGGTCTTCGTGGCCGACGCCATGATGCAAGGAGATCAGACGGAGAAGTCGGTCATGCGGGCACTGGACGCCCTCGCCAGACTCGAAGTTGATCTCGTCTCCATCGTCCGGGGCGGAGGAAGCAAAACCGACCTCTACTTCCTTGACAACGAAGCCATCGCCCGCAGGATCGCCGGATTTGGCAAGCCGGTCTGGACTGGCATCGGGCATGAGATCGACACCAGCGTCCTCGACTATGTCGCCAACCGCTCTTTCAAAACCCCTACCGCTGCGGCAGAGGAATTGGTGGCCCGCTTCATACAAATGCGCCGCCAACTGGACGAAGCAACGAACACCTTGCAAACCGTGTGGACCTACCGACTAAAACTCGACCGTGATTATCTGACGAGGGCGATGACCGGCATCCGGCAGGGGTCGAGGAAGCTCCTGGATGTCACCGCATCATTTCTGCGGGAGCAGGCCAAGGAATTACGACTGAAGGTTCAAGAGCGGCTTTCGACCGAGCAGGTCGTTATTGGGAGGCGCACGGAGAGATTGCGCTCTCTACCTATGGCCATGATCCAAAACCTTGCGGAGCGACTGGCAGCAAAACGACAGGAACTCAGATCACGGACATATTCCCGGATTTCCCGGTCAGGAGACACCCTGTCCGTGTTGAAGCAACGCTTTGTGAAGGAACGCTTTCTGCGCCGACTGCTCGTTGAGCGGGACAGCATCATGAAAGTCCGGCAGCAACTGAAGACCCGGTTCCTCTCCACATTCAGGATTAAGTCGATGACACTCGCTAACCTGAAGGGTCGACTCAAGGAAGAGAGAATTCTCCTGCGGTTCGGGACGGCCCGCAACAGCCTGAACGACAAGATGGCAATCCTGAAAGCCATTGATCCGCAGACTGTCCTGCAACGCGGTTTTGCCCTAGTGTATGGTCGAAACGGCGCGCTGATCAGGTCAATCAACGATGTCACAGAGAAAGAAATAATGACTACCCGCTTGACTGATGGTTCGCTCATCAGCGAGGTTATCGCAAAGGAGAAACATCATGAGTGACACAACAGAGCTTACTTATGAGCAGAAAGTTGAAAAACTGGACGAGATCCTGACTAGGCTCGACAACTCAGAGACCCCCATCGACAAACTTGCTGAAGACGTCAAGGAAGGGGCTCGACTGATCAAGGAACTCGATAAAAAGCTTAAACAGGTCGAAACTGAAGTGCTTGATGCCTTTAAGGAACTGGATAACGTCTGAGTTGTGCACTTGCGCTATATTGGGAACCTATAATACCTCTGAGGGCGATGAAATGACCAAAGCAGATATTGTTGAAAGAATCCATGCCGGCACGGGCATGACTCAGAAGGAGTCGGCAGAAATGATGGAGACGGTCTTTTCTATCATGAAATCGACTCTCGAAACCGGGGAGACACTGAAAATTTCTGGTTTTGGCAGTTTCGTGGTGAAACAGAAAAACGCTCGGCGGGGTCGGAACCCGCAGACGGGCGAAACGATCACGATCGAGGCACGACGTGTATTGTCGTTCAAGCCAAGCACCGTGCTGCGCGATGTAATCAACAAGTAACAGGTGCCGGTCGACGAGGATGTTGCCTTATGAAATTTGGAATTCGCACTCCGTCTCTGACGAAACGAATTGCAGCACGGACATCATTGAAAAGACACGTCCGGCATTCTCTGGGGCTCAAGGCGCCGAGAGGTTGGGGATGGCTTACCAATCCCAAGAAGACTGCCTATAACAGAGTCTATAATCGCACATCGGTAGGATGCATGGTCCCGATGGCGGTCTTTATTGCCGTCATTGCCTATGCCGTATTCGCTCTGGCAAAGTTTTGATGAAAGAGGAATGAGTTGAATAAGATAGCCAAAGACATACCGATGGACCGATTGAAGCGGAGAGCGCAATAATCGGACTCAATGCGACGGGGGAATACAAGGTACTGCGCATTCACCCATTGGCTTGATATGACCATCAACGACCCGCACTACTTTGAACGGCTGTACCAGCCTTTGCCGGCGGAACTCATGCAGGCATGGCAGGTCTCAAAACTCGCCAACAGCCTGGCGCACGACAGCGAAGAATGCATCCGCCGCGTAGCTTGATGGAGGAGCGAATGCCGTCACAACATGATACGATTTCTTCCTTGGTTGTGCGCGAGATCCAGGCAAAGAGCATCCTCTCCGTATCCAAGATATATTCCTATGTGATCAATCCGTACGTCGGCTGCCAACATGCTTGCTCGTACTGTTATGCCCGCTATATGAAAAAGTTCACCGGGCATAAGGAGCCATGGGGCACCTTCGTCGATGTCAAAATAAATGCCGCCGAGTTGCTACAAAAGGAAATCGGCAAGAAAAAGAAGGATTCCGTATGGATCAGCGGCGTGTGCGACCCGTATCAGCCGTTGGAGGCGGAATACAGATTGACTAGGCGCTGCCTGCAGATCCTGGCTGACTATGACTGGCCGGTGGTCGTTCAGACCCGATCACCATTGGTGCTCAGAGATATCGATATTTTTAAGGTAGTGAAGGGAATTGAAGTAGGGTTTTCTGTCACGACCGCAGATGATAACATCAGAAAACTGTTCGAGCCCCATGCCCCGTCGATAGCGGAGCGATTGAACGCGCTGGCAGAGCTACACCGTCAAGGGATCAGAACGTACGCGATGATCGCTCCTCTCCTCCCCGGAGCGGAAAGCCTGGTGGCGTTGTTTGACGGGAGTGTTGATTATATCTTGGTTGATCGCATGAATTATCACTACGCCGACGCCATTTACCGGAGTTGTCGGCTGGAAGACAAACACACTGAAGCCTATTTCACCTGGGCGAGCCAGAGGATCAAAGCCGAGAGTGACCGCCGGGGGATTGAGTGCACCATCGTATAGCAAACGATGAGGTCCTTGATCATAATAACAATGAATGTGTGAAAGGAACTTTCATGGATGAAATATCTGTCGAACGTGCACCAGATACTACCAAACTTGACAAACTGGGCGTCAAATCCTGGCCGACCTGGGAGTGTGAGGTCTCCGAATTCCCTTGGAATTACGATGCCCGGGAGACCTGCTACCTCCTTGAAGGCGAGGTCATCGTCACACCTGACGGCGGCACACCCGTGACCATCAAGGCCGGCGACCTCGTGGCGTTCCCCGCCGGGATGTCCTGCCGCTGGAATGTCCTCAAGGCCGTTCACAAGCACTACCAGTTCGACTGACGTCATGGTCGCGACAATCCGTATCCATATCGGGGCGATGTTGTCAATTCTCGTGATGTGGGCCGGCATGGCCCATGCCGGCGATATTGACCAAAAGTCACTGACGAAGCTCTTCACCGGTTATGACGGCTGCTTCATGCTCTACAACCAGAGCACGGAAAAGCTGGTCCTGGAATACAACCCTGACAACCGCTGCAGTCAGCGTATCCCCGTCAATTCGACCTTCAAGATCCCGCTGGCCGTCATGGCTTTCGATCAGGGGCTCATCACCGAAAGCACCGTGTTCACCTGGGACGGCAAGGTTAATCAGGACTTTCCGGACTGGAACAGGGATCAGACCCCGGCGTCATGGCAGAAATATTCCGTCGTGTGGGTATCGCAGCAGCTCACACCGAGAATCGGCAGGGAGATGATCAGCCGATACCTTGCTGTGTTTTCGTACGGCAACCAGGACTTTTCCGGAGACCCCGGCAAGAACAACGGCCTGACCCACGCCTGGCTCAGCAGCAGTCTGAAAATTTCCGCTGTGGAACAGCTTGAGTTCCTGAAGAAGATAATCAGCTACCAGCTGCCCGTGAAGCCAGCGGCAGTCGATTTCACCAAACGGCACCTCTATCAGGGCAAGCTGGAAAATGGTGCTGGCTACTACGCCAAGACCGGCAGCGGCTGGCAGGGACGCAGTGACGCCGGCAACAACGCGGGCAAGTTACGCGACGGCTGGTATGTCGGGTTCATCGACCATGGCCCGGAGCAGTATGTCTTCGTGTCGAATATCAGCGACAAACGGCCTGATCCGGCATCAAAGGCTTTCGGCGGGCAGATCTCGAAAGGTATCGCCCTGAGCATCCTAAATGGTTATTTCGGGAAGTGACCAAGCGGCATCGCATGGCAGTGCCGGTCCCGGACCGGGCTCCCTCCTCGCCGTAGACCTTGGGCTGAAAACCGGCCTTGCCCTGTTCACTCGGGACGGCAGGCTGGCCTGGTACCGTTCCCATAACTTCGGCAGTGTGGAGCGGCTCAAGCGTGGCGTACCTGGTTTGTTGGACACCATCCCGGATCTGGCTGCGCTGGTCATTGAGGGTGGCGGCAATCTGGCTAAAGTCTGGGAAAAGGAAGCTGACCGTCGCGGTATCACAACGATTCGCATCGGCGCCGAGGAATGGCGACAGACCTTCCTGTATGCTCGGGAGCAGCGCACCGGGATTGACGCCAAGAGGCATGCCGGTGATTTTGCCAGAAAGGTCATTGAGTGGGCCGATGCCTCCCGTCCGACATCATTGCGGCACGATGCTGCTGAGGCGATCATGATCGGACTTTGGGGCCTGTTGCACCTCAGATGGCTGGATGAATTTCCCAAGGAACTGCACCGATGACTCCTCTGGACAATGAGACGATCAAGACAGCACAGAGCCTGGCGGATGAAATGGTAGCCGTTGACGGCAATGAAGAGCTCACCATCTTTATTGCCCCGGTAGGCAAGGTCGTGAAAAAATGAACGGGAAGCCGAACACAACCGACATCCCGGTGGAGCGTCTCTCAGGTTCCGTCGAACGGGTAACCTTCCACAGCGAGGAGTCGGGTTTCTGTGTCCTTCGAGTCAAGGTCAAGGGGAAGCGCGACTTGGTCACAGTCATCGGCAGCGCCGCCGCCATCACTGCCGGCGAATTCGTCGAGTGCGTGGGGAGCTGGCACAATGACAAAACCCACGGTCTACAGTTCAAGACCATCAATCTGAAGACGGTTCCGCCGAGCACCCTGGAAGGGATTGAGAAGTACCTCGGCTCAGGAATGGTCAAGGGGATCGGCCCCCATTTCGCCAAGATTCTGGTGAAGGCCTTCGGCATCGAAGTCTTTACCGTCATTGAGGAGACACCGGAGCGGCTGCTGGCACTCCCCGGCATCGGCAGGAAGCGGACCGACAAAGTCACCGCCGCCTGGGCCGAGCAGAAGGCAATCCGGGAGATCATGGTATTCCTCCAATCGCACGGCGTCGGCACCGGACGGGCAGTGAGGATCTACAAGACCTACGGTGACGAGGCGATCGTCAAGGTCTCCGAAAACCCCTACCGATTGGCACTCGACATCCACGGCATCGGCTTCAAGACCGCCGACGTCATTGCCGGCAAACTTGGCATCGCCCCCGACTCGCTGATCCGGGCCCAGGCCGGGGTGCGCCATGTGCTGCAGGAATTGTCCAGCGACGGTCACTGCGCCGCCCCCCACGACAAGCTCATCACGGAGTCGGTCAAGCTTCTGGAGATTAACGAAGCGATCCTGGAAGAAGCCGTCCGGGAGGAAATCACCCAGGAAAATCTGGTACCGGAAGAGATCGATGGTATCTCCTGTCTGTTCCTGACTCCACTCCACAGGGCCGAACTGGGAGTGGCGAACAGCATCAGACGGATTCTGGATGGTGCACCGCCGTGGGGTACAATCGATGCGGAGAAGGCGCTCCCTTGGGTGGAGGAAAAAACGGGCCTGACGCTTTCCCAGTCGCAGAAGGACGCTGTACGACTTGCTCTGGCCAGCAAGGCGCTCGTCATCACCGGCGGACCGGGCACCGGCAAGACGACCCTTGTCAACAGCATCCTCAAAATCCTCGCGGTCAAACAGCTCCATATCCTGCTGGCCGCCCCGACCGGACGTGCAGCCAAGCGATTGACCGAGACCACCGGACAGGAGGCCAAGACCATCCATCGCCTCCTGGAGTTCGATCCGCAGAGCTTCGGCTTCAAACGCGGGCGAGACAACCCTCTTGAAGCCGACCTCATCGTCATCGACGAGTCATCCATGGTAGATGTGGTCCTGATGAACAAGCTGCTGGCGGCAATCCCCGACAATGCAGCTCTGATGATCGTCGGCGACGTGGACCAGCTGCCATCGGTCGGCCCCGGTGCTGTGCTGTCTGACATCATTGAATCCAGAGCGGTTCCCACCGTCCGGTTGACCGAAATCTTCCGCCAGGCAGCCACCTCCCGGATCATCGTCAACGCTCACCGGATCAACAAAGGGGAGTTGCCGTTGAAAAATGAGAAGGACGAGCTTTCCGACTTCTACTTCGTCCCGGCGGATACCCCGGAGGAGATTCACGCCAAACTGATGCAGGTGGTTACCGAGCGAATCCCGAAACGCTTCGGCCTCCATCCGGTCAAGGACGTCCAAGTGCTCACCCCCATGAACCGGGGAGGACTGGGCACCCATTCCCTGAACGCCGAACTGCAGAAGATGTTGAACGCCAACAGCGAACCACGGGTGACCCGTTTCGGCACTACCTTCTCGCCGGGCGACAAGATCATCCAGACGGTGAACAACTACGACAAGGAAGTCTTCAATGGGGATATCGGGCAGATTCTTGAAATCGACACCGAAGAGAGCTCCCTCAAAGCCGATTATGACGGCAGGATTGTGGAGTACGAATTTGGGGAACTTGACGAGGTGTCGCTTGCCTACGCCACCAGCATCCACAAGAGCCAGGGTTCGGAGTACCCGGCAGTGGTAATCCCGTTGGCGATGCAGCACTATATGCTGCTGGAGCGGAATCTGGTCTACACCGCTGTCACCCGGGGGAAGAAACTGGTGACGATCATCGGCCAGCCGAAGGCTTTAGGCATGGCGGTGAGAAATACCAACTCCAACCGGAGACTGACCAACTTGACGGCGAGGCTTCAACACACATGAAAGACCCGATTCTCGACCATCCGGCTCTGTCGGCCCGATACTTCTATCCCTGGCCGAACCATTTTGACGAGCCTTTTTTCATCCAAGGGGACGGCTTCCGCCTAGGGTGCCGTTATCGGCATGCCTCCCATGACCTTCCGACCATCATTCACTTCCACGGCAATGGCGAAACGGTTGCCGATTACCTCGGTGACTTTGAGGAGCGGATCGTGTCTCTGGGGGCCAATCTGCTCCTGGCCGAATTCCGCGGGTACGGCATGTCAGACGGGGAACCGGGCTTGGCCACCATGTTGGAGGATGTTCGGCTTATTGTGGAGGCAAGCGGCTCACAGCCTGAGAAGATTATTTTCTTCGGGCGTTCCCTAGGATCACTCTATGCGGTCCACGCTGCTGCCCTCTACCCACAGGCTGCCGGACTGATCGTCGAAAGCGGACTGGCAGACCCGTTGGAGAGAATCCTTGTCCGCGTTGAACCTCACCACGTCGGCGCAACCATGGACTCTCTCAGGGAGGCCGTAGCACGGCACCTGAACCAGAAACTAAAAATTTCGTTGTTCAAAGGGAGGGTACTGATCCTGCACAGCCGGGACGACGATCTTGTGTCCGTCTCCCATGCTGAGAATCTTTACGAATGGGCGAACGATCCGAAGGAGTTGCTGATCTTTGAGCGGGGGGATCACAACACCATCATGGCAGCCAACGAGAATGCTTATGTCAGGGCGGTGAAGAGGTTTATTGACTCAACTTTCGCAGTTGGCATAAAAGCGTAACCTGCTGTAATTATAAATAGAATAGCGTCGCAATCTGTATTAATATGGCTTTGCTCCCCAGCAAATCCAATAACGCAGAAAGGCGACGCTATGAACCGGATTTTACCAGAGATCGCAACAGTTGAGAACCAGATAAACCTGTTCTTTCACAATCATAAACTTGGCGAACTTCTTCGACAAAGCAACGTCAGAAAAGATAAGGGCGTTTCTCTGGACATTCTGTTCCAGTTTTTGCTGACAATGGCCTTTACCGGAAAGAAC
Organism: Pelobacter propionicus DSM 2379; assembly: GCF_000015045.1. Classification (GTDB taxonomy): domain Bacteria; phylum Desulfobacterota; class Desulfuromonadia; order Geobacterales; family Pseudopelobacteraceae; genus Pseudopelobacter; species Pseudopelobacter propionicus. The sequence goes on from NC_008609.1 coordinate 189,569, forward strand.
CTGTTTCGCTTGTTGAACACGCCTGATACTCCTGACATACCGCCAGGCATCAGTAAAGACGTTGTCTATCGTTTTTTGAACTGCATCTCTTCCAACTGGCGCAAGTTTCTGTTTCTGCTCAGCACCAGAGTCATACTCCAGAAACTTTTACCGTTGACGGACGATGCCACCACCAAGGTACTGATTGCCGACGACACCCTGTATCTCCGTGATCGCAGCAAATGCGTGGAGCTTTTGGCCCGGGTCCATGACCACAACACCAAGAGATATCACCGGGGCTTCAGAATGCTCACCCTGGGGTGGTCGGATGGCAACAGTTTCGTGCCCATGCTCTTCTCCATGCTGAGCTCCTCGAAGGAAAAGAACCGCCTTGCCGCAATGCGCACTGACCTCGACAAGCGCACCAATGGCTACAAGCGCCGGCAGGAAAGCGTGAATAAATCTCCGGATGTGCTGGTGGAACTGGTAAAGGTGGCCATGGCCGCCGGCTCCAAGGCGCGCTATCTGCTGTTTGACAGTTGGTTTGCCTTTCCCGTCACCATCAGGCGTATCCATGCTTTGGGAATGCACACCATCTGCATGCTCAAGGACTCGAAAACCCGCTATACCTTCCAGGGAGATGGCATGCCCCTGAAGGAATTGTTTAAATGGGTCCGCAAGCGGCCGGGACGGGCCAAGGTCCTGGCTTCTGTCATGGTGACCATTGGCGAGGATGACAAGGGCAATCCTGTTGCGGCAAAGATCGTGTTCGTACGAGACAGAAGCAAAAAGAGCTGGCTTGCACTTCTTTCAACCGACACCACGTTGGCGGACGAAGAGATCATCAAGCTCTACGGGCGGCGCTGGGATATCGAGGTGTTCTTCAAGATGAGCAAGTCGTTTCTGAATCTGGCAAAAGAGTGTCAGGGCCGCTCCTTCGATGCCTTGGTTGCCCATACGACGGTGGTGTTCTGCCGCTACATCATGCTGGAACTCGCCAGAAGAACGAATGCCGACCCGCGAACCCTCGGAAACCTGTTCCATGCCACCTGCGATGAACTCAGGCAAACGAGCTTCGTCGAAGCGCTGGCATTACTACTGAAGTTGCTTGAACAGTCACTGAACAAACTTGCTGGATTTACCAAGGAACTGATGCTGCAACTGGTTGAGCAGTTTGTTGCACAACTGCCATTGCCTTTTAAGGCAAGGATGTTACTTTCTGCCTTGGCAACCCAGTAAACCGACAGCATCTCAGGCGGTTACTAACAAATAGCCTGCTGCGAAAGTTGAGTTTATTGATAAGGTACAGCCATGAACTTTTTTTGCGCTACTTGTAAAATTCGTCGATAATTTCGTCAGGCAGCTGATCGAAGTCATCTGCAATCGGTTATCTGCCCTTTGGAACTGCCAAGGATTCTGACGGGGACGATACATTCAGCAGAATCGTTTTTCGGACTGTTTACCAGTGACGAAACAGGATACGCACTCAGTAGTTCTGAAGAGCAAGGCCGGCAAAACTCCTGCAGTACTGCAACATCTGTAAGCTTCGGATTGAGCCAGGCCGCTTGACACTCATGACTGAGAATCACCGGCATCCTCTCATGGATTGGTGCCATCAGTTCATTGGCGCTGGTTGTCAGGATGGAACAGGACTCGATAACCTGTCCATCGCTCCCCTGCCAATGCTCCCATAACCCCGCAATCGACACCGGACTTCCATCAGCCATCCGGAAATACCATGGCTGTTTTCGTTTCCCATCCTGCCGCTGCCATTCATAAAACCCTCCCGTCGGAATGATGCAGCGCCGACGCTTGAAAGCAGACCTGAATGACGGTTTTTCCGCGGCGGTCTCCGACCGGGCATTGATCAGGCTATTGCCGATCGCGATATCTTTCGCCCAGGACGGAATGAGTCCCCATCTGACGAAAGCAAGCTCCCGGCCACCATCCGCATCAACTTTGACAATTGGTATGGTCTGGGATGGAGTAACGTTATATCTCGGATTTAGTTCGCGCTCGATGTCCCTGATGATCCCGTAAATCTCAGTGATCATTTCCGGTGACAGATCAATGACCAGACGACCGCACATGGCTTACCTCACTTGCACGTTCCTGATTCCCTCCGGCTTCCAAGCCGGCGAGATTACGTGTGAACCCTTCTCATCATTGTTGCCCAAAAGACTTCCGAACGTCACGGTAAAATCGCCGAACTTGTCATTGACCGTATCCATGGCGTTGACCATAAAAGCCTTCCGGCGCTCGTCTTCGAAAAGGGGCAACTGTTCGCGCTGGTAACAGAGGTTGGTGATCCTTACCCCCAGCAGGCGTACAGGCTGTTCCAGTTCGATGCTATCCAGGATCTTCACGACGCCCTGGTAGATCTCATCGCTCTGGTTGACGTGCTGAGACAGGGTGCCCTGCTTGCCGAAGGTACTGAAGTCAGCGTAGCGGATGGTCAGGTGGACCGTTTTCCCTGCCACTCCGTAGCGGCGGGCCCGCCTCCCTACCATCTCCGAGAGCTGCAACAGATATCGCAGAATCTCGCTCCGACTGCTGATATCCTTTTTAAGTGTCATGGAATGCCCAACCGACTTCACCGCATCGGCGTCTTCAGCCGGTATGACCGGTGAGTTGTCGATGCCAAGCCCCATCTGCTTCAGCCGGCTGCCGACAATGCCGAATTTCCTGGTCAGACGCCCTTCATCACAACGCCCCAACTCACCACACGTATAGATTCCCATCATGTTGAGATGCCGCTCCATCTTCTTACCGATGCCGCAAAGCTCCTTGATCGGCATGGTCTCCAGCACCCGGCTGACGTTTTCCGGTGCGATAACTGTCAAACCGTCTGGTTTTTTCATTTCCGAAGCAAGTTTCGCGAGGAGTTTATTCGGGGCAATGCCGATGGAACAGGTAATATCAAATTGGTGCCGGATGCGGGCCTTGAGAAGATAGGCGATATTCTCGGCGCTAGTGAACAGCGACATGGAATGGGTGACATCCATGAACGCCTCGTCAATCGAAAAAACCTCGACCAGAGGGGTGTAGTCCAGCATCATTTTCATGATCTGTGCTGATGTATGGATATATTTCCGGTTATCCGCCGGTACCATGATGACGTCACGGCACAGCCTTCTGGCCTCGTGCAGCATCATGCCGGTCTTGATCCCGAATTTCCGGGCCTCGTAGGAGGCGGTGAGGATCACGGTTCTCTGCTGTGAACCGGTGACAACAACCGGCTTCCCCTTGAGGTCAGGGTTGGCGGACTGCTCGACGGAGGCGAAAAAACTGTTCATGTCGAGATGCATGACAACCCGGCTGCCCATCACGTCACCTCGATGCCGTTCAGGAGCCAGCTCTGGTCCAACGTATTGTAGACCAGGTCATAGAGAGCATCCCCGTCAGTCACGGCGAAATGCAGGAGTGTGGCTGCACCAACTTGCTCCTTCCAGTGGTACGTTGTCTCCAGGATGGTGTGCTTCCGGTTGTGCCAGTCGAACCAGACCGGCCTGATCTGTCGGCCTGGGGTAAAGATCGTGGCGATCCGTATCTGTTCCTTGATCCGCTCCACGTCTTACTCCAACTGTCGATAGATGCCAATTACCTTGCCGACGATCGACACGTCTTTATCCGGACCAACAAATATCGGAGCCATATTTGGGTTGGCCGGTTGCAGGCGGATACGATTCTGCTCGCGATGGAACCATTTCAGGGTCGCCTCGCCATCCACCATGACGACCACAGTATCACGATTATCAGCCACTGGCTGGGGGCGTACCAAAGCCAGGTCCCCATCAAAGATCCCGGCGCCGATCATCGAGTCACCCTTGACCCGCAATAGAAAGCAGCCATCCCCCTTCACCTGTTCCTGATCCACGGCAAAGAACCCTTGGATGTCCTCGACAGCAGGTTGAAGGTGCCCGGCCCGTACCGTTCCGACAATCGGCAGCGATATCGACCGCACCTCCTGTGAGGTCAATACAATCCTCCGTGAAGTACCCGCTCGCTTTATCCACCCCTTCTTCTCCAGGGCATCAAGATGCCGATTCACTCCGAAGGTGCTGGTAATCCCCAGATGCGCCGCAATGTCCCGCCAAGTGGGTGGGAAACTATTGGTTTTAATAAAGCTGGTGATGAAATCCAGAACCTTTTGCTGTCGGTCAGTAAGGGGGATCACAGTTGCGCCTCCACATAGTGTCCATATGAACACTATATACCCTTGCCCACACCTTCTTGTCAAGACGCTGCACCTTCCCCCCTGCAAGATTATCAGTCAGGAGGAATTGAATGCGCCGATTACCGGGAATCTGCCTGTTCATCATCAGTCTTGCCTGTCTGCCGGTGCATGCTGGTGCCTTCTGCTTCGAGGAAGCCGGAAGCCTCTACGGCATCTCACCCCAACTGCTCTGGAGCATTGCCAAGACGGAAAGCAACTTCAATCCCGGGGCAATTAACCGGAACAGCAACGGCACCTACGATTACGGCCTCATGCAAATCAATTCGAGTTGGGCCAAGCGACTTGGCAAGACCTGGAATGATTTGGGCGAGCCATGCACGAACGTGAAAGTGGGAGCCTGGGTCCTGGCCCAGTGCATCCAGGACTATGGTTACACCTGGCGAGCTGTCGGTTGTTACAACTCGCGTACTCCGTCGAAAGGTGACCGTTATGCCGGCAAGGTCTATCGGGTTCTTGTGGGGTACGCCAGGCCGCAGGCAATGACGATCGTTGCCGCCAACAGCACACCCAGGATCGAATCACCATGGGATGAGGTGTTCGGCAATGCTGTCCGCTGATCTTCTCCACAAATACGGATTGCCGGAGGACGAGATAGTCGATGCTGTTGAATGCGCTGTGGCAAGGACACTGATGGCAGCTTTTAAAAGGACGGTTACAGTCCGGGCAGAAGGTGAACTGGAAATCATTGCCTATCCCAAACTGGGACACCCGGTCGAAATGCAGTTGAAGGACATTCCCAAGAAGCTCCGCAGGCATATCATCCACAGTGTCGAAGCGGAACTGCAAACACGCCAGATCCTGCTGGAAGCAAAAAAACTGCAGGAACTTCAGGGGAGGGTTTTTTGTGGGTCCGTAGGGCGTATCGGCTCCCGAGGGACATTGCACGTAACCCTGGAAATTGACGACTTACTTAAGCCGCTGATCCTGTTCGGGGAATGCCCGTTACGCTATCAGCCGCCGCATGAACGTTCCCGCTATCGCATAGGTGAGCAGCGCAGCTTCCTGGTGACAAGCGTGCGTCCCGTCATGGTGGGCGGCGACATCGCAAAGGTTCGACTTATTCTTAACCGGACATCCCGTGCCTTGCCGGCTTTACTGCTTCAGGACTTGACCGGCATTACCGGGATCAAATGCCGACGGCGTATCGCCGGAGGGTTCAGTGAAGTTGTTACCCCGGTTCGGATACCAAAAACATCGATTAATACAGTCGGAAAGGAGTTGAGGGAACATGTTCAAGTCCTCATCGCCCCATAAAACCACCAACCCGGAATTCATGACCTCCATCGGCACCGGAGTCCAGATGGAGAGACCGACACGGATAGTTCCGATTTCGATCCCTGATGAATACCGAAAACGGCACATGTTCGTATTTGGCACTACAGGGGTCGGCAAAACGCGACTCTGCGAGAACCTTATTGAGCAGGACATCATGAAAGGCAACAGCGTGGTCTACTTCGACCCCAAAGGTGACCAGCAGATCTTCACCAAGATTTTCGAGGTCGCCCGTAAGGCAGAGAGACTCAAGGATTTGATGCTGGTAACGCCGATTTTCCCTGAATACTCAGCAGTCATCGATCCTATGGCCTATTACTTCATGCCGGACGAACTCGTCGGGCATATTGTTTCAGGCATCCAGGGCGGACGTGAGCCATTCTACCGCAACATTGCAAAGGAAATCACTACTGCCATCATCTCGGCCAACATCATCATCGCCGATTGGGAAAAACGTCTTCCCAGGCAAAACATGGATGCTATCAGACAAAGCATACGCCGCTCATCATTGAGCAGCACAATGGGGCTACTGCAGGAAATCAAGAGACCCGAGGCGCTGCTAAACGCCGGCATGATCCAGGATATCCTTGAATCTCCCCAAGAGTATTACTCGAAGGTGTCTTCAACATTACGCACCTGCTTGATGGAGCTTTCCTCCGGCAACATCGGCAAGATTATCGGCCAGGCCGACAGCAACCGTTTCATCAGCCGACTTGAACGAAAGAAAGGGGTAATCATGGTCGTGCACACCGGTACCATGATTACCAGGGAGGCAGCCACAACACTTGGCAAAGTCCTCCTGTCGATGATCCAGTCCTTCATCGGCAGGGTCTATCTCTCTGACAAGCAGAAAGTATTCCCGCCGCTGTCCATCTACATAGACGAGGCCCAGAGCCTGTTCTACCAGGGCATTGAGGACCTTTTCGCGAAGGCTGGGTCAGCAGACGTGATGGTGCATGCCTTCGCCCAGTCCGTGAACCAAATATATGCCGCCATTGGCGAGGAATACGGTAAATCGATCCTCGACAACACCAACACCAAGATCTTCATGCGCTGTTCTGATGCTGAAACATCCGAGTACGTCGTACGGCATTTCGGCGTGCGCAACGTGCTGACCGGAATTTTCGGGTCCAACCAGGTCACTACCCGTGAAGTGGAACAGGACATTTTGAAAGTGCAGGATATTCTGGGGCTGCAGCCAAGGGAATTCTACATGCTGACTTACTCCGGTAGGTACAAGGGGGTGACTCGTGATGCCAGAGACCCGCAGTTGAAGATAGTCTTCCCGTCGGCGCCATCTTCCGTAACCATGAGCAGAGGGGCCGCATGATAATCCTGCTCTACTGCTGTGGCGTTATCGGCTTCCTGATGGTCACTTACAACCTGTGGCGCATTTTATCCAGGCGTCCGGCTGAAGTAGAGCAAGAACCGTGGGTTCCACTGTCAATTTCGGAACTGGAACCGGATGATGACCTGCCGTGCACCGACCTCGCTACGGTATCTTCAGTATGGACAGGCCGTGTTGTTCACTTCACTGATCTGTCTCGACTCTGGCGTGAACCCACTCCGAAACAGGAGGAGGAAGCCGCATTTCCACGACCGACATTCCGGCATTCGGAGATTGAAGAGTTCTACAGGGACATTGTGGAACCGGAACCGCTTATCAATGGGAACCGCAAGGTTGTGATCGTCTATCTGCTTAAGATCCTTGACGCGGAAGGGACATGCCCATCGGTTGTCGGGATCAAGAAATACGCAGCTGTCGGCAAGCAGATATTAGATCCGGATTCTGCGTACGGGGCAGCAGCTCTTGCCCAATTGGCTACCGTACCACTCTATCGGCATTCTCTGGGGGTTGCCCGCAAGTTCGTAGAAAAGAACTCTGAAAGAATCATGCTACCTACGATCCTCATCGTGTCACTGGCGCATGACATCGGGAAAATTCCCTCTTTCCACAGCCAGTATTATTCGACTGCAGATCATCCGCAAATAGCGCTCCTCATACTCGCGAGCATTCCGGAATACGTTGCGCTGTCGAACAGGGCTGAGCTCGACAGCATCATCCGCAACCATCACCAGATAACTCCGAACAACCCGCTCACGGCCTGTTTGAAACGGTGTGACCAGGAGGCCCGTAATGATGAGATGGGGGCTTTTATTGGGCAGATGGCGCAGGTGAGGGCTTCTGAAGAAAGTTCGCTGCCAATAGCTGAGTCGCTGCCACAACCTGATGTGCCTGTCGCTAAAGAAAACATTTCGCAGGAATGGGATCACCCGCTCGGATCTCCAGAATCGGGAAAGTACGTTCCCCAGAAGATAAAGCTTCCTGCATGGTTCAATGCCGATGCGATCCTTGGTGGCATCCACGGATTGATCAACCAGGTGGAGAAAACTTCGTCCGGAGTCAAGTGGCTGGCGGTTTCTCTTCCGAACGGGCTTGTCTATGTGAAGCCAGAAGCACTTTGGCAGGTGATCCATCAAGTTAGCGATGGCGATCCCATGATCTTGGTGGCTGATGCTGATGAAGAAACCAAACGTAATCTTCTCTATACCGTCGTCTGGGAACTGAGTACCTCCAGAGATGCCATTGCCACGGAACTCATGACCAATTCGTACTACACAACGAATGCATCCATCGTGTCGAATAACGATAAGTCATTCAACAAACTCCTGATCCCGTTCCGGGTCGATGCCTTCGGTGTGCTCACCTCCGATCTGGAAAGCAACAAACCCCCTGTCTTGAGAAAAATCGTCAAGGACATCAGACCAAAGCAGGCGGAGGATAAAGAATGAGGAGACTGATACTGGCTTCTATTCTCCAACTCTCCGTGACCACCGCTTCTGCCGGCTACTATACCGACTCGGCCAAGGGTTGGTGGTGGTACCAGAAAGAACCTGAGAAGCAGGCCGAAAAGCAGGAAAAGAAGAAGAAACCGCCCAAGAGTACGCCATCGCTCAAGGATTATTCTTATGAGCAGGTTTGGGAGATGCATCCCGACCAGTTCCAGGAGTTCGCCGAGGCATTGAAGAAGAAGGCTGTTCAGAAGCCGAGCGAAGAAAATGTGAAGGAGTACTTCGAGGTCCAGGAAATCGCCCGCAAGAAGGCGCTGGCTTTTTCCAACGTGGCCCAGTTCGTCTGGCAGAAGTACCCGGAGTTGACCACCAAGAAGGACTATCCGATCACGACTCCCGGCAACCTGGCCAGGATCTCCCAGATCAATGAGGAGCGGCAGCGCATACTGCGAGACAACCGGGATGACTTTGCCCTGATCTATTTCCAGAGACCTGACTGCAGCTACTGCGATGAGCAGTCCCGCATCCTTGACTGGTTCACCAACGAGACCGGCTGGACCGTGAAGAGGGTCAACATCAGTGAGAACCCGGGACTTGCAGCCAAGTTCAGCGTTGAGATCACGCCGACCCTGATCCTGATCCAGAAAGGGAACCAGGATTATCTGCCGGTCTCGGCAGGCGTCATTTCCGCCGATGAGATCGAGGACAAGGCATATCGGGCCGTGCGCCTCCTCAAGGGCGACATCTCCCCGGAGGAATATTCGCTCTACGAATTCCAGAAGGGTGGCAGCTTCGACGTGAAGAAACGCCGTCTTCAGGAAAAGGAGCGGCCATGAGTCTGCTTGTCCTACAGCAACAGAGAAATGAGGTGTCAGTGTGAAACGAACCGTGATTACCAGAACCACCGCCGCCTGCCTGGCGGCAACCATTGCCTTGAACCCGGTCCTTTCCTGGTCCGGCTGGGTCGATGACTGGGTACAGCAGAAAAGCTCCACTTCGCCCAGCTATTACGAGGGGTCAAAGCGTGGCTACTACACGGGCGGCAGTTTCTCTGCCAGGTGGGCAAACACCGACGACCATCTGTTCACCGCTTCTCTCCCAAAGCTGAAATCTGGCTGCGGCGGTATCGACATGTTCCTCGGCGGGTTTTCGTTCCTGAACGTGGATTATCTGGTACAGAAGCTCCAGAACATCCTGTCGGCAGCTCCGGCGGCAGCCTTTGACATCGCCCTGAAGACCCTGGCACCACAGGTGGCCGACACCATCAAGACCCTCGAAGCGATCACCGACCGGCTGAACTCGCTGCAGTTGAACGATTGCAAGGCGGCCAAGGCGCTGGTGGCAACTGCTGCCAGTCCGTTTTCGTCGGTCATGTCCGACAGCCTGAAGGCTGAGATGAAGACGGCCCAGACCGACTTCATGGTGTCGAGCGGCGCCAAGGATCTGTATCAGGATGTCAGCAAGCTGTTCGAGAGCGAACAGAAGACCAATGCCGGCAACAAGCCTGGTGTCCCCGGCACTACCCAGACCTCAGCCACCAGCGCTACTGCCGGGTGCCCGACTGAAGTCCTGCAAGTCTTCGGGGATGGATCGGTTCTGGAGAACCTGGCTGGCAAGAAAGGGATGAGCAGCGAGTACGTCAAACTGGTGCGCGGCTTCATCGGCGATGTGGTGATCCAGAACCCGGCAACGACCGGCACGACCTACCAGGCCCAATACATTCCTCCGTGCGACAAGAACAACAGCTTCGATTCCTTTATCAGCGGTTCCGCACAAGGACGGGATACCGCCGGGGCCTGTGCCGATATCACCGACGCCAACAAGAACCTGATGGTCTATGTGGCCGGCAAGATGCAGTCCATCGCCACCAAGATCAAATCAAAGACAGCACTCACCGCCGACGAGGAGGCGTTTCTCAAAAGCACTCCGTTGTCGGTCGGCCTGATCCTCAAGAATGCCACAGCCACCAACACCGAGGGCGAGGTCATCGGTAAACTGGCGGAACTGACTGCCCGGGCCTACGGCTACTACATGCTGCTTGATCTGTTCGGGCGTGCAGTCCAGTTGCAGGAGATGGCCCGCAACATCATGTCTACCCAGAAAGGGAATAAAGCCGGGGCTTCGCCGGAGACCTGCCAGTTGGCGCTCCTCGGCGAAGGTATGCAGCATATCCAGACGCTTGAGGAAAAGACGCTGCAACTTCTGAGCGTTGCCCAGCAGAGTTACGCCAATGCAGCCTCTGAGATCAATGCAGTGGAGATGATCGTCCAGAATATGAAGAAGTTCGACGACACGGTGTTTTCGGAATTATCGGACCGCTTCGGCAAGGGAATCGCCATGCGGGCAACCGGTAGAATCTAACAACAATAAAAGGGAGGAATCATGGCAGACAAGAATACCAAGGCGGATAAGGGCAACAGCGCTTCTCCGGCTTCCAGGAAAATCGACTGGCAGGCGAGAAAACTGGAGAATGCGAAACGCGACGATACAAGTGTTGTTTTCTGCCGCGCTCGTGATACCGGCGACTTCATCAACATTCTCAACTCAAACGATAATCTCGTATACCAGATGCGGATGAACATGGGGAGGAGGGAGTCCCTGACATTTGAGGTAGTGAAGAGCTACATCGACCGGAGTCGGCGGATCAAGGAAGAACTCAACCTTATGAATGCCGAAATGTGCCAGTTGCTCGACTACACATACAAACCGCCCCGGGGATTCGATCACCCTCTTAAAAAGCAGGAGAAGCAGGCGGCCCCTGGGGTAGAAACCGGCAAGAAATGATTACTCTGTTTCAGTCGAACCGGGACGATGCCAAATGGATCGTCCCGGGTAAATCCTCTTGACTTGCAAGGGGAAAATCGATAGCGTTTCGGTATTATAGACTCTTTCAAGAGACTCCGTGCGGACTTAGAGCCCCGGACAGACTTTTTCGGATAGCCCGAAGAAGAAATGACCCCGGCAGGGATGAACTACCTGGAAAGACAAGGCCGCAGTTGCCCCTTTCCGGATGACACCAGGAACGGCTTGCCTTCCTCGATCAGTCGTATGGGTAATGCGACTTGAATTCAACCTGAGGTGCGCCCATCTATGTAGCGCGTGCCTCTGATAACCAATAATCACGAAGAACAGTGACCTATTCTGGCAATGGCCGGAGTGGGTTTTTTGTTGTTCAAAATCCGCGACAAGCCTTGTAAGCGGCGGATATTCTCACCACATCCCGACCGGGAGACATTTTGTTCTCTCCCTACGGGACAGACATCTGTCTCTTTGCTTCGGGAAAACCAACAAGGAGGCAGTATGGCAAGTTTGAACCGCGTAGAACTCATCGGCAACCTGGGTCGTGATCCTGAAATCAGGTACACACCAGGAGGCACCGCTGTCGCAAGTTTTTCACTCGCGACCAGTGAGAAGGTAAAGACCAAAAGCGGTGAATGGGAGATCCGGACCGAGTGGCACAACATCGTCCTCTACGCACGTCTCGCAGAAGTAGCTGGCGAGTACCTGACAAAAGGAAAGAGTGTCTACCTCGACGGCAAACTCAAGACCCGTAAATGGCAGGACCGGGACGGTAAAGATCGCTACACAACAGAGATCATCGGCGACAAGCTTCTTATGCTTGGCAGTAAAAATGGCAGCATTCCTGACGGGAGTGACGACCAGCCATCAAGCAGCCAGGCACATGAGGACATTCCGCACGATGACACCGATCCGTTTTAGGTAAAAACCAGTAACCACAACTCAACAGTCCTACGGGGAGACATTACCAAATCCCCAAAGGGATTGGTCTGTCTTCTCTGTCGGACACAACCCACAGAAAAGGAGACAGACAGATGCACGCACCAGCTCAAATCATTCCCATCAGTCCCACCGCATCATCCCTCACTCACCACGCCGTCAACATCAGTGAACTGAAGGCCCAGGTAAACCTGATCCAGTACGTCATGCGTGACGTTATGAAATCAGGCGAGCACTACGGCACCATTCCCGGTTGCGGAGACAAAGCAGTTCTTCTCAAACCGGGCGCCGAAAAGCTCATGCTGACCTTCAGGCTGGCAAACGACGTGGAGGTGGAAACCATCGACCTGCATCTCGGCCATCGTGAGTATCGCATCAAGGTGACGCTCTACTCACCGGCAGGCCAGCGTCTTGGTACAGGTGTCGGTTCGTGTTCGACCATGGAAAGCAAGTATCGTTTCCGAGTCGGTCCAGTTGAACTGACGAATAAGCCGGTACCGAAGGAATACTGGGATCTTCGCAAGGAGAACCCGGCAAAGGCGCAGGAGATCATTGGTGGACGCGGCTTCAGCGCAAAAAAGGATGACAGCGGCAACTGGAAAATCGCCAGGCAGGGAGAAAAGGTCGAACACGACAATCCTGCCGATTTCTACAACACCTGCCTGAAAATGGCCAAGAAGCGGGGATTGGTGGATGCAGTACTCACCTCGACCGCTGCCTCGGACATCTTCACCCAGGACATCGAGGAAGATCCTGACCTTTACCGGCAGACGGAACACAACGGGGGATATAGTGCCGGCAGTACCAGCACCACCTCCGGGGCTTCTCAGACTTCCAAACCGGACAGCGACCCATCATCCCACGAAGCCGAACCAGTTTCGACTTCCGAGATCATCGGGTATCTGACGGCCAAAGGGATCAGGATGGAACTCTCCGCAGATGAATCGGAGATTTTCGCCTTCCCGGACTTCAACGACACCTCAGCCCGCCAATGGCTGAAAGACCACGGCTTCAAATGGGACGGCAAGGGCAAATGCTGGCAGTACCGGTAGTACCTGACGTACCAGACTGAACCTCACTCACAACCTACCTCAGCAGGGAGACAACGACTTTCTCCCTACCGGGGGTGTCTTGTCTCCTCTGCCGGGTACAACCCACAGACAAGGAGACAGGATCATGACTACCCACATCATCAAACACGTAACAATCAAAGGCTGTCAGATACCGGTCTATGCGCCCGTTAAGGAGCGACAGATCAGCATCGATGTCACCAGGATCATTGCCGGCGTTATTTTCGGTTCCCTGCTCACCGCAGTCGGAACTCTGCCGTTTCTGATTTGAAAGGAGACAGCCATGAGCAAACTCGCTGCATTTCTGGGACGGGCTATTCCGACCCATCAGCAGAAACAATCTTCACATCTTGGTGACCGTACCGGATACGTCGGAGCCTCCGATATTGCCGGCTGCCCGCGTAAAGCAGCTCTCGGCAAACAATGCCCGTCCAGTCACGACATCACGACACTCCTGCGCTTTTCCCGTGGCCATGCTGCGCAAGCCATGTATGCCGAGTTTTTCAGGACTGGTGGCGCTCTCTTCGAGGAAGAGGTCGAAGTACGTCACCCGGATATCCCTGAAATCAGGTGTCACATTGACTTTCTGTTCTATGCAAACCGGCAGACCAAACGGCTGCACATCGTGGAGATGAAATCGACCGACGGCATCCCCGATGAACCTTACGCATCCTGGGTGGATCAACTGCATGTCCAGATGGGCCTGCTGCATCTCACCCTCGATCCTGAAGTGGAAATCGGCGGATCAATTCTGGTGGTTGACCTCAATGCGGGAACATACCGGGAATTCAATAACTATGCACCAAACAAGCTGGTGTTTAATCAGCTTATGGAAAAAGGTCAGCACATCCTTGCGGCAACACGAGACGAGTGTGCACCTAAAACGGAACCTGGCTTTCTCTGCGGATACTGTTCGTTTCGCCACGGTTGTCCCTCTCATGCGATTGACATGGAGCTCCCCCCGGAAATCCACCACGCTGGCAGGGCATACCTGGAACTGAACGAACAGAAAAAAGGGATCGAAGCTCGACTGGAAGTCCTGAAGAACGAAATCCTCACGTTTGCGGATGGAGTATTCAAGGGGGCTTCAGACGGAATCCTGGTCAATGTCACCTCGGTGGCTGACTCGGTGATCGTCGACAGCAAGAAGCTGAAGAACTCGTATCCGGATATCTATGATCAAGTCACGAAACCGAAATCCGGTTTTCTAAAGCTTGAAATCAAACCATTCATGCCGCTCGCAACACAGGCGGCCTGATCCAACCCCACAAGGGGGCGTTACGCTCCCCATGGGAAATCTCCATTCATGGAGGCGTGCGCCCCCATTGAAAGGAGATCCCCGATGAAAATCTATCGTACCGGCACGTTGCCCCCCGACCTTAAATCCTTCTCAAGTGAGAAAAGGCATGAAGACCTGAAAGAGGCCCTGCATGCCATCGCCTCACTGTTGCTGATCGCGGCCATGCTTTTCATGTTCATGATTGCCGCAGCAGCGCCTGAACCTCAGGTTCATCCTGTGGGGTGGGAGGAGGTGCGAGGATGACGGAGCCAACCATTGCCATCTATACGGAAGAGGAGACTGGCCCGTCTGATGCTGTTGTGAATGAGGTCAACCTCTCGTTGCACGGAGCCAATCGGGTTCTGGAACGTGACATCCCTCTGGAAGCTCTCGAAGGTGTTCGTCATCTTCTGCCTCTCCTCAACACGAAACCACTCAAATTCAGGTACAAGGGGGTTTTCGTCGTGGCCCGCCTGGTAAATGGTTCACCAAGAATCATCACCGCCTGGCGCCTACTTCCCCCCTCGTAGATGTCTTAGTAGGACAGCGAAATTAACCATCACCCTTGGCGGGATGCATGTCATCTCCGCAAAGGAGAGGTAACCCGCCGTCATTACAAGGAGGCATCCATGAGTCCTAAAATCCCACGTCCCAAGGCTGTTCCCGGCTTCACCATCGAACGCCGGTCTGCCTGCGGGAAAATTTACACTACCGTCACCCTGTCCCCCTCGACAGCTACGCCAATGGAAGTCTTCATCCGTTTCGGCAAGGCCGGAGGTTGTGGTTCTGCCATGGCCGATGGCATTGCTCGCCTGGTCTCCTACGGTCTCCGTTCGGGACTGGAGCCAGTCGATGCGTTCAAGGCTCTCACCGGCATAGGTTGTCATCTCGGGGCCAATACCTGCCTCAACTGCGTTGCCGAATCCATAGGCATCGTTTTGGAGCATCTGAAAACAGGGCGCGATCTCAACGACCTCATCGAGGAAGCTGACTTCGCGGCACTTAACCAAATCGGACAAGGAGCTGATCACCATGAAATATAGCATCAAGGACATCTTCAATATTCCCGTGAAAGAGAGTCTCTGCGTAGAAGGTCGGCCTCAGACCGACAACCCCTTCATCCCTGAAGTTGACAGCGACTATGTGTTCAGGAAGGAAATCCTGTCGGATGTACTTTCCTGGTACATGATGGGCGCCAACGACGGTCTGTACCTGACCGGTCCGACCGGCAGCGGCAAGTCTTCGATCGTTTTGCAGACCGCCGCCCGGCTCAATATACCGGTCATGGTCGTCACAGGGCACAGCAGACTCGAAACCCCGGAACTTGTGGGGCATCACGTAATTGTCAACAACTCGATGGAGTATGTCTACGGACCGCTAGCCATGGCCATGAAGGAAGGTCACTGGTTCCTGCTGGACGAGATCGACTTGCTCGATCCCGCAACTGCAGCAGGTTTGAACGGCATAGTCGAAGGAAGACCCCTCACCATTCCGGAAAAGGGTGGTGAAGTCATCAAACCGGCACCGGGCTTTCGTTTTATTGCGACAGCCAACACCGCCGGCAGCGGTGATCGCTCAGGTCTCTATCAAGGGACCTTACGGCAGAACGGCGCATTTCTGGATCGCTTCTGGATGGTTGAAGTCGACTACCCTGACGAAGTCCAGGAAAGACAGATTCTGGCCAAAGCCATGCCCAGTCTGGCTGATACGGTCAGGGAAGCGCTGGTATCGTATGCCAACGAAATCCGCAAACTCTTCATCAAAGGGGAAATAGAAGTCACCTTCTCCACCAGAACCCTCGTCAGATGGGCGAAGCTTGTGTATCTCTTCCGCCCGGCATCTGCCGAAGGGAAAAACCCGATCATCCATGCTCTCGACCGTGCTCTCGGGTACCGAGCAGAGCCGGAAAGCCGCGAGGCGTTGCACGAACTGGCGCAACGCGTCTTCGGCGGATAGGGGGTGCTGCATGGCATTACGACAGCATCTTCACCTCCAGTGCAACACTGCGGCTGGCGGCAAGTTCTGGATCGCCCAGATTCATGACGATCCGCCACGGGTAACGGTCAACTGGGGGCCAACGCGAAGCCAGGGGCAGACGAAGTCTTATGACGTCAACTCAATGTCCGAGGCGTTCACGTTCGTTTCCAAGAAGAAGAAGGAAAAGCTGGCCAAAGGGTACTACGAAGTCGCTTCATCGCCGCCTCGTGAACCTGTTCAGCCAACACCCCGGAAACAGACCGACAAAACAATCATGAAGGATCTCATGTCCGGTGCAGACACCAAGGACTGGTTCTTCTAATGCCCTTCAGGGGAGGCCTTCTCCCTGTTGGGGGCCTCCCTTGATCACACCATCAAACTGATCAAAGGAGAATGAACATGAACGAAATACTTTCAAAGCTGGTAGTTGTGTCCCTGTCCATTTCACTCTGGACTGGCCGGAAGAAACTCTCGCCGGAAGACCTTGGGCTCGACTTTTCCAAACTCCCTCCCGAAAAATTGGCCACTCTCGGTAGCAAGAAGATCTGCGACCCGGAAAAACTCGCCGTATTCAGTGCCCTGAAGCGTCGTGCCGAACGGCAGTGTGAAGCGGTAGGAGTCAGATTCCTCGGTGGCTATGCCATACCGGAGGATAAGGCCGACGAGGTGATGAAGATCCTCGACGGTGTCCGGGATGAGTTTGAGAAGGAGAAGCAGGAATTTCTGTCGGAGTACGACCGCAGTCTGAGGGAATGGATTGATGCTAACCCCGAATGGGCAGCCATCATCGAAAAGGGAGTAGAACCAGCATCAACAGCGGCACGTCGTCTGGGCTTCGCAGTCCAGGCGTTCAAGGTCAAGAACATCGACGGACTGGATAAGGGGCTGAACGAACATGCCAGTACCCTGTCAGAACGGCTGATCTATGAAATCAATCAACAAGCCAGGCAAGCCTGGGAGGAGTCGTACAAGGGACGCCCTTCCGTAACCCGGAAAGCGCTACGCCCGATCAAGTCCATGCTCGAAAAACTGCGTGGTCTTGAGTTCCTCTCTCCCTACCTGCTCACTCTGGCAGTCCAGGTTGAAGAAGTACTGGCCTCATTGCCAAAGAGCGGTCCCATTGAAGGACGGAATCTGACCTCTCTTATCGGGATATTGCATGTCCTCGGTGATTTGCCGCTGGATGAAGTCCCGGCAGAGGAAGAAGACGAGGTCGCCGAAACCATCCTTCTCGAAACCAGATCCGCTGAGCCGGTAAGCTTGCCCAGCGAATGGTTTTTCTAGGAGGCCGCCATGAAACACACGACACTGCCCCTGGTTGCCAAGGCACTCGGGGAAAAATACGACATTCAGGTACAGATCTCCGGCGACCAGGCATACACCAACGGAAGGATTATCAATCTTCCGTCCCTGCCGGACAGCAAAGAGGCTGCACTGCTTGCCCGTGGCTATATCGACCACGAGAGCGCCCACATCCGGTTCACGGATTTCAGCGTTAAAAGCAGTACCTCCATGCACAAGTGCCTGACAAACATCCTTGAAGACATCCGTATCGAGAAGATGATGGGAGCGAAGTATCCCGGTTGCCGGTCGAATCTGAAAGATCTGGCCGAGCATTTGAAGCAACAGGGGAGTTTTACACCGTCACTTCAAGACCCTCCGCAGACCCTACTGTCATGGCTATGCGCCAGGGGGCGGCTGACCTTGAATCAGGACTTCAGTGACATCCTTGCCATGACCAGCAGTACGGTCAACGGTTTTCTTGGCACCGGATACAAAAGGTTGCTGGATCTGACCGAGAGAATTCCGAATCTCGTCTCCACCAGGGACTCACAATCCATGGCGGAGGAGATCCTACGGTTGATCCGTGATGAAAAACAGCAACAGGAGCAGGAACGGAAACGTCAGCAAGACGAGAAGACGAAAACCACCTGCGGCTCTGATGAGTCAAAACCTGATGGCAGTTCCGATGATCAGGAAGAAAACAATCAGACATCCGGCACTGACCAGCAGTCAGGGCAACCGGAACAGGGTGCCGGTGGTTCATCACCCGATAGTGATAGCACCGGTACTGCAGCTGGTAATGATTCTCAGTCCCAAGCTGCAACCAATCCATCGCCTTCTGTTCCCAAGAGTGGTTCCGGTGGGCAATTGGATGGTAATCCCGAAGCCCTTCAGGAAATGCTCGATTGTGATCCTGGCGGGTTTGGCGATGTCGGTGAAATTCTCAAACAGGAACTGATAACGGAGGGTGAGACTGTCGGCAATCGGGGTGGTGTTCTGCTTCCACCGGAGGCCTCTCTTCGCACCTTTCCCATCGATATTCATGAAATCAGAAGACATACGGCGCTGCTCAGAGCCCGGCTCAGCGGATTAATCCAGGCAAGCCGGCTGAGGAGACGTCATGCACGCCGCACCGGTAGCAAGATTGATAACCGGGTGGTGCATCGTCTCGCATTACACGACACCAGGCTGTTTCTGCATCAGGAGGAGAAGACGGAGGTCAATACCGCCATCATGATTCTCGTGGACAGAAGCGGGAGTATGCAACACCAGAAGATCGAGGTGGCAACGAAAACCGCCTTTGTCGTCGCTGAAGCACTTGATTCCATCCCCGGCTGTTTTGCCGCTGTTGCCGCTTTTCCAGTTGGCAACAGCGAAGGGGTAGCACCTCTGGTGCGGTTTGGAGAGCGTCCCTGCTCGTCCAGATTCGGAATGACGGCAGGCGGCGGCACACCTTTGGCCCAGGCGCTGTACTGGTCTGGGGTTGAATTGCTCAAAAGAGAGGAACCACGGAAAATCCTGCTCACCGTCACTGACGGCGAACCAGATGACCGGCGTACCTCCAAGAGGGCAATCAAGTGGTTATTGGAGCAAGGCATTGAGCCCATGGGGCTTGGTATCTGCGAGGAGTCGGTTCGTACGCTCTTCCCGACCAACGGCGTCGTCTATAGCGTCGAAGAATTGCCACCTGCACTTTTTGGAATGCTGCAAGACAAGTTGATCCATTGAAACTATTAACCCCACGGGAGGCTCCTCCCGGAAGGGGCGCCTCCCTGACATCACGTTACAAGGAGGCTTGAAGATGAAAAAACTTATTATTCCTGTTCACGACAGCAGTGAGTTCTTTTCCGAAAATGCTGACTATGCCGTCATCGAGCTTGATGCAGCTCTCATTGAGCGGATCAGGAAGCTGGCGGTGGTCGTGAAACAGATGAAGGCCTACAAGATCAGCGAATTCAACTGCACCTGTGATTTCATGACCGCCGACTGGGACGCCGAGCCGGATAACGGCAAAGTCGCTCTGAAGGAATTCGAGGGGCGTATGGAGTGTTCCACTCTGAACGTCACCGACAGTGATTTCTTCTGGTCGGGCTACTACAAACACACCGATGTCCGGTGGGAAACCGACACGGTGCTGATCAAGTCGCTCGACGAAACTGACATCATGGATGAACGGGAAGAGTGCGTAATTTCCTGATCATTATTTGCCAACCCCACCGGGGAGACACGTCTCCCTACGGGGGAACTATCTCCCCGCACCATCAAGTAAAGGAGACAGACCATGGCAGACTACTATTCACAGGCAGTATTCCAACCTTCGATCCCCAAGCACCTCATCACCGACGAGGACCGGCGCTTCATTGAGGCGTTCAGCATCACCTTTGAAACCGACGGCGAGGATAATTTCTATCTCTACGCGGATGAGTGGTGCTGCAATGGTTACCTCGATCCGGAGGAGCCCGGCGGTGAAGAGATCGAACTCACTGAGGAAGATCTTCTCAACCGGTTCCAGGAGATCATCCGCCGTTCCAACGGCGAACTCCCCTGGATCTCCAAGGAGAGCGCCTACACCTGCTCGAAGATGCGCCCTGATGGCTACGGCGGCGGTGCGATATTCATCACTGCCGACGATATCCAGTACTGTTTCACCGGCCAATGGCTGGAACAGCGGATCAGTGAAGTGGAAACCGGCGACATAGGCCCGGGAACGGACGATCCGCCCCCAGCCAGGCCGGTTGTAGGGGTCATCATCGAAGGTGGTCTGGTGCAAAGCGTGGTCAGCACGGCACCGGAGCAACTCCCGGTCCTGGATCTGGTCATCCTCGATTACGACGTCGAGGGGGCCGATGCTGATGAGTTGCTCCATGTTTCCCAGGGGGATGGGGCATCAGCTCAGGCGGTCGGCAGGATCGAACAGATCACCCAGTCCGACATCGACCTTTCCACGGTGTTCGGCCAGATGCTGCAGAGGGGGTGGTGACCATGTGCCCTCTCACCCGACAGACTGACGAACCGACCAACGAGGAACGTGCCGGCAGAATCGACACGGTCATGCAGGCCTACTGCCTGACCCTCGAAAACCGGGATTTCGACGGCGACGAAGACGACGTGAAGGACATGCTCACTGATCTGATGCACTTCTGTGAGCGGATGGAGATCGATTTTGAAGAGAATCTACGCGTCGCCCGCAATAACTACAACCATGAACGACTCGCGGAACAAGGCGATACCGGCCAGTTCGGCTGCCCGGTGTGCGGC
The DNA here is from genome assembly GCF_000015045.1 of Pelobacter propionicus DSM 2379. Taxonomy (GTDB): domain Bacteria; phylum Desulfobacterota; class Desulfuromonadia; order Geobacterales; family Pseudopelobacteraceae; genus Pseudopelobacter; species Pseudopelobacter propionicus. Next base: position 210,456 of record NC_008609.1, read on the forward strand.
TGCTTTCTGGAAGTTACCCGCACCGACACCCTGTTGGGGATCGACCGGGAACTGTACAACTGCCAGGAATGCGACGAGACCTTCATCCGGGAACTGAATGCCCCGCACAGCCCGCTCCAGCGAGCAGTCAAATGTGTCGACTGCGGCAACATGATTCCGCAGTCTTCAGCACGCATCTTTTACCAGCGGGACGACTACGCCCACTTCATCGGCGAGTGCTGCTGGGACGAACGGCTGCGTGACTGAACATGCATTCCCTGCCCACAGGGGGAGAACAATACCGCACTCCCTGTGGGGAGGAGTGTGCGAAAAGGAGACTATCACAATGGGCTATTACTACACCCTTTCCATCACGAGTTTCGAAGCAGACGACTGTGAAGCATGCCTGGCCGAAATCAGGGAAGCAGTTCCTGATATCGGCGACGACATGCGGATCGTTGACGGAACGATCAATTTCGAGCCCGAGGAGTCGAACGGCAAGTGGCGCTCCGCCGAAGACATCGCCATCCCCATCATCAGACGCCATATTCGCACCGGCACAACGTGCCGGGTGGACTGGCAAGGTGAAGACGGAGAAATGGGTGGCGATCTGATCGGACGTGATCAGAGCTTCGGCATTGTCTATGAGCCACTGGCGGTAACCGAGGATGGACTGATTCCTCTGCATGAGGCAGTAGCCATGCTGGCGAGAAGTCCTGTCGAACCGCCCGGAACCGGTGTTAAATCAACAGCATAAAGGAGGATTGACATGACCTTGAACGCTACGTTGCAAGCGGCACGGGATATGGGCGTGCCGGAGCGTTACGCGGTAATGCGCCGACTGTCCTTCCTGCAGCCGCAGATCAAACATTTGGAGCGTGAAATCTGGGGAGCACGACGGCGAATGGAACGCAGTCACGACCCGCTGAGCAAAGCTCTAACCGAATCCTTCATCAGAGACCAGGAAAAGGAGTTGCGCCCCCTGAAAAGGGAGGCGAAGACGCTCCTCAACCATGTCAACGGCAAGGAGACGGTACAGGCGCCCGGCGGAATCAGCCCGGAGATGATCGATCAGGCCCGGCAGTATCCCATAACCAGCATCATCGAATTCTCCAAGGGGCGGTATCGCTGTTGTCCGTTTCACGAGGACCGTAATCCGTCCATGGCCCTGTACGAAAACCATGTCCACTGTTTCGTCTGTAACCGGACCTGGGATTCGATCAGTGCCACGATGGCGCTGGATGGCGTGACTTTCCGGGAAGCCGTACTGGCTCTCCAGAGCTGAAAATAATTTATTTCAAACCCTTTGGGGGCGATGACTGCCCCCCAGGGGGAAGTCCGCCCCCGCTATCGGAGGAGGACATGAATTTTAATCTCTTCGGTGAACCGGTACCGCCGGTCACTAAACGAATCATGGTGCGCTCAATTGAGGCCCGCTACAGAAACGAAGTCGTGCGCGACGATGCTCCGGAATGGGTATCGATGCGCTTCACGAAACCAGAGCAGGTCTATGAGATGTTCCGGGATCTCCGGCGTGAGACGAAGGAGCATTTTGTGGTGTTGCATCTCGACGGCAAGAACCGGATCGTCTGTTTTGACCGGGTCTCCATCGGTTCGCTCAACCAGGCCATCGTTCATCCCCGGGAGGTGTTCAAGACGGCATGCCTGTCGAATGCGGCAGCCATTCTGCTTGTTCACAACCATCCGACCGGAGATCCGAACCCCAGCAGCGAAGATATCGCCATCACCAAGCGTCTCAAGGAGAGCGGCGACATCCTCGGCATCCGGGTACTGGATCACATAATCGTCGGTGATGACGAGTTCCTGAGTTTTGTCGAGCGGGGACTTTTATAAATAACGGGGGAGCGGCGCTCTAAGCGCCCTCCCTCGACTCTTCCCCCCGGCTCAAGAGGGTTCCTTAGAGCCACCGTTCCGGCGGTGGTTGTAGGGAGCCCTTTTGGGCCACCAACAAAACATCAAGGGGGATAGAGTCATGTCAGTTCGAGCACGCATTAACGGTAGGGAGTTCACACTGAGTTGGGATGAGTTTGAGAAGGCTCTGCAGAGAAACAATCTTGCAGGAGGCGAATTCGAGGTTCTTGCCATTCTTTCGGGGGTGAAACCCTACTAGCATCTTCAGTCCGGATACCCGTCCGGTCTGGATAGAGGCGGCCCTAGTGGTCGCCTTTTATTCGTTGATTCACAGAATAATCTTGCCGTAACAACACGCAATAATCTAGCCTTGACAACACACAATAATCTAGCTATCGTGAATCACAATAATCTAGCTATGGAAGAAGGAGTGCAATGGCTACAACTCCGGCGCAACGCAGGCTTGCCGATGCTCTAACAGCCCTGAAGAGGTTGCAGGACGACGGTAAAACCGCCATAAAGTCGAGTGATCTGACACGAATGCAGCGGGAAAGTCTAGTCAAGAATGGCTTCCTGCGACCGATTGTCAAGGGATGGTATATGCCCTGTCGGCCTGGCGAAGAGACCGGTGACAGTACACCCTGGTATGCTGCGATGCGTGACTTCATCCAGGGCTATTGCACCGAGCGGTTTGGAGAACAATGGTATGTGTCAGCTGAATACTCATTATTTCTGCATTCGGGAAAAACTATTACGCCGCAGCAGGTTGTGATCCATTCTCCGCTTGGACAAAACGGCCTGTTGAAGCTGCCTGATAATTGCTCGATCCTGGACTACAAGGCAAAGGATTTTGTTCCTGCCGCTAAAATCCAGATGGTGGAGCGAATCCGTGTACTGACACTTCCGGTGGCTCTTGTCCGTGTGCCGGAAGCGTTTTTTACAACCTATGCCCAGGATGCCCATATCGCACTTCATCAGTTGCGGGACGCGTCGGATCTCAACAGGGAACTGCTTGAAGGTGGGCATAGCATTGTTGCCGGGCGCCTTGTCGGGGCTTTGCGGGCTTCGGGGCGTGAAGAATTGGCGGTTAATGTACTGGCAACCATGAGAGCAGCAGGATATGTGGTCAACGAGACAAATCCATTCAGTGTAGCACCGCCGACTCTGGCATTCACCAGAGCGCAATCTCCCTATGTTCTGCGGATGCGTTTAATGTGGCAAGCCATGCGAGAGACCGTTTCCGGCTGTTTTCCGCCTGAACCCGGCATCCCGTCTGACATTGAGAAGTTTATGGACGCAGTTGAAGAAAACTACAAAACCGATGCTTATCATTCTCTCTCCATTGAGGGGTATCGAGTCACTCCGGAGTTAATTCAAAAGGTCGCCACCGGGGACTGGAATCCGGACAGTAATGACTCTGACGCGGAAATGAAAAATGCCATGGCGGCACATGGTTACTGGCTCGCTCATAATGAAGTCAAAACTACGATCAGAAGCATTTTGACAGGGGCAAACCCAGGCGCTGTTTTCCGGCAGGATCACGCTTCATGGTATCGCAAACTTTTCTCACCCAATGTAGATGCTGGTTTTCTCAAGCCGGCGGATCTGGCTGGTTACAGGACTGACAAGGTTTTTATCAGGGGAGCAACCCATGTTCCACCTTCACAGGATGCAGTCCGCGACATGATGCCGGAACTGTGCGACCTGCTGGAGGCTGAACCCAGCGCAGCAGTAAGAGCTGTTCTGGGACATTTTCTTTTTGTGTACATCCATCCGTATTTTGACGGCAATGGCAGACTGGGGCGGTTTCTGATGAATGCCATGCTGGCGTCTGGCGGGTATCCGTGGACAGTAATCCGAATTGAGCAGCGAAGTGATTACATGGCTGCCCTGGAAGCAGCGAGTTCGCTGGGAGAAATAAAACCTTTTGCGGAATTCATTGCCAGTTCAATGAACAGATAAGTTGCCAATCCTGGGATAAAATTCTGATGGATACTTGAGGAACGGCACTGTCAAAACTGTCAGAAGAGCTTTTGGCGGTTTTGGCAGTGCCATGGCATAGAATCGTTGGAAAGTTTATTGATTTCATCTGTCACTTGAAACCAACGATTATTATCCGTAATTACGCAAGATTAGAGGAATTGCCTTTAACATTGAATGGGAGTATTGATTCATGGGGGAAAAATCGAGCGGTTTGTCCCTCCTGCCACAAAAAATTTGTTCCACACAAAAAAAATCTGAAAAAACGACACCACCTGTCATGCGCATGGCTGATACTGGCACCATAAAGAGTGTATTGTTTTATCTGTTCAGGAGCACGCCACAAAGATTATGTTTTCTTGCAATCAATCACAACACACTTTGCATTAGGGTCCGGATATGACTACTGGTAACCATGACACCCTCGTTTATCGACTGGCACAAATTCTGGTCAAGCTGAATCAGGGTGAAAAACTTGATCCTTTGACGCTTGCAGATGAGTTCGGCGTCAACCTGCGCACAATCCAGCGTGACCTGAACGTGAGGTTTGCCTATCTCCCCTTGCAAAAAACTGATGGACGTTATCATCTCGATCCAGCCTATCTTGGCAAACTCAGCACTCGTGACATTGAGCGGTTCGCCAGTCTGGCCGGAGTTCGTGGTTTATTCCCAACACTTTCCGACGACTTCCTTGGTGATATATTTGATAGCCGTATGCAATCGGCGCTTCTGGTCAAAGGGCACAACTATGAAGACCTTGCCGGAAAGGAAGATGTTTTTCGCCATTTGGAGAGGGCCATTGTTGCTCGCTGCCATATCTCTTTTGACTACGCAAAGGACGAAGGAATCAAATCCTACACCGTCGTCGCCCCGTTCAAGCTGATCAATAACAAGGGCATCTGGTATCTTGTTGCGCGTGACGGTGACAAACTCAAAACATTTTCGTTCGCCAGAATTGAACGGGTGGTTCAACTTGACTCCCGATTTGCTCATGAACCGGAAACTGACAGGATGCTGAAAGAGGAAGATGGTGTATGGCTTGGTGAGGAGAAAAAGGAGATAGTCCTCAAGATATCCCGTGACATTGCCAACTACTTCAAACGCCGGAAATTGATTGCCAATCAAGTTATTGAAAAGGAGCTTGAAGACGGGGGCCTCATCGTCTCTGCAAAGGTTGGTCATGTAAATCAGGTGTTACCCATCGTTCGTTACTGGATTCCCCATATCCGCGTCATCAGTCCGGAGGGTTTGCAAGAGGAGATGGAAAAGGACTTACGGAATTACTTGGAGCGGACCGGTGGTTAACCGCTAAACAAGGGAGGGCTAGTATCATGAAAGTAATCGGGCTTTTGATCGTATTTTGCGGTGCCATCTGGGTGTTTTGCGACGCCAGAGCCAGAGAAAAGAGCATCTTTGTTGCGTTGATGTGGTCTTTTGGCACGTTGATATTTCTGGTGGTATTCCTTCCTCTATGGCTCATCACGAGGCCAAAGAAAAACAACCAAATTATGATTACAGCTAAATCAAAACATTGTACTTCTTGTGGCAAGTCTTATGAGGGAACACCATCTTTTTGCACAAATTGTGGCAAATCACTGAGTAATTGAAACTTTTATAAAACGAAGAACCGGATTGATACCTGTAGATTAATAATGAACACAACCTATTTAAAAGAGGAGATTTCAAAATGGCTATGATCAAATGTGCAAATTGTGGCAAAGACGTTCCAGCACCAGCTAACTTTTGTTGTGATTGCGGGACCACACTTGCAATCTTAAGCGTGAACCCAGAAAATTCGACATCTCAAGCCAGTGGAAAAATTGGAGACCTGAATGGGGATGGTAAGATTGATTGGGAAGACTTCAAAATTGCATTATCAAAATCCAAAAAGTACGCATCCGACAAAGTCAATGATGTCGTGTCATTAGCGCAGGACAAAATGAAATCTGCTCAGGAAAAAGATGCTGCTGCAGTAGAAGAGCTTGTCAAAACCTTTGAGAAGGATGTGCAGATCGAAAGGTCAGAGTCACAGGTTAACCGTGAAAAATTTCAGTCGGCGCTGACAAGTACGATCGACGTTAAGTTTGCAGAAATCATGGTTTCCAAGAAGGAGACTGAGGCGTATCTTACCTATGTTGATGCGCAGATTTTGACCGCTAAAGTGCGTGGTATCTTCAAAAATGTATTGAGTGTTACCCCGCCACAAGTTGAAGCTGCCTGTCTGTTGAGCGAGACAATTCTTGCCCCCTCAACTAAGGATAAAGAGAACAATATAAAAGCCGCAATCGGCATTGCAGGCGGAACAGCAGGAATTGGCATCGTTATTGGTGCTATCGGGTCGGCTTTAGGTTGGGGGGCGGGCATTATAGCGACTCTTGGTGCATGGTTTGTAGGTACTTCAATTGCCGGGCCAATTGGCTGGGGTGCTGCGGGTCTTTCCCTGGCAGTAATTGCCGGTTATTTCGCATCAACAAGTAATCAACAGACTGACACTGAAAGATTTTTACGAGTTTTGAAGAGTTCGATAGTTCGTGCTGTTGATGCCATCTGGCTGCAATACGAAACCGAGCTTTCCCGTGTGGTTACTCAAGCAGATAATGACGATGAAAAGAAGTAATCGGGCACGACTCTATATCTGCTGAGGTCAGAGAAAATGGATAATTCAGAACAACTATTGATGGGAGGTACCGCAATCATTGTTCCGGGACAAATGGCATACATAAAATTGCCCGCCGAAGTGATCCGGAATTACGTTGACAGTAGGTTCCCGATGCTGGCGAAATGTCCTGATGCTGATTTTATCAGAGGGTATGATCATCGATGGATTGGTGGGCATGATCTATTTGTGGACGTTCCACGAACAATGATGGACAGCGGACCGCTTAGCGCCCTCAAGCAAACCGGTCACATCCTGGCAACGGATTTTCCTACAAAAGCCGGTATACCATTTCCTGGACTGTCTGGTTCGGGATTTGGCCAGTGGCTTGTTGATGCTGGCATCCCAAAAGGATTTTTAAGTATTCACTGGGCGGATGGGTGTTTGGGATTCCTTTCTATTGCCGAAGGTTCTTCGGACCTGCTTCAGGCAATACACGGGACTCTCGTGATGAATGCAGATACATTCTTTGATACCTTTGTTGAAGGTGGGATTGAGATCGCACTTGCTGTAGCAGCAAGATCGGCGTGGACTCTTGCAGCATTTAATCCGGTTTTCGCAGTGGTGGGAGCTGTCGAGAATATTATTGCAGGCATAATTTCTGCCTATCATACGTTCTCAGTATACATTGATCCTTTAACTTTTTTCGGCAGTGCCGGCACGTCAGCACTAATAGGTTTTGGATTGTCGTATGGCCTTGCGAAAGAATCATTGAGCGATGCGACACTAGATGGGCTTCGGTCAGGTGCAGTCGGTGCATTCTTTTCGTTGTCACCAGTGTTCGGATATGGAGCACTAGCCGGCTTTGTTGCTTATAAGTTGGGTGGGAAGCTTGCAAAAATGCACAACACTTCGCTGCGGGTACTGTTGAAGATTGATGAAAATGCTTACGATCAATTACTTGAAGAAATGTGTAGAGGGAATATTCACCTGGGAGAGTTATTAAGCCGAGCGGAGATTAATATATCGTTAGTGGACAATTCGGTTGTTCTTCCAACTCAATCTGACATTTTCGACGATAAAACACAAATATTGCCTGAGAGTATGCCTTTACTTGATTCAGACGTGAGAACTATTCCTGTAAAGAATGAGTATTTTGCTGTAAGGTCGAGAATTCTTTCAGACGACAGCCGGATTCTCTCTGATTGGTATCGAAATGCTTTGGCTTAACTAAATTTACACTTGAGAGGAGTTGCATCTATGAAGGTATTTTTTGTTTTGGTAATAGCTTTTACCCTTACAGGTTGTGCAAATTTCGCAACTGGCCGCTACTCAATATCAACTGACAATGCTGTTGCGCTTCGCTCCTTAAGTGGAACACAAGTAAACGTCGGTAATTTTACGGATAAAGAAAATATTTCAGAAATCGCTTGCCACTTTCATGGCCCTGTTACGACACTGGATGGTGAAACGTTTGCTAGTTTTATCCAGAAAGCTTTCACAGATGAACTAAAGATGGCAGGTATTTATTCGAAGACAGCACCGGTAACAATTACTGGTAGATTAGATCGTATTGATTACTCAACTGCTTTTGGCAGCGAGTGGGAGCTGATGCTTACGCTAAATGCTTCAACTGGAAAATCAGTAACTGTCTCAGAAAATTATAAGTATACGGGTTCGGTTTTTGCCGCTCCAGGTGGTGAATGCGTTCAGGCTGCTTTAGCGTTTGTACCTGCTGTTCAAAATCTTATTGGAAAGATAATTGAACAGTTACCAGTACTTAACGCTAACAAGCCAAATTCATAAGATAATCAGGAAATATTATGAAGAGATGGTTACAGGAAGTCCCAGAACTTGCATCTCATCCGGTACTTGCAAAGGTGTATTCGGCACGTAAGAAAAGCGTCATCTATCCAGCACCTGAAAAAGTTTATTGTGCGTTGCAACTTACTGACTTTGATCGAGTGAGGGTGGTACTCTTCGGACAGGACCCATACCATGGAGCAGGGCAAGCACAAGGACTTGCTTTCTCGGTTCCCGATGGGCTGAAGGTGCCTCCTTCGCTGCGTAACATCCACAAAGAACTCGACAGGGATCTTGGTGTGACTTGCAACAGATCAAGCGATTTGTCCCACTGGGCAAAGCAAGGGGTGTTATTATTGAATACTGTTCTGACGGTGGAGGCAGGCAAGGCCAGAAGCCATCAAGGATGGGGTTGGGAAGAAGTTACTGATGCAATTATTCGTTCCTTGAATGTCCGCCGGGAGCATTTGGTCTTTCTCCTCTGGGGGAATGATGCGAAGAAGAAAATTTCCCTCATCGATATTGGGCGACACACCGTACTTTCTACTTCACATCCCTCCGGTTTTTCTGCTTACCGAGGATTCTTCGGCTGCGGACATTTCTCTCAAGTGAATAAGACACTCGTCGGTTTGGGGCAAGAGCCGATTTGCTGGTAGCATAAACTCAAAAATTTGATGGTGAAAACAGCATCGAATTACGTGTTGACCTTATCGTGCGGTAAGGGTTGTCGTCCACCGACTTGACCTTGCAGGTAATGCCACATGAAATTGACGTTGGAAAAAATCGTATCCGGCGGCCAGACCGGCGCCGATCGTGCCGGGCTTGATGCCGCCATGAAAGTCGGTCTCCCTGTCGGTGGCTATTGTCCCAAGGGGCGCCTGGCTGAAGACGGTACGGTGCCAGACCACTATCCACTCACTGAAATGACCAGGGGAGGCTACTCCGCCCGTACTGAACGTAACGTCATAGAATCTGACGGAACCCTGATTTTCAATATTGGCAAGCTGTCCGGGGGAACCCGGTTAACTCTTGAATGTGCCCGAAAGCACAACAAGCCTCATTTGGTTATCCAGTTAGATGCAGCCAGACCCAATGCGGCAACACTTGCGGAATGGCTCGACCAGAACAATATCCGGGTGCTGAACATCGCTGGCCCGCGGGAGAGCAAAACTCCCGGAGTGCATCAGATGGCAAGTCGCTTCTTGGATGAGTTTTTCCATAGTAGTGGCATGGAACCATGATCATAAACGCTCCCCAGTTCCTTTCGCTTGTCAGAAAGAATCTACGCGTGTCTATTGATGGGATTCACGGGATTCGCCACTGGGAGAGGGTTTATCGAATCGGCAGCGTTTTATCGAATCGGACCGGGGCAGATCTTCAGGTTGTGCAGGCATTCGCTTGGGTCCATGATGCTCGCCGCTACACAGACGGCAGTGATCCGGGGCACGGGAAAAGGGGGGCAATCTTTGCCCGTCAGATAAACGATCAATTCTTGCATCTTACTCATGACCAATTGAATATACTGTGCATTGCCTGCACAAGCCATTCAGGCGGAGATACAACAGAAGACCCAACTGTCGGAACTTGCTGGGATGCTGATCGGCTTGACCTGGCGCGTCTTTCAATCGAACCTGATGTGGGGATGCTGTCAACAGTCGCTGCACGTGACGAAGAGTTCATATGCTGGGCATGCAGTTTATCAGCGGAAGAAACTGAATCGCGCTATCTCTGACAACTACTATATATCGGAGTGCCCAATGCCTAAATATGGAAGAGGGTTAAATCGAGAAATTGTAGCGGCGGTCAATGCAGGGATGATCCTGGAGCCGTTCTCAATAAAAGATGTCCGAAAGCTGATCAAAGCAAAAAACTGGAAGCCTGAGCCAAGCGAGAACCACATCAACGTCACGCTTGCAAACGGTGCCAGTGACAGCCATAGCATCACCTACAAAAAATACTTCCTTTCTGTCGGTGACGGTCAGTATAAAGTCAATCCGCACTACAAGGGTAATGAATGGCTCTGAACATAACAGTTCAGGAGGTCAACGCTGCGTTCTGAACCCAGCTTTGAACGGCTTCCCGCTTCCGAAAGTCTGTCAATTCCCGTCGCCAGTGCATCATAGCGCAGTCATCGGAGCAATAGGATACAACCCGAATGCGCGGATCGTCTTCCTCGGTGATCCTCACATGAATCATGCCGTCCTTCTGCCGGGGTGAGGTACAGGCTTCACAATGTTGAACCGCCGGGCCATCGAGTCCGTCATCATTGCTGACTGTCAGGAACCGAGTGCCCGATACTTTGATGAAGGTGCGGTGCCAATAGGCATCTCCTTCGACAACCAGGATATTGCGTAGGTGATGGCATGACAATTCCTGGGTATAGCTTCTGTTACAAAAAGGGCAAGTCCCACGATCGAAGCGGTCGCTTATCCCGGAAATCATGGTCAGCACCCCAGGGGTGAGATCCTTATGATCACAGACAACGGGTTTGCCTTCGTGGTCCCAGAGAATCATGGCGACTCCTCTGTCTCCTGGTCAGGAGCGGATGGTATGCAAGAATCACCAACCGGCGGTGTCGGTGCCGTAGTGATTGCCAGAGGAATTTTCCTGGTGAAGCGTTTATGCTCCCGGCCACTGGCGGCATAGATGGCGCTGGTGCTGATGTCCTCATGGCGTAACGTATCCTGAACAGCCCGGATGTCCTTGGTGACATCGTATAGCATTGTGCCGCAGGTGTGCCGCAGAGCATGGCAGGAAACCCGTTTCCGTTTCAGGCCGGCTTTGCTCAGGTAACCGTCAATGACACTATTGAGGCCGATGCGCGATATCCGGCCCCTGCCTCGGCCATTCTTGCGTACGCTGAGAAACATTGGCGTAACGAACGCTTGCCGGTTATGGATGGTGGTTTCCTCGACGGTTACCTCACCCCTGGCCGCAAGGTAGGCCCGGATGGCGGCCACAGTATCTTCCCGGGGATAGATATAACCATCTTTGCGCTTGCCGTGGACCAGAATGCGCACACCACCCTCAACGTCTTCGATGTCTTCGACGTTGGCCCGTTTGATTTCGACACGGCGGAGCCCTTCGAGCAGCATAAGGGCTATGATGGCCCGGTCGCGCAATCCCTTGATGCTGCCCAGTTCGGGAAGGTGCATGATCAGCAGTTCCGCCTGGCCGGCGGTAAGGTGCTTTTGCTCAGATTTAGCTTCCCGTGCGACAGGGGGGCGAACATTTGCCGCCGGATTGATGGTGATCAACCCCCGGTTCATGGCGACCTGGTAAAATCGTCTGATGACGGTCAGCTTTACCGCGATTGACGATGCTTTCATGCCGGCCTGGATGAGTTCATGGCGAAAGCTCTCCACATCGGCCTGGGTCATGGCAGCCGGAGTGATGCCACGGGCGTTACACCAGCGGAGCCAATGGTTGAGGTGGGACGTGTAGGTTTTGATCGTGTCTTCGCGTGGATCACCCAGGGCAACTTCACGTTCCAGCCAGTTGCGTACTGCGGCTTCAAGATCCGCTGGCAGGTTGTCCGGAATCTGGCTGGAGATCAGTGCCGAATGGGGGCCACCGGTCGGGATGATATCATTATTCATGCGGATGCTCCGATTCGATGCTGGTAAGTGAAGTGTGCGCTACGGCGCTGACAAACCCGTTGATGAATGCCATGACTTCCCGAGGGGGGCCATGGTAGAGCGATACACTCGGCACCCGGTCTTGCCGTGGGCGTCGATATAGACGGTTGACGGTGAACCCGGTCCCGGTTCGCTCAACCTTCAAACCCGAGTCCCAGGATTTGAGCTGATTGTTGTTTGCTGAAATACACGCTTTGCTGAGTGCGCGTTCCGTGATCTTTGACAACCTGACCCCCCTTGTAAATTCCTGTCGAAGTGTGACGTAAAACCTGTCCGTTGCCCGGCTGTGATCAGAGACGAAATACCTATACATAATTGGGGAAATGTATAGTTATTCCCTTCTGAACTTATGTCCTCCATTTCGTATCGAAGCAGGACAAGAAATTGAATCGTTATCCACAGGTCCCGTTGAGAACCATCCATTATTCTGTGGAGAGGCAAGTGCATTCCACTGAGGTTCCGGTGGCTTCATCAAAATGAACAAAAAATAGGCTCATCCATAGTGACTCGTTTCCTGGTAACCTTTTCGGGTCTTCTCTCGGTAAAGACGGTTCGCCTCCTTGATGGCATCCTCGATATGGACATACCACTCCTCTTTACAGCGAACCCGATACCCGATCCTTCCCCAGGCCCTGAACAGCACGACATTAAATAGTCCCTGGCAAATCTCCAGGAAGTAAATACGTCGGCGATTCATCGCAGGGTTGATCAGGACGAGTTGGCACCGGCAATATCCGGTGAACCTCGAAGTGACTGGCATTAACGTCTCTGTGGTAGCAGGAATTTATTGCTTCTATTATGTATATCTATTGGGGGGGAAGGTGAGGAGGTGCTTTTCTTGAAAATATTTTGAACGGCGAGATTTCAGAGGCACACTGCGTCAACTACAATGGTTTGCTATCATAATATGACACCGGCTTTTATCTATTGGTAGAACACAATCTTTACAGAACCAAAGGTTTGAACCTGCTGTTTCAGCCTGTGAATAGGCCCAGAATGCTATCTTTTCGGTTGCTTCCTGGTTATGGAGAATACTGTGGGAGTCAAATTCATGAGCAAGCGACTTACCATACAGGTGGTTCCTTTTCTGCCAATTATTCAGATGACAAGGTGCGGCAAGAAAATCTCTCTTGCTCCTATTGCATGATGAATGGGCAAGAACAAAATTGTGTCCGAGGTCTAGCGGATAGCGTGATTCAATCTCGAACCAGTTTGTAATCTTTTACCAAACGATGGTAAGGATTTTCGGGAAATGTAGGAATGCTGGATCTCAAAATTAAAATCAAGCAATCAGTGAATCGAATTTGAGAACTGATCATGAAACATGATCATATATATTCGAGAAAAAATGGCCGAATTTTTCAATCCAAATTGAGAACCCACGGGGGGGAAAGATACAGCGTGTCTACTACCGGATTTTGGAGAAGATTGAGATTGGTGGCCAGTGACTCTATCACTGGCAAATCGTGCCCCAGCAGATTATGTCCGAGAACATAATCAACTCCGTCAGCGAAACTGTCCAACTCCTTCAGGGCAGTTTGGACATCGAAGCGCCCCTTCCGTTCCAAATTTCTGTCCGGAATACACTGCGCCGATGTGGTAGTGCTTGCTACCATCGGTTTCAAGACCTAGAAAGAGGCATCTATCGAGAAATACATTAGCTGTCAATCGTTCTCTGGTCAGTATTCCTTAGATCTATCATCTGGTCGGTAATTTTTGTAAAGGTTACATCATGGCAGATAAGAAATAGATGGTCGTACCAGTTATCGGTCATTGGATAGCCAAGCAACGAGTCATAATCGCAATTGATATTAAACCAAGCCATATTCTTTCATCGTGCCGTGGACCTCTCGAATCTCTCGGTTCAATTGGGAAATATATTCATTTGCAACTTGAGAAAATAAATCCTCGCCGACCTCCTCCAGTTTGATCTGGAACTCACCGGTTTTGATTCGGGTTAAAATCTTATTGAAAGCACTCTTAACCTCGTTCGGTTTGTCCTCAGACATTGGAATTCTGATCACCTCACCTTCGGATTCAATCTTGATAACAAACTTTTCTTCTAGGTTCTCAACAGTTGCTCTAACTGTTTCCATAGATATTTCCTCTTTCTCCAAATGCTTTTTCTCCGCCTTCAAGGGTTTTCATGCTGACCAATTTCCAATCAAGCTGATCACCAACATCGTTCGGATTCACCAGATGGTTCGCGAAGGGGTTGCCGATATAGGTTTTATACCCTGCTTGCCCGTGACACCGGTAAATAGAACTGTAAGGAAGGGTCCGTACTGCAATATTCGCATCGTGCGTTGATATAAATACCTTCTTGCTTGACCGTGCGCGTTCTTTAATCAATGGCACAATAACATCGTTAATATATTCATTCCCCAGGCTTCTCTCTGGTTCATCCAAAATGTATATCTCTTTGTCGTCCCCCAACTCTTTCTGTAGCATTACCATTGAGGACTCACCACTCGACGGGGAATAAGGATGGCCTTCAAGCGCAAAGTATCTTTTAAAAAGAAGCAATTCGTAAACTGTATTTATGCCTTCTACGTCCTCAATTTCATTTAGTTCAGAAATAGACTGAAACAGGTCGTCAGCATAGGCTTGAGTAAGGATCTTTCTGGTACAATTGACGAACTTCTTCTGTGTACCCTTTTTAACACCAGTCAAACTAGACAGAGCGCCATCCGTAATAGCTCCATTTTGAAATATAAACTCCGTTCGAGACTCCAAGTCCCCCTTGCTTGAGCCAAGACTACCAACATGCTCAATCTGCATTGGAATCAATGAGTCTACGCTCTTAACAATCTCGGCAGCGTAGACTTCAATATTAAGGCGATTATTTGCGTAGTCACGAAAACCAGTTGTTATCGGTTTGGCTGGTGCCCCCGTTTTTCTCTCCACCTCTCTACGGAACGACTTTATCGCTGAGTTCAGTAGGCTAATCTTTTTCCAACCTGAAAAATTTGTCCACTCCCGATTGCGCAGACGCTCCAACAGCTCTGTCAAGATGCGAGTTACTTCCGAAAGCTCCTTTTCGTCGAGCTCTTTCTTAACAGCAGGGTTTTTAGCCAGAAAGTCCAAAAATTTTGAAGTTTTTTCTACGGCTTCATTAAATTCGAGAAACTCACGTTTAGCGCCGCTCTCTTCCTCAGGCTCAATGTCCTTAAGGAGAATCTTCTTCGCGTTTTTATTGGTGCTCTTCGCCTTGAAGTAGTCCACATATTTGCTGAGGGCAGTAATGGCAACCTCACCAGCGCCCCTCAGTGCTTCAATCTCGTCAGAGCAGTAGTTGATGCCATGCGTATTAAGATTGATTGCCACATCTTTACCTTTGATATTAAAAATTTCATCTAGTCGATCACTTGCTGATTCATAGACTCTTGCATCGATACCGTTCTCCGAGTAGTGCTTGGCAATGGCTTTCAGAATGCATGATTTGCCAGTTCCTTTCGGACCAAAAATAACATTAATGTCATTGAATGCCTTGATGTTCATAGTCGTGCCATCGCTAAAAGGACGTAGAACGAGGTCCTCTGACGTCTTCCTATCCAGCACTGTATTGATGGTCGTCGGATCTTTTTTGAGTAGCAGACAAAAATGTTCAAAACTATCGACGGGAAGTCTAAGATCTGGCAGGTCACATGAAATTTCTTCGTACTTAGACCAGTCTTGGATATCGGAACCGTAAATTGAAGAGTGCCCATGTGATATGAAGATGCCTGCCGAAATCGAGTTGGTCACTTCTTTGATCACACATTCCGGGTTCTTGGTTTCCGTCAGTAGTTTTTCAAGTACATCATACGATAGACTTGGATTCTTCTTGTAATGGGCAACGTATAGTGGATTGAAGACATCAAAACTTTCCAAAACCTTATCAATTGTTATCGTGAAGCTGTCAGGACTTGAATCGTTGGTCAGTGCTTGTACTGCTGCAGAAAATTTCAATACCGATTTTGGTGAAACGATGACAAGTAGGTGGCCTCTCGATCCACCTTCAACGACATCAAGTTCGATTCCTGGCCAAACTTGCGCGTCCTCACCCAAACGAGTTTTGATCTCGTTGTACTGGTCTAGGTCGAAAACATTGTGATTGGTGATTGCAATAATTCTAACCTCCGTAGACAGAACGGTTTCGCAGAAATCTGATGGAGAAATTTCTCTCGTGGGCGCATCACCTGACTTACATTTTTTAGTGTGCGAATGTATGTCTATCTTCATGATTGGATTCCCTATGCAAAGATATCTATCTCAAATTTATTCTGCGAAACATCAACACCCAGCCATCACATCATCAAGATTCCGAGCCTTGATATACTTCGCCGGATTTTCACCTACAGCCAAAGCCATAAAATGCGCTTCGCCGCATCTGATCTTTGCACTTTCCTTATCGCGAAGATCATCTGTAAAGAGGCTGCTCTTGGTTTCGACAACGAAATACAGCCGTTCCACGCCGTCCTTTTCGATCAGCACGGCCCAATCGGGGTTGTAACTGCCCAGCGGAGTCGGCACCTTGAACCAGCCCGGAAGTTTGGCATAGACCTTTACCGCTTCGTTCTTCTCCATCTGTTCGGCAAAGGTTTTCTCAACACCGGAAGAATCATAAACGACATGCTCATACACCGACTTTTCCGTCTCAAGCATGTTCTTCAGATAGCCGGTCAACTCTTCCTGCTCGAACAGCTCCTGAGCGTAGTAGTGCTCATCCCCCAGACGCTGGTAACGGATGCCGTCCACTAGGGCCAAACGCTTGGTTCGATTGATCGTCTCCGAAGTCAGTTCAATAAATTGCTGCGGGTTCCGCTTGAAATCATTCAACCGGCCGCTATCGGTAAGAATCTGTACAATGCTGCGCCGGGTCAGCTGGGTCTTGTCCTGAAGATCCGACAGCAGATCCGGCAATTCAATATCGTGCTCATCGATGGTGATGGGGGCAGAAACCGAGGTCTCCTGTGCATCGATGCCTGATTTGCCGATGGCAAGCTCAGCTTTGCGCCATTGCAGGCGGGTCTTGGCTATTGGCGGACAGTCTCTGATTGCCTCGGCGCATTTGGTGAGCAATGCGTCGTTGTCGAAGTGTACCCTGTAGGTGGTTTTATGCTTGATCCGGTTCCAGAGTGCCTTGAACTCTTCACTGTTCAACACCGCCTGCCGGGTCTTGACCGGTGTGCGCTCATCGGCGTTCTTGATTTCCAGCCTGCCGGAGAGTTTGCGCAAGACTTCCTTCACCTGCGGCAAGTGAGCCTTGAACTCATCCGGCAGCGTGAGGGTGCCGTCCTTGAGGGCCTTCCTGAGGCTGTCCTGAACCTTGCCCTTGTGGTCTACAAAACCAGCCTGTTTCAGGTGACTCCAGATCGCCTCGGACTGTTCCACTCCCAGCGGGGTCACTTTACCCGTCGGGTCGGTCACCGATATTGCCGCGAACTGGTGTTTTTCTACAATACCGAATCGGATGCCGGTATCATCTTCAATCTCTTTCTGCAGATTGTCCGCAAACTGCTGATAACTCTCGGTGGCAATGACCGTCAGGGTATTAAGGTCGAAGCCTCGCAGCCGCTCACCCTGCTGATTTACGCAAAGACGCAGACCCCGGCCGATGGTCTGGCGGCGCTCCCGTTCGGTCCCGATCTCACGCAGGGTGCAAATCTGGAACACGTTGGGGTTATCCCATCCCTCGCGCAGGGCGGAGTGTGAAAAGATGAATTTGAGCTTGGTCTCAAAATCCAGCAGCTTTTCCTTCTCCTTCATGATCAGGTTATAGGCGCGTTCGGCGTTGTCCCGGCTCCCTTGGTTGTTTTCGGCGGTCTCCGTCCAGGCACCTTTCTTGTCTATGGAGAAATAGCCGTTATGCACATCGCCTGCCTCGGTCTCCAGATCCACATCATTGAAGAGGGTCTGGTAGTCAGGGTGTTTGATGAGCCGGCGGTACTCCTCCTCGAATATCAGGGCGTACTTCCCTTTCACCTGGTTACCGTCGGCGTCGTATTTACGGTAATGCTCGACGCTGTCGATGAAGAACAGGGAGAGCACCTTAACCCCACGGGTCTTGAGCCGCAGTTCTTTGTCCAGGTGTTCCTTGATGGTGCGCCGGATCATCTGGCGTTTGAGCGCATCCTCGTCCACACCGCCGATTGCCTGCCCCGGCTTCAACCATTCCTCACCACCCGGAACCCGTATCTCCACCAGTTCCTGGCCCTTGGCGCAGCGGATCTCGCCGATGCTGCAGTTCGCATAGATGGCGCGATTGGTCACAAACTCAAGGGCATCACCGTCCTGCACGTTGACTTCCGCACGGCTTACCTGTCCGCCACGCTGTACGTCCAGTTCCACCCTGGCGGTTATGCTGCCCCGTTTGTTGGAAACCGACAGCAGACGCACGAAAGCCTTGTTGTTGCCACCTTCAACGCTGGCCGAGGCGACCTCAATCTGTTTCACAAGTTTCTGTTCATAAGCATCCACGGCGTCCAGGCGGTACAGCATGTGATGCTTGTCCACATGGGTTGCCGAATACCGCAAGGTGCAGAGCGGATTCATGGCCCCCAGAGCCTCCTTGCCCCGACCTTCCAGACCACCATCAACACTCTGCGGCTCATCAACGATGATGATTGGCGATGTCGCTCGGATCAGATCAATAGGTTTTTCCCCGCCGGTCTTCTCGCTATCCTTGTAGAGATTGTTGACATCCTTCTTGTTGATGGCGCCAACCGTCACCACCATGATCTGTACGTTGGGGCTGGTGGCGAAGTTCCGGACTTGACCCAGCTTGGAGGAATCATACTGGAAGAATTCGTATCCCTTGGCGGCGGGATACAGTCCCTCAAAATGATCCCTGGTGATCTCCAGGGTCTTGTTGGTTCCCTCCTTGATCGCTACCGAGGGGACCACAATCACGAACTTGGTGAACCCGTAGCGTTTGTTCAGCTCGAAAATCGTCCGCAAATAGACATAGGTCTTGCCGGTGCCGGTCTCCATCTCTACGGTAAAATCTCCCGAAGAAAGGGAATCCGATGGCCTCAAGCCGTTGCGAAGCTGGATATCACGAAGGTTGGCGAGCAATTCGTCTTCAAGAAGCTGCAGACGGTTGCCGATCCCCAGGTCGTTCTGAGCAAAGGCCAGCAGGTGTTGTTCGCCGGTGCCGCTGGTAACAGTGAACTCGGTACGACAGATTTCCTGGCCACGAAACAGGTCGGCAACCGCCTCAATGGCGGCATGCTGGTAGTCAAGATTCGGTTCAAAGTGGAGTTTCATATTGATAACCTCACAGGCTCCTCACATCATCAAGGCCTTGCTGCTGGAGGATGGCGGTGAGGTTCGTCTTGGCCACGTCGTCGGCAAAGGCGCTGTCCCTGAAGACCAGTCGGGTATCCACGGCAGGTTTGAGCTCGTTGTGCCATGCCACGATTCCCTGAGCCAACGGCTCAATGGCATCGCGATCGATGGTGTCCGACAGGCACACCAGTAATGCTCCAGCACCAATGCTGTGCACGGTTTTACCGGCAATCGGTTTCTGTTCAATGGGAACAGTCAGGTCGAGGCCCAGTTTCAGGAGCAGTTCGTAAAGGATGTCCTGTTCGGAACGACCGGAAACAATATGCTCCGCGTGATCAAGGAGGGTTTGCTCCAGGTCGTCACGGTTTGGCTCCCAGGCTCGAATGTTGGAAGAATCAAGCTTGAATACGCGGAAACCGAGGTCCCCAGCAAAAAGAGTGTTATCGTCTTTGACTTTTTTAGCGGCTCGTCTTAGGCGTTCTTTTGTTAGTTCGGCAATTGTGCGAGGCTTGCCGATCTGGTCGCAGAAATTGGCGGCGGTTTTCTGATCTTTGTTTTCCGGGTCGAGAGGTTCGGGCAGTTGGACAAGTACGTAGCGGCGATTTCCACCGTCTGCTGAATTTTGAGCCATGACGGCGTGTCCAGTAGTTCCAGAACCTGCAAAAAAATCTACAACTATTTCGTTATTACCAGGGTTTGTTATTGATTGGATGAGTGTCTTTAGCAATCGAGTCGGTTTGACAGTGTCAAAACCATGATCGTTACCAAGGATCTCGTTTAGCTCTGCTTTCCCAGCTTCTGAAGTTGATGACCAGTCTGATTCCATGAAGCAGTAAAAAGGATCATGTTCAGCACCCTCTTCGTCCTCATAATAACGTTTAAAAGGTGTTCCATCCCGAAATTCAAGATAACCTTCTATATTTAAACGTTTAATTTCTTCTTCTCCTCCTTGCCAACGTTGACCGTCGGGAGGAGCATATCCATCAATTTCAAAAGACATTGTATTCCTAAAATTAGCCCCTCTATTGGATTTCAGAATTGTCGTCAACCGATACTTACGACCGTTGATTTCATGAGGGTAACTTCGCACACCCCCAGTATATAGAGGTTGAAATTTGCCCTCTTTATCGCTTTTTTGATAAATAACAACATACTCTGTTTCGCCTTGAGGCCGGTATTTAGCTTCGCCAATATTGACTGGCTTTACCCGAGCTTTCCATGTCACATTACCAACAAAATTTTCTTCTCCAAATATTTCATCACACAACCGCAAAACATGTGCTAATTCACGATAATTTATTGAAATAAAGAGAACTCCATCTTCGCTTAATAGATTTCTTGCCAGTTTCAATCGTGGATACACCATATTCAGCCAATCCGTGTGAAAGCGGCCGCTGGCTTCGGTATTACTACTGATCTTTGCGCCCCCCTCTACTTGGCCAGTTAATTCCAAATAGTTCTTTATGTTGTCCTGGAAGTTGTCTGGATACACAAAATCATTGCCTGTGTTGTAGGGCGGGTCGATGTAGATCAGCTTTACCTTGCCGGCATAGCTCTTCTGCAGGAGCTTTAGCACTTCCAGGTTATCACCTTCAATCATCAGGTTCTGTGTGGTATCCCAATCCACACTCTCTTCCGGGCTAGGGCGAAGAGTTCCTGTTGACGGAGTAAGCGCCAATTGCCGAGCACGACGTTTTCCATGCCAGTTCAGACCGTATTTCTCTTCTCGTTCATCTATGTCGCCACCAAGAAGCTGTTTCAAGGTGTCAAAATCAATTTTCCCCTCGGTGAGAGCTTCGGGGAAAAGAGCTTTCAGTTGGTCGATATTATCCGCGACGACATCAGCGGACTGGCCGTTCAATTTTTCCATGAATTAAACTCCTGAATCTCTGTGATCTTACCGATAGCGTTATAACGAGGGCACGCGAAGCCTCGAAGGACGCGAAAAATCTTGTTGATTCTGGTTTTCCCTTCGCGATATTCGCGTCTTCGCGTGAGTCCACAGTCATAAGGCTTTCCTTGCGATTTCAACCAATGCACGTAATTCCTTAATTTCCAAATTCAACTCCACCCGCCGCCCCATCTGTTTCTCCTTCGCGGCAGCATTCCTCAATGAAGTTATCCTGGCCTCCAAATCGCAGCACTTCTTCACTGCCTCCAGTCGGGCAATTGCCGCCTCTTTAGAGATGGCTTGACAGAATGTCCCGCTTATCAGTGACGCTTGTAGTGCGACAAGGGTATCAATCCATCCCTGATACAGCTGTAATAGACTGGCTCTCGGCTGATGACTCAGCGCCAGTGCATCCAGAAACTGCCTACCCACTGCTGTTGACAGGAAAGGATTACCTGAAACAGCCACCTCAACGCTATCGCCATCCAGAACAAATTTATCCGCCTCATTCTGCGCCCGGCGTTTATGCGTCAGTGAGAGGACGATTTGATCCCCCTGCACCAAGATAAGAAACAGCGGGTATGGTATAGCGCGATGGAACAATTCAGCCAGACGGCCAGCTTTGGCATCAGGCCGCAGTACGACAGACAACACGGCAATTTCCAGATACTCCTGAACGTCGTCACAATATTCCGGCACGCCGATGGTGTTCGGTTTCAGCGCCGCCAGCCAGTGAATTTCCTCAATGCCGTCGTTGATTCGGCGCTTGTCGGCGGCGGTCGGCGCGCCATTCTCCACCAGCATCTTTTTCGGCACTCGCTGGTTTACCAGCGCGCTATCGGGGAGCCCCAATGCACCAATGAAATCATCAGGAATCATGATGCAACCATTAAACTTGCCCACCCAGTGACAAACATTTCTCTCATCGTATCTATCGGGGACGGAAGCTTATCAATGCAAGTCAATCCAAGATAGGTTGCAGCGCGGGTAGTACCGACATACAAATACTTATCAAATAGTTGAGGGTGCAAAGTAGCAAGCTTGTCGATATCTACGAAAAACACTACCTCGAACTCAAGGCCCTTAATGTGTTGCACATCAAAAACCCTAACGTTGCTCTCCTGCCCGACAGTCTGCCCTTCCTTGCATGCTGTTACGGGAATATTGCTCTCGGCAAGCTTTTCGTGTAACGCTTCTGCAACACGCGAGACATCATTCTCGCTATTAACAAATATTGCTATAGATGGCAGCTGACCAACAAAACACTCGATCTCCTTGATCCGCTCAGCCAACCAACTAACCACTTTTTCATCGTCGGCAAACTCAAGAAGCGCAGGTGCTACACCGTTATTATCGACATGTTTCGGCAAGGTAACTGTCTGCTCCTCGCCATGCACTGTTCTGATAATTCCACGTGCAAACTCGTTAAGTTGCTTGCTTTGTCGATACGCAACCGTTATCTCCCGCACCTCGAAGTCCGGCATAACCCATTTTAATTCGTCAATTGTTGTTGTTCCCCACGTAGTCAACCGCTGGTGGAAGTCGCCGCATGCAAAAAATGACCGCAATTGAGGATGAGCCAAGGTAGACATGCACCCAAGCTGCAGCGGAGAAAAATCTGTAACCTCGTCAACCAAAACCTGATTTCGGTACAGATCAAGCGTCGGCCTGAGAGATGTCCATGGTTGATTATTGATATTCCGTTGTACATTGGGGCGCTTGAGTATGTCAGTTGATGCCCGGAGAATGCTCAGCAATAGCAGATCCAGTTCTAGAGGATGAAGGTCTCGTGATTCAAAAGCTTCCTTCTGATACCAAATGCCTTCCTCTTGGCGGATTCTCCTGAACGTTCGATACCGTTTGGGGATTCCATCGATGTATCGTTTAACAGGGTTTACAAAACGTCGTGCACTCGCCTGTAACAAGAGACTTGTTCCTACTTCAACTCTATTCGATTCGGGCAAGATGCGATCGCCAAGCCAATCGATAATTTTCCCGTAACGAGTTGTCTTGCCCAGTGATCGTTTTGAAGCTACAGACCGAGCGTGGGCTCTAACCGCTTGCATGTATGTTGAAAGTGCGGCGGCTCTTCCCGTGCGCGGTGAAGATGTATCGTCTTCCTCATCAACTTCAAGATCATCCTGATCATCAGTATCCACGACTTGAGCCTGTTGTAGCCCGTCAAGAAAACGTGCAAATTCGTCCAGAAAGCTTCTATCGTGATTTAGTTGATAGTTCAGGGCGGCTTTGATCTTTTTGTCGGAATCTTCCTTCAAATTTCCAACCAACTCCTGTATTTGCGGAATCAATCCTGCCAATGACTCAAAAGTTGAGACCAGTCCATTCTTCTCCATTTCTGTAAGAATACGTGAAACCTTACCTTCAAGGTTTTGGGCAGTTTTTATATCCGACTGAGCAAGAAACCTCGCTGAATCAACCAATGAATCCATGAAAGATATTTTTTGCCAGGAATTGAAATCTTCATACCACTCGATAGGCCGCCCGAGAGAATCATTACCTAGGCTTCCAATTGCGTCTTTAAGTACAAAAGTGCCACCGCCGGAAGCAGTCCTGAGCACTCCAAAGGAATTTCTGGCCAACTCTCGCCTATACTCATACCAAGTTCTAATACGCAAATCCGAAGCAGGAACCCCTTCTCTGGCAAAGGCCTCTTTCAGATACTGCTTCAGCAATTCTGTCGGCGTGAACATAAGCCATGAGTCACGGTGCGACAAGACACTACCAACATTTTCCACCAGACGTTTTTCGCTGTCGTCCAAGAATGCAGAATCGAGCTTTTGGCCCAAGCGTCTTATGAGAGTTGTTGTCTTTCCAGTTCCCGGTGGGCCGAAGATGAATAGTCTATTGTCAAGCGGCAGACGAAAAATTTCATCTTGGTATCGATCAAGAATTGGTTGATCCCTGAGCCCCATTTTTGTAATAACGCTACGTCGTATGCCGTCTATAATATTTCCTTTTTGATTCTCCTCCGCAAGGATTTGTTCCAACAAATCATCTGTAAATTCTTCGCGACCCGCTGCATCCAGCAATAGCCTCAGAGACTCAATGGTAATTGGTCCAATTTGCTCTGTTTCAACGATGGTACCACGTGAATCCCATCCATCATGCTCCAAACGGGGATGAAGGCGTGAGCGCTCTAATACCTCAACTACCGTGCCGTTTGGCAGTTTAAATTCTTCCCCAACTTCCAGGGAACCTAATCGGCCAATAGGTGCTAAGTAACTAGCAAGATTCGGAATGCCTGAAACCGCCGTAGTACGGCAAATATAGTAAGCCTTCTTTCCTCCAGCCCGATCTGCAACCATTATTCGTGCAATTGCCGGCTCCGAGCTCAATACTTTATAACTCTCTCGGTTAGCACTACTTATCTGGTCAAGCCTCTCAGTAGAGTTTGAGGTCATTGTATTTATGCTCGCGAAAGCGTTGGTGCCAGCAACTGCACCCTCATTAAGCTTTGATTTCGCAAGTGATGATATTCTTTCGAAATTTTCCAGTACCTCACCAGCAAGTGGCTTTATATCGGTCTGTTGCTCAACCATTCTGCCCTCCTCCATATCGCAAATCATCCAAAATCACCAAGTATGCAACTACCTCAAAATCGTTGATCCCCGCAAACTCCCCTTTGATAGCATGGGTACCACCAGGCGAAAAAAGACTGGCAACGGCCCGCTCTTCGCTCTTGCCGACAACCGAGGCGACTGAAGCGCTCAGCAGACGTTGTGCATGGCGCATATCTTCGCCTTGCTTGGTGGACTTATCGAATCGGGCACAAGCAGCGGCATCGGGCAGGTCACGTCCAAGAGAGAGCCGCTTGAGACGATCAAGGATGCGTTTGGCTTGTGTGTAGGGCAACAGCACGGCACCATTGTCACCGACATGCACCAGGTAATGGGGCGCCATAGGATAACCGGACTCCGTAACCTTAGTGGCGGCAATCCCCTCTGCACGCAGACAGAAGATAACGCCCGGCGCAATCTCCGCCTCGGTGGTCGTGGTAACGGCGCTGGTCCCCAACGGGAGTTTTTCAAGCTTGCCGGGATAGGCCTTGAGATACTGCGCCAGGTCAATCCGGAAGTCGGTCAACGTCAAATCGGTTATGGAAACGCCGGTGGAGAGGTCTTCCAGGTCAATCACGGCATCCTGCAACTTCAGGAGCTGCTTGCGGCGATATTCCAGATCGTTCATCTGGTTGCCGGACTGCTGCTCGATCAGGTTTTCCTCACCGGTGGCCGAGATGTCCAGCAGCACCATACGCCCACTTACCCGCTGTTCCAGGTTAATGTATTCCTCCAGCTCCATATTGGGCCAGAAATTAACGAGCTGGATGCGGTCGTTGGGCGAACCGATGCGGTCGATGCGGCCGAAGCGCTGAATGATCCGCACCGGGTTCCAGTGGATGTCATAGTTGACGAGCCAATCGCAATCCTGCAGGTTCTGTCCTTCGGAAATGCAGTCGGTGGCGATCAGCAGGTCCAGTTCCCCCTCATGGGCCAGTTCTGCTGGACGCTCTTTCGAACGGGGTGAAAATGCCGTCAGAATCGACGCCAGATCTTTACGAAGGCCGGGAAGTGTGGCCTGGTTGCGTCCGGCGCCGGTTACAAGGGCGGTATCGATGTCGAGTGTCTCTTTCGCCCAAGCCGCCAGTTGCTCGTATAGGTACATGGCTGTATCGGCAAAGGCCGTGAAGACAATCAGCTTATGGTTGCCGGGATTACTCGGGTGTTGGCATTTGTGAGTGATTACCTCCATCAATGCGGCCAGTTTGGCGTCACGGGAGGCGCATACCTGTGTAGCTGCGGCGTGCAAGGTCGCCAGACGGTTACGGTCCTCGATCAGGTCCTGTTTCCAGCGAATCAGGTCCACATCCCCCAGCAGCACCTTGACTTTACGTCCCACCAGAAGGCTCTCGAAGGCTGGATCGTCAATATCCACGTCGGAGATATTGATTTCTTCGATTTCATCGGCATGAGCTTCGATCCGGGCCAACGTGGCTTCTACGTCTTCCAGTTGCCGATGTACGGTGAGGGCAAAGGATGAGACTGCGCTCTCCATACGCTTTAGCACATTGACCCGCAACAAGTGGATCAAACTCTCTTCACGGTCAACCTGACGGAAGTAACCCTCGCCGCCACGAATCTGGGTGCTGTATTTGGCATCGTAGGCAGCCTGTTTATGGGGGAGCACATATCGGAGAGGGGCATAGGCAGCAAGGTTGAGCCGGCGGATTTCTAGGTTGATCTCGCGGATAGAGCGGAATTCGCCGGCCCGATCCACATCCGGCTTGATGTTGATCGGCTTGAGGCGTTCCGGAAAACGACCGGTCTCGCTTATGCCATAGTATTTCTCGATATGCTTGCGTGAACGGGCAATGGTGAGTTGATCAAGCAAGGTAAAGTAGTCGAAACCAAGCATCTCGATGAGGCGTGCGGGCGTTTTCTCCGCTTCTTCCAGATCTAGCCAGCGGTTGAACTGCTTTTGCGCCAGCCGGGTGGTGCTGTCGATACTGGTAATGCCGTAATCAAGCAGGGCCGTATCGTCACCCTCGGTAGCAAAGGCGATCTGGTTGCGCAGATCGGCCAGCCGGTTATTGACTGGCGTGGCGGTCAGCATGAGCACCCTGGTCTTGACCCCTTCCTTGATGATCCTACGCATCAGGCGATCGTAGCGGGTCTCCTCCCCCTGGCGCGGGGTTCGCTTGTTGCGGAAGTTGTGCGATTCGTCGATGACCACCAGGTCGTAATTGCCCCAGTTGACATGGGTCAGGTCGATATCGCCGGATGAACCGCCATCGCGGGAGAGGTCGGTGTGGTTGAGGACGTCGTAGTTGAAGCGGTCGGCAGCCAGAATGTTACGCCGGTCATTGGCCTTGTAAATGGTCCAGTTATCCCGCAAACGTTTGGGACAAAGCACAAGGACGCGGTCGTTGCGGAGCTCGTGATACTTGATGATGGCCAGCGCCTCGAAAGTTTTTCCCAGTCCGACGCTATCGGCGATGATGCAACCGCCGAAGCGGTTGAGCTTGTCGATGGCGCCGACCACACCGTCACGCTGAAACTTGAAGAGCTTCTTCCAGACTATTGTATTGCGGATGCCAGTGGCGGCTTTGACGATACTATCCTCGTCAAGCTCTTCACCGCGGTCCTTGAACAGGTGATGGAGGATCAGGGTGTAGATGGTGAAAGGCTCACGATGGGAAGCCAGGTCATGGAGTGAAGCAATGAGGGCGTTTTTTGCATCAGGTGTTGCCGGCAGGCTTTTCCACAGAGCTTTGAACCAGGAACCAAGCATGGCAGATTCTTCGGGACCTTCGGCGCATTGAATCAGGCTGAATTGGTTACCCGGTGTCAGGCCAAGTCCATCGGTGGTGAATGGACAATTACCTGTGATGATCTTTTGAGTAGCGGACTCAGGCTCGCCTGCAATAATTGTTGACTGGGGAAGGTATGTCGGTGCGCCTCGAACTTCAGCTTTCTTCTGTATCCACTCACTGCAATGACGCGCCAGCCAGCGAGTCTGCAGATGGTTACGGAACGGGCGGTCGGACTCGGAACCAAGCATGCCAAGATCGACTCCTTCAGTAGCCGGAATCACCAGGCGACACCGCTCAATTTTTTCGAAAAGAGCACTAACTTCTGCGTACGCAAAGAGGGAAAAAGCCGACGAAGCGATATCAAGACTAGACCGTGGCACCAAACATGTGCGCAATTCATCAACCACTCGATCATTTCCAGTGTTCTTGATAAGCTTCATTTAGATGCGATCCTTGAATTTATTGGATATCTTTGGGAGATAAAAATGAAGCCGCCTGTCAGCACGTGAGAAGACAATGCGGCTTCAGTTCGAACGATATGTTCTGAAGGGCGCAGAGCCCATCTCCTTACCCTCCAAATGCATGAAATTACGCCATGTTAATATCTCTTTTCGCCTCAAAAGTCAATTTGAGACAACCATGCTCTCTGTCCGAACAGGACAGGGGGGCGCAACATGCTGATATGTTTGAAAATAGATGTGGTTTTTGATTGACAATTCATTTCAGGCTGATCAAACTTAACCTGAAATATTTGTGTACATTGACCGTCGAGAAAGGAGGGAGGCCGTGATGACAAGAAAAATTGCAGCAATTGTTATTGCGGTTGCAGGAACTGTTCTCCCGTGCCTGCTTGCGGGAGCGATGGTGGGGATTGTTTTCAGATCTAACTTCTGGATCTGGACACTTGGATTGGCGGCTATTTCGTTTCCCTGGATGCTCATGAACCGAGTACATACCCGATTCTACCGTGGGGCTCTCATCGGAAAATCTTTGAGTAAAAACATAAAGTATGCATATACAAGCACCGAATATTATCCCAAAACGTCTCTCTTCAGCAATTCATGGTGGAATTGGTATTGGGTTTTTTTCAGAAGACATTTCTGACAACTGAAGTGATAGCTTACGAAGGGGCATAGGAATACTCCCATGCCCCTTTTATTTTGAGGAGTTCATCACGATGTATTTCAACCCCGCCGACAAATGGGGCAATGATGGCATACGGAGATGATTGGTAAAAATAGACATTCGTGCCTTCTGCCTGCTCCAAATGCTCAAGCACCGCCACCGAAAGACTGATAATACTGTTTGAAATCCTCAAATCAGCCCCGTGTTCCTGAACTTGTAGTGAAATTGCCGCTTCACGAGCGTCTGTCAGAGTAAAAGTATCTGCCACCAAAACGATTATACCGTCTGATACCAAGAGAATCTTGTCCAACACGAATTACCTCCTCGGGCCTTTGTAGGGCTGTGGGCCACCACCTTTTGGCAATGGAGAATTCTTGCTCTGATGCTGAAGGATTCTCCCAGTTCTTTGCAAATCCCTCTCAACACGAGTTTCAGCCGTCCTGGCGGCCTGTTCAGTCATGCGTGTCTCAGCTTCACGTTTAGCGGCGCTCTTTTCCATTGAAGAAGTCAAAGGTTTGGCAACAGTAGCGGCATCTCCTATGAGACCAGATGCTTCGTGCAGCGCTCCCCTTCCAACAGCTATCGTTGTTGCTACAGTTCCCGCGTCAATTGACCGCCCTTCAACAAAATCACTGCTTGCAGCGCTACCTGCATAATTCTGTACTGAGCTGACAGATGTACCGACAGTTTGTCTCGACGAATAATCCGCTTTCACCCCGCCATCAGCACGAATACTCCCAGTAATTCCACCTCCCGACCTGGTACTGACAACCGCCGCTCCCTGCTGTGAGGACTGAACAAATTGATCCTCGGTAATCTCCGAGCGCTGCCCGGCAATAAGATTCCCGCTCTTATCCATTTTCCCCTGCACCTGCGAATAGTGCAGATTGCCGTCCTTGTCCTTGGCGTACATCAGCACATTGCCGTCGAGGCCGTTGGAGAACGAGCCTCCCACAACCTCCATCTTGCCGGTCTTATCGTTCTTGGCGTAGTACCAGTCGCCATTGACTATCATTTGCTTGCCGCCGGCCTGGATCATGTACGAACCTGACTTCCGGGTCACGTTCAGCGACTGGTTCTCGTAGCCGGTCTTGATGAAATCCCCGACGGTCTTGCGTAATCCCTTGTCGACGGTTGATACATTCCGATCCAGCCGCTCCACGTCGGTACCGGTCCGGCTCTGACCGAGATCGAACTTCTGCACCCGCCCGCCCTGATCGACGCTGAATGATGCGAGATTGCCGTTGCGGTCGTAATCCGCCTTGTAGTCGAACGCCTGTCCGGATAGCCTTGCTACATGGGCGGCGGCACTCTGGAAACCGGCCGCCCTGAGCTGCTTCTGCAGATCGAGCGACTTGGCCCTGTCCCCCTTTGCAACGGTACCGGCTTCTGAGGAGTTCACGACGCCGCCATCCATGCCGACATTGACGACGCTCTTGCCGTCGGCGGTCGTGAAGGTGATGTTCTGTCCCTCCATCGCCTTCTGCATCTCGGCAAAGCCCCGTTCGGTCAGGTGACCGTCCCGGTACATTTCAGGATCGCTGGCAAGGTGCGGGGCAATCTTGCCGGCCATCTGGTCAGCCGCAGCGTGGACCAGTTGGTTGCGGGCGATCCGCCCCGACACGTCATTACCGATGAGCTGCTGGTAGTTGTCGTATCCTCCCCCTGCGTAGATACCCTGGATCTTGCCGCCGGTCTCGGTCGCAACGACACGGCCAGCTTCCGTTCCTGCTGCAACCGGCCCGCCTAACTGATTCGAGAGTCCGGAAACCTCCGAAGCCTGCTTCCCCTGATTGAACAGCGAATTCATTTGCATCAGGTGCGCCGGGGAGATCCCGTAGGAGTCGGCAATCGTTCTCACGGCATCGGCATTGGCGTAATCGCCCAGAGCAGATATCTCAGAGCGAAGCGAATTGAACTCACGCCAACTGCCGCGGAAGCCGAGCGACCTGGCAGCGGCATAGGCGCCCATTTCCCCCTGAAGCTGACCGACACTCTTGTCCATGTTGGCGGTCAGGAACCCGGCATAATTGTCGCCGGAGCCAAAGACATTGGCTAGGCTCCGGTCATTGGCAACCCCCATCCGGGCGAATGCATTGGTATCACCGCCATAGCTGTTGCCGACCACATCCCGGACCGCAGCCAACTTGTCCAGCCCCAACCGGCCATCGAACGATTTCAGGTCATAGGACGAGGATAGGCCGTTCTCCCGCATGGCCCTGCCGGCGCCTCCGAAACCGATTGTCCGGCCCAACTCACTGTCGGCAGTCATCCGGCTGGAGAACTCCATCCCGAAATCCCGGATCATATCGCTCGCCGCCGTGGTCTTGGCCGACATGCCGACCAGCGACTGCGCCTGTCTCGCCTGAAAACTGTGCTCGTTGCTCCAGGCCTGGGTCGGCATGGCCGTCACGTTGCGTTGCATGGCCGACGCCCGGCCAGCCGGGTCCTCTACTTCATGGGCCGCCCGGCTCCCTGCCGACTGCACCTGGCTCCCCAGACTGCCGGCCATCATCGCCATGGCATGACCGCCGAACCGGATCAGCATCCCGGTAATGACCGTGGCCAGCATCATGCCGCTCATGCGGAGCGTGCCGAACATGCCGAGGATCTTCACGGTCTGGTCAGGAAAGAAGTAGAGCGCATCCATGCCAAGCTTGTTCTGGCGCACCGTCTCGTAGGCCTGGTTGGCGTAATCCACGGCGAACTGGTGCACGATGGCGTCGGTCACTCCCCAGGCGGTGAGCCAGATGAAAAAACCGGCGATGATCCCCACCGCCTTGCCGATCAGCGGCGTGGGAATGAAGAGCGCCAGGAACGGCAACAGCCCGACAGCAATAGCCGTAAGCGCCGCCTTCAGGATCGGCAGCCATTCGTTGGCCGCCTTCATGGCGCCGGAGGCGTTCAACAGGAACTGGTAGTTGGTTGCCCCGGTAGCATTGCCGCTGCGGAAGATCTCTTCCAGCCGCTGGGAGATGTAGGCCTGCCTCAGGAAGTCATCAATACTCGCCGCCCCGAGTCCGGTCCCGCTGTTCACGTTGTTCAGGACCGTCTTGCATTGGGTCACGGCGGCGGCATCGGTCACGTCATAACCGAGGTTGGTGCAGACCGAGTAGATGTTTTTCGTTAGACTTGCCGGAGTGAGTGCCGACTTGATGTTGGTCCAGGCGTCGGTACAGGTGAGCGTCTGCCCCTGCGGGTTGGCGGCATTGTAGTAGACCGTCCAGATGGCCGGGTTGATCGCCTTGTCCAGGGAGCTGACAAAGTTGGTGGTCGTTTTCCGGAGTTCATCCACCGTGAGGTTGGCGTTGGGGTTCATCAGGGCATAGGAGACGCAGTCCCTGACGTAGCGCCGCAGGGAAGCGTCAAGATTGCTGTCCACCGCCGACAGGGGGATACTGGTGAGCTGGGCCAGCCCCAGAAAACCCTTCCCGCCCGCCTGGCTCTGGTAGTTCAAGGGATCTCCGGCAGTGGTGACGATATCCACCAACCCCCGCTCGATCTTGTTCAGAATACCGGCCACGGCCACCACACCGTCAGGAATCCCGCCCACCGCCTGATTCTTGTTGTAGACCGGATCATAAACATGGATCGTCCCCTTCGGAACCACCAGGGCCAGATAGACCATGATGCCGATCAGAGTCGGCACGATCCAGGTCGTGACCGAACCGCTGCCGGTGCCCAGGAGCCTGGCGAACACCGTCACGCCGCCGAAGAACAGGCCGGCGGTGATGACCACAAAATAGAGCGACTTGTAGGCGTTGTCCCCGAAGATCAGGGCCAGTTTGCCGAAGGCGTTCACCACGGCGTCATGACCTCCCCAGACATAGAACTCCATGTCCAGGGCCAGCGCCAAGGTCGGGATCAGCACCAGCAGAAGCGCCAGTCCCAGCCTAGATACGGTCCGAATCCACATGCACGACTCCCGCGGCAATAAGTTTACGGTTGCGCAACCATGCGGCGAACATGGCGGCAATGGGGATAACAATGAACACCGCCGTCGAAAACAGGACGAAGTAGGCGGAGATGAGGAAGATCCCCTTGAAACCCTGCACCCAGTAATAGACCTTGGCGACGGTTGCAGGCGTGGTTTTGGCGTCATAGAGCTTGGCCACGGCCCAGAGCACGTTGTTGTCGGAGAAGATCTTGAAGTAGAGAAAATGGAAGGCGATGAAGACCACCACCGCCTTGACGATCGCGCCAAAGACCATGCCACCCAGGAGGTTCAGCACCATGGCCCGGGTGTACTCGCCGATGAAACAGGTGGAGGCCTTGGCCATGAAGATGGCGTACCCCAGCGAGAACCCCAGCGCCAGCAGGA
Source organism: Pelobacter propionicus DSM 2379 (assembly GCF_000015045.1). Taxonomy (GTDB): domain Bacteria; phylum Desulfobacterota; class Desulfuromonadia; order Geobacterales; family Pseudopelobacteraceae; genus Pseudopelobacter; species Pseudopelobacter propionicus. The sequence goes on from NC_008609.1 coordinate 243,264, forward strand.
AAGCGCTGAACTTGTCGAACAGGGTCGGCGACGGGTCGCCGAACATGGGGATGTACTGCTCGATCACCCCGATGGCGATGGGGGTGAGGAGTGCCGAGACGCACCCCGAGGCGAAGGAACTCCGGAATCCCACTTCCATGAACTCCAGTCGCTGCTTGGTGGTCAGAAAGCGGGACTTGATCATGCAGCCGCCCAGTTCGTTGGCGAAGTTCTGATCGATATACGAGATCGCCTCCAGAAGACCCCGCGGGTGGATCTCGTTACTCGGTGGCGCCGGAACGATATCCGGTGTGCTGTGACCATCCTTCGACACGCCCTCTCCTATCCCGTGAATGACCTGGCCAGGTTCATCATCCCGCCTCCATAGGCGACGATGGCCGCCAGCAGCAGGCAGATGGCCGCCAGGGTCGGATTGCGCTGCCGCACCCCAACCCAGAAGGCAGACACAACCAGGGCGACGAAGAAGCAGCGCCCCCAGAAGCCATAGAGGATCGTGGCGAACAGCTTCTGCCAGAAGCCGGTGTATTCGGCCGGCCCCATGTAGTGCAGCGGGTTGAGTTTTTCGATGGGCACGGCAATCCCTCAGAAGATCGGATAGGCTTTCGCCAGGATGCGTTTCTTGTCCACAAAGCCGAAATACCGAGAATCGTAGCTATCCTTGTGCTCTCCCACGACGAACATGGCTCCCTCGGGGATCGTGCCGCTGAAGGCGAAGTGGCGTAGCGGTTCCCCCTTGAGGGTAAAATTCTTGGCCCTGACCAGGTACTCACCGTTGCAGTAGAATTTCTTCTCCCCATCCACGGTGAGTTGGTCCCCCCCATCGCACCCCACGAGCTTCAGCACGTCTTCCGATTTCTTCATCCCGACCCTGGCCGCCAATTCCTCATCGTGGAACAGAACGTAATCCCCCCGAACCACATGGTCCGGATTCCGGGTGAGCCAGTAGACCCGATGCTTGAGGGAAGGCGTCAGGGTGACACAGAACTTGCCTGGGAGCAGTGTTCCTGCAATAAGGAGGCAGGTGATCGCCAACCAGAGGCGCCAGTTGCGGAAATCAGGGGGCAACGGTTTCGGCATTGCGCACCACCGCGTCACCCATGATGATCACCCGGTTCTTAGGTATGGCCGTGATGACCGCCTCAAGACGGTCGAAGCTTTTTTTCAATTCGACATCGTTCAGTTTGCCGGCAAGGTAGTTGTCCCGCTGTTGGGCGATATACCCCTTGATATCGACGGCCACGACCTTCTGGGCAAACCAGCGGTCATACCCGGCAATGGTTGCCAAAGATGCTCCCAAAGATATAACCAAACAGGCACCAATCAGGGCCCGTGTGCCCGGTTGCCGCTTGGGTTGCTCTTTGGGGCACGATTTGGGAGTCTCTTTGGGTACCGAAACGGCATCCATCTTTTCAGAGGCTTCGCTTGTTTCCATACTGTTCTCTTCACTCATTGATAGTGACTCTCTTTCCTCGTTCATTTCCGGTCACCCGGAGCAGCCAGGAGGGCGGCCAGTGAATCCGAACCGCTCTCCCTCCGGATCTGGTCGAGCAGATATTCCAGTCTGGCGTCTCCGTACGCCGCATAGTGATCCGAGATGGTGGTGTTCTTGGGATCGCCCTCACTCAAACCGGCATCCTCGGCCTTGAGGCCGCGGGCATAGACCACGGCAGGAACCCGGTCGATCCGGTACCGGCGGAATAACAGGGGATCGACGACCAACCCTGCCGGCAGCATCTCGCAGTCACCGTCTTGGGGGCGGCATGCCTGGTCGCGCTGCAACACGGAAGCGATGAAGCCGATGGTCGGCTGAATCTTCGTCATCCCGTCCACGAAACCGCGCATGACCAGGGAGACGTTCGAATCGCCCAAACGGGCCACGGAAGCCGCGTAATTCCTTATGGTCGCAAGCGGCATTGATGACGAAATGAAGACGTAGACCCGCTCTGAAGCCGGCAGTTTCCCCCTTAGCGCCTCGATGCCCTTATCTGAGTAGTAACCGGCGGCTTTGTTCCCGAATACTTCGGACTTGATCCGTTCCGTCTCGTTCAGCAGCCGAAGCTGGAATTCATCCGAGTGGTAGTAGGAATCGAGCGTGCCTGCCAGGGCAGCCATCTCCTTCTCACTCCGGTTCCCGGGAACAGTCATCCGCTCCGCAAGCCTGTCAGCCTTGGACAAGGTATCGGCCAGGTCCGGCACGGCCAGTCCCTCCACGTCAGCCTCCTTCCACAAGGTTCCCTCCACGACGACCTTCACTTTCTTCAGCCTCGTCTCGATATATGCCCGGCCCGGTTTGCCGGTGCAGGCACCAGCTTTCCTGAGATGGACCGTATCACCCACCACCCTGTCCACCACACAGCAGGTGTCGGGAGTGGCGATATACCCGGGAGTGCCGGCGGCGGCAACCGAACCGGACGAGGCTACAGCGAGCCAGAAGATCAATTGAGCGCATAGCCGACGCAACACACCCTCCTTCGTGTCAACGACCAGAGAAAATTGTCCGGCGAGTTGTTGGCCGTTCCAAAGGGAGGGTTCTTCGCCGCCCCCCAGACCAGCGACGGCCTGCCGATGGGGATGCAGTCATTGCCCCGCACCGGACGCGCCATCTGAAGCCGGTAGTTGCTCTTGACCAGAATCGGTGTCACGACCCCGCCGCTGGCGCACTGGTTGATGCCGGTATCAAAAAGGAGCGTCTCGCGGCCGAGCTTGAACAGCATCCGTGCCGCCAGGCCGGCGTTCACGTTGAGGGGATTGTTCTCGACCATGCTCCCCGACAGGGGGTAGAACGATCCCCAACTCCCCATGCACCAGAACAGGGGATCGACTGGCTGGGTCACCGTGGCCGCCACGCTGTCTGCCACGCACGCCAACTGTGACACCGGATTACCGAACAGAAGCGCCTCGGGATTGATGATGAACGACAGGCTGTCGTCGTTCCACAGTGGGTCCACTTCGGTCATGTAGGCCAAGTCGAAGGCCTTGTTTTCTGAGCAGGGAAAATCCATGAACAGCTTCAGGATCGACCAGGCCGGGAAATGGAAGTAGTGGGCCTGCTGGAATGCCAGGTTGGAATCGCCGTACTCCGCGTTCCGGTTCTCTCCGGAATAAAAGCCGGGCTTGGGATTTGTCATGCCGGTTCCCAGTGCCGGAAAGCAGAAAGGTTCCCTGACCGTTTCGATCAGCCGGGCATGCTCCCAGAACGCGGTGGACAATCCCAGAACCAGGATCCCCTTGCTGTCGGGGCAGACGCAGACCGGCGAGGTGATGTTGCCGGGAGCCGGTTCATCGCCATTGCCAAAGGTAGCGCTGCCGATCTTCACCGGAAACATGCACTGCCAGCAGATATCGGTCACCGGGTTGAGCATCTTCCCCCTGCAGGCGCCACTGCCTCCGTAGGCAAGCGGCGCAAGCAGGAAAAGCATGGCCAGCGTGAAGATCGAGATGCTATTGCTCAGGTTCATCCTCATACCGCACATTGAATTCGGACCCTTCGTCCGTGATGATGATGGCCGATCGGCTCTTTCCGGCCGGATAACGCCCGACAGTTCCTTTGCCAGTGGAGGTGCTGCTGTTGACCTGGAGCTGCTCCGGGGAGATGTCGCCCCAATCGCGGGCTCGGAACCGGCTCTGCATTGCCAGCACCTCTTCCATGAATTTGCCGTCGCTGCTGAAGTCATCCAGGACCCTGCGTGTCAGCACGAATTGCTTACCCCGCTCGGTATCCGACCCCTCGGATGCAGGTCTGGTAGCAGCCCTGCCGGCCATCGCCACCCAGTTGACCGGTGTCAGGATCGGCGCTGCCACGGATGGAAGGCGTGATGTCTCCTCCACCTTTGTCCATGTTTCGTGGGAACACGCAGCGCACAGCGCAAGGATGCAAACCATTGTGAGGCAGTGTACTTTATGTGGCTTCATGGCGTTCTCTTCCTGTCATGAAATGTTGCACCGGCAGCCTTGGCATGACCTGCCGGCAGCTTTACTTCAGTTACTTCCATGACCCGCCCCTTCTGCCTGACTACCGACGGCACAGCCTTCAGCTTGAGGCGTTCAATGATCTTCCTGTCGGCATAGAACAAGGGACGACTGATCCTCTTTGACACGGCCCCGAGTCTCCCTTCGGAGAGGAGGAGCGTCACATCGAGCCGTTTGTCGCACTCGGATGTGGCAAACCACATCACCTGCTCCGGGTCGGTACCGTCGATGACCACCAGCGTTTTCGGGTAGGTCACATAGTCGAGGGGGTTGAAGGTATACCCCTTGGGATAGAGGATTCCTCCCTTGCCGTCGGGGACATCGATCTCGGCGGTATAGGTCATGTCAACCTGGAAGCTCCGGTTCCGCTTCGCACGCGGCAGGCGCACCCTGTCCGGCGGTCCCTGGAAGTTCTCGACCTTCCGTTTGTCCAGCACCTTGTGCCAGTCCACCTGTTTGGCCCGCTCCTCTATCTCGACCAGGGCATCCCGCTCCACGATCCGGTACGTCATGCCGAAGACGCCAAGCTCTTTGGCATGAGCCGATGAAACGCCCACCAAAAGGACAATCGCTGCCAGTCCGGTACGAATGATCATTTTGGCGCCGCCTGATATCTGTTCTGGATGTTCTGCATGATCGTTTGCTGCGATCCCTGGATCTTGGTGGCCAGATCCTTCTGCACGTCCGCGAAATATTCAGAAAGATCGATCCGCGAGAAATCCAGTGCCTGAAATTCTTCGGGCGTGAATCCTCTGCAGTTCGGGTGTTTCGCGCTCCCCCAGGCGCCGTTCGGCTGGAACGGCAGGAGTTGTGGTCTTCCCTGCTCATGGATAATCCTTGCCATTTTCGAGTTGAAACAGCAGTAGCTCTTGGCCTTCTGGACACACCCCACCAGCGGCCATTTCTTCTGACAGTAACTGCCCACATAGTGGCAATCCTTGGCGGCATTCTGCATCGCCGTCTGAATATCTCCCTGATCACAGCCTCCCCCCATCAACAGCTTCATCACCACCATGACAGCCACGGCAACGGCAATGGTTGCCGGATTTAACAGCGCCGTGGCATAGGCCTGCAGGCCTGCGCCGATGGCCGAGGCTCCCGTAGCGCCGCTGGCCATGGTGGCGTAGGCTCCGGTTGCCACCGCTCCCGACAGGGTCGTGGTGGTTCCGGCCGCGGTGACCACGGTCATGGACGCGACCGTGCCGGTTGCGGTCGTGGTGATGGCCGAAATCTGGGCGGCGCCGGTCAGCAGGGCATTGCCGTAGTAGGCGACCTGACCGATCTCGTATGCCATCTGAATCCCCTGCGTCGCCGACAGGATACTGTTACCGGTGTCTTCCGCAGCCACCTGGTCGCTCTCGCAGCAATCGTTGATCATCCCCACCTTCATCCCCGGCGGGCGACAGCGGGACGCCTTGCCGTTGAAGACGTACAACTGCCCGAGACACTGCCCCAGGGCATCCCGATCCCCGTCGTCCCGCAGCATCGATTCATCGATGTCATCTGCCTCCTCCTCAGTCGTTGTTTGATCGAAGCAGGAATTCGACGAGCAACGCATCACACCCTGGTATTCCATGCAAACGTACTGGGAGCCCAGCGGGCAGACGTATGCCGAGTTGACCAGATTGCACTCGACGGAACCCACCGGACAGTACTGCCCCTGTGGCGTCACAACACAGGTGGCCACCTCGCCCGGATCGGCGGCATAGCCATTGTTGTTCAGGTCCTGGGCGCAGATGATGGTGCCGAACGTCTCGGTAGCGGGTGGCGATACCGGCGGTAGCGTCGTCGGATCGATGTAGGAATACGAACAGTCCAGTTTGCCGGGAAACTGTACGATCTGGGACGACCTGACCCCATCCAGGCCGCTGGTCCAGATCCCGTCACGTCCCATGACTACCGCTTGCGGATCCTGTCCCCCATAGGGTGTTCCCGTGCCCCAGTTGGTGAAAGGAAGTCCCGTACCGGCAAGGGCGGTAAAACCGGTCAGGCCGAACTCCTTCCAAGCGTCGATGTAGGTGCTTTGTGGGGAATCCGCCGAACCGAGATAGGCTCCGAAACGTTTGAGAACGAAATCCAGCGTCTGCCGACTGTCGATCCTGACCGGCCTGGCCTCACCGAATCGACCAAGGGCGAGCATCCGTTTGAGTGATGCCGTATCGGTTCCGGTCGTCAGGTATTCCCGGCTGATGTTCGCCTCGAAATTGAAATAGCCGTCCGGCAGCGACTGGCTGCCGCTCACGGCCGATTTGGCGATGGCATAGGTTGTGCCGTTGTACTCGGTGAACAGTGCCAGAGCATCGATGTAACGATGCGGCGTATTTGCCGAAATCCTGTCCTGGCAACTGACAAGAGCCAGCGCCGTCTGGTGGGCACCCGAGAGCGAGAGCAGAAGCGTGACATAACATAGTGAACAGACGACACGGACGAGCATACGGCTCACCTCGACTGCACGGGCTGTTTCAGGCCGCTGGAACAGATGGAGTCCTTTCCCGCCAGTCTGAGTACCTGGAACACGGATGCGGATTCGGCAAATTCGTTGATGCACCGGCAATCGGTGACGATTTCCTCTCCGGGACCAAGCGGGCAGGCTCCGTTACCACAGGTTCGGTAATAGATGTCGAAGGAACTGGCCGGAACACGCACATCGGTTACGGTTCCACTGGTCGTCGCCTGGGTATCTGTCTTGGCGACGCGCGTCTTGCAGGCAGCCTCGCACTCCTCCACCTGGTCCCGTTGCGGCAAGGTGATGCTGCCATCGGCAACAGACCATCCCTGGGGTCCGAGGCGTGGATCCCGGAAAGACAGGTCCGAGGTGTTGTCGCTCACGGAGGAGACCACCTGCCCGAAACGGGTCGCCACGTTGGAGAAATCGAACTGCTGTCTGCCGCAGACATAGGTGCGTTTCTTTTTCCACCAGTCCCGGCAGACCTTGTTCGTTCCCACCTGGCCGGTGAACGGTTTGCACGAGGGGAGAGGGGTGAGGCCGGTGGGATTGAAATTCCGGTAGGTCGTGACTCCGTCAACATCTTCCGACTGCAGTACGCAATCGGGGTCAGCGGCCAATGCAACACAACCGTCGGTTATTTTTTCCGAATAGTCGTCCCGTTTCCCCAGGACGAGGGGAGCTTCGATCACGATCCGGGAGCCGGTATCGGGAAGCTTGCTGAGACAGTTGACGTTGTAGAAGGCGTGGGTGATGTTTTCACCGGAGCCGTAGCAGCCCGGGTGAGGACTGACCGGATCGGCAACCGATACGACATCAACCCGGACGCAGGAAAAACCCTCAGGCACCAATCCAGGCAGAAGCTCTTCAACTATCCCGCCGGCATGCGCCAGTGTCGTATCTTTGCATGTCTGCCACCCCTGTCCTCCGGAAAACCACACATCTCTGCATGTCATGTCCTCCTTGGCCCAGAAGCATTCCTCTTTGCTGCCGCCTTCGTCATACCCCGCATAGAAACTGACGTTGAAGCCGATGTTCTCGACTGCCGTACTTACCCATCCCGCCCTGTCGATGGTACACACGCTCGCTTTTCCCTGGGCCTCCCGTGCCGCTCCCGAGTTGGAGATCAGATAATACAAGCTGCCGGAATCGGAAGACTGGGAGATGGCGGCGGAATCCCGGGCGGCCGTCAGTTGCGGCCAGTTGCTGTAATAGCCCGACAGGGTGGCAACGGCTGGTGATGACGCGAGGGCCGGGACGCTTGCCGCCGCGTTGTTCGCCTGGGTGGTCACCTGCCCGTAGTAGCTGATGGTGGTGATGTCGGTGGCGACGTTGGTGATGGTGAACTGGGTATTACTGGTATGGACGGCGTTGACGATGCCGCCGCCGAGATCCCTGAGCACGATGGCGCTGTTGACCCAGACCAGGTTGCTGCCGCAGCTCTGGTTGATGCAATAGCAGCCCCCCAGGTCGGTAATGAAGGCCGGTACTTCGGAAATCCGGCCATCGGAATCCGCGGCCCACGTGTAGTATTTGCAGTTCGACCAGCTGCCGGCATTGCAGGAGATGAAGCCGTTGGCGCAGACTCCGGAAACGATGGCCGGTACGGTGTGGACGTTGTCGATGGCGCCGTCGGTGTTGAGGTCCTGGCTGACGATGACCTGCTGCAGGTCACCGGCCCCCGACGGTTGGATCAGCACTTCCAGGAATTTGGCCGAGGAGGGGGCGTTCAGGGTCGCCGGGAAGCTGGTGGCGCCGTTAATTGTCCGCATGCGGTTCGCTGGATCGGTCATCGGCAACGAAATGTTGCTGTTGACACCTTGTTTGCTGCCGAATCGGGAGAGCGCCGTCTGACCGGCACTCTGGCCGGCAGCCTTCCCGTCGACGGCCAGGGCATTGGAACTTATGAGCATCTGGGCCACAGTCAGGCTAGCTGCGATACTTCTTGACCATCTCACGGATCGCATCCTCGTAACTCATCCCGCCATCCACCATTGCTTCGATCTGCGCGATCTCGCTCGCATCGGACGTGAACACGTAGTAGGAAAAAGGATCAACCACCAGCCTGCCGACACCCACCCCGAACGGGGTATCCATAAAAATCTCCGAATACTTGGGCTTGTTGCTCTTGGTGGACTTGAGAATCCGCATGGTGAAGTCGTCGTAGTCCAAAAGCTTCTCGTCCAGGGCTTTTTCGAAGTCCGACGATTCCAGGAAGAACTTGAAGGCGGAATTGTTTCTGATCACGTCTCCGACTCCGCCGAAGAGTTTCATGTCGAGCACCGACTGGGTGATGATGGTGAAGCTGCCGAAGTACTTCCGGGCCCGGCGGTACCCTTCCTCGATGACCTCCTTCAGGGTCGAACTCTCCCCGAGGAATTGCCACGCCTCGTCAAAGACGATCAGACGCTGGTCCGACTTGTCGGAAAGGTAGAGATCCTGGGTAACGGCGTTGATCACCTGGAGGGTGACCACCCGGAACAGCTCTTTTCTGGACTTGAGATGCTCCAGTTCGAGAACCACGAACTCGTCGTTGGAGATGTCGAGGCTGCTTTTACCGTTGAAGAAACGGCCAAAGGAACCGTCGCTCCTGAAATCGGCCAGGTTGAAGGCCAACCGGGAGGCAGCCTCTTTGATTTCCGTTCCTTCTGAGGAGTAGCGGTCGAAATTGGCCAGGTATTCGTAGACGGTATCGATGCCGGCGTCATTCCCCTCCTGCTGCCATGCCCAGCGCACGGCCTGCTTGATGAGGGTCATCTCGGTTTCGCTGGGAAAGGTCTTCCCGGTGGAATAGACCATCTGAGCGACGATGGGGGCGATGACCGGGATGTCATACTCGGGATCGATGATGGTGGTAAAGGGATTCAGACAGACCTGGGAATCCTCGCTGAAATCCAGATAACGGGCTCCGAACAGCTTGGTCATCTTCTTGTAGGAGCCGCCGATATCCACGATCCTGATCCTGGAGTTCATGGCGAAGTAGTTGTAGACCAGATAGTTGGTGAAGAAACTTTTCCCCGCTCCGCTGGAAGCACAGACCACGACGTTGTGGTTATTGACCCCCTTGTTGAAGATATCGAGACCGAACAGGTTCCCTTTTCGCCCGGCAAAGAGCATGACCGGCTTGCCGAGACCCGAGAAATCACCCTGGATCGGCAAGGTGACGGCGATGCTGTCCACCGGCATGATGTGGTCCCGGTCGAGGGTGTCGATATTGCTGCCGTGGTCGTAGAGCCCGAATGGAAGAGATGAGATGAACAGGATGGGGAGAATCCCTTTGTCTTCCTGCATGACATACCCTTGCCCCTCCCAGACCCGTTTGGCCCGGGTTACGGACTCGTTCACCAGCCACTCGTCGCTGCCGTAGACCCACATGATCGGGATGATCCGGTAAAACCTGGTGCCCCTCTCCAGTTCGTCCACCGCCCAGAGATATTCGTCTTTCTTCCTGGCCAGCGACGGGGCGAAGCTGCCGACCCCCTGCTGCTGCAGGACCAGATTGCATTTGGTGTGGAGTCTGTTCTTCTGGTTGCGCAGGACTATGTTCAGCGTGAAGAAAAATGGCGTCCGAATCTGGTCGGCGTCGGTCGCCATGCCCATGATCCCTCCGAAAAGCTGGTTGGTCTGGATCGGGTCGCCATCAGGGGGAAAGGATTTGGGAGTGACACAACGGAAGTGGCGAGAGCCGAATTTGAGTGACGAGAACCTCTTCTCCACCTTTGTCCCGAGCAGTACCTGCTTGCGGATGACATTGCGTTCGTCATAGTGACTGGCATTGGCGGATGGGTCGTCGTTCAGCATGCGCCGCAGCCAGTCCAGAAGCCGCCCAGGCTCGACCGCGACCGGCGAGAGGCCGGCGCCTTTCAATACTTCCTGGATGGTGCCGAACACCTCTTCGAGATTGACGTGCGGGCTGCTCTTGACCGGGAACTTGACGCAGAAAAACATCCGGAAGTTTCGAACCGGGATGCCGTTCAGACAGTCAAGCCCTTCTGCTCCTTCCTGAAAGAAGCGTGACACGTTATCAGAGACACTCCTCACCAGTTTGCTGTCTCGCGTCTTCATGGCGGTGTAGGTGTCAACCATCCTTTTCACGAAGGGATCGGCCAGCAGAATGAACTGCATGATCGAGCCTTCAGGCAGATTGACGCGAAATAGACCTTCAAGGGTCCTGATGGTAGTCTCACACGCAAATGCCAGGGGAGCGCACTCCCACATCATCCCGAAGGTATTGTCGGTGTTGAGGTAGATCTGTTTCCTTGGATCATGGGCGATCCAGGGAAAATACTCGGAGAATCTGTCCCGCTCGACAAGGCTGAGCAGTTCCTTTCTGGTGACGCCTCCTCCGCTTCCAAGTAACGCTGAAACAACGCCCATTCCTACTCCTCCTCGCCCGACATGACGGAGCCATCCAGCAGCCAGCGCGGTTCATCCACGAAAAAATACACGTAGCGCAGCATATAGAATTCGTTGTCCTGCCCGGTGTACGGCAGAAGCAGAACACGCATCGTTTTTGGCGGGGCAACGATCGGTGTGACCGGTTCTTTCAGTAATCCACTGAATTTTTCGAACAGCGCCGACTGGTATCGAGAATAGGGGGCGTTCTCCCTGGCTTGAGGGTTCAGCGACAGAGTATTCTTGATATCGGTACAGCTCCCGGGAGCAGCGTTGTCGGTACCGCAATCGTCTTCTTTATGCTCTGGAACCGGATCATTTGGGTTGCCAGGGCCAACTGCCGACTCCTTGTAGGCGGTTTGCACCGAAACACACTTGCCATTGCTGGTTTCAGGGCAACTGAAACTGCTTTCATAGGGGTTGAGCAGGGTACAACCGCCCATTGCCAGCATTCCTATGACGGCGAGGACTTTCTTCACTCCGAGCCTCCCTTGGCGATCCTTTTGATTTGCAGGTTGATCCCCTCGCTGATGACCAGCGTCACCGGCTTGGTGGCTCCTACCTCGATGACCGGCATGGTCTGTTTGGCCAGTTCCATGTAGAATTTCTGGATCTCCTTGAAGCCGCTGGACAGGCCAGTTCCGGCACCGGCCATGGCGATATCCTTTGGATCTACCGTCTGGGTGGTCCCCAGTGGGCTTACCGACATGGTGGTGGCCGACGCCTTGATGGCATCACCGGCGCCGCCGAAAAAACCGGCCAACATGCTTCTGGCAATCATGGAGCCCATTTTGGCCACGACCCGACCGCGCAGGCCGATCTTGCCGTCTGCGTCCACGACGAACCCTTTGACCTTCTGGTCAACCACCGCCTGCCCCTTGCGGTCGAGGCATGACAGGGAGACCAGCAGCAGTTCGGCTCGTTCGGTGGCCAGGTTCCCCTTGCCGTCAGCGATGACGAAGCATCCCTTGAGGTTGGCCTTGACGCTGTTGGGCAGGACCGCCGGAGTCTTGACCCTGAGCAGGACCGGCACCGGATTACCTTTGGCTTCCGAAGTGGTGGGGGCGTCCAAGCCACTCAACAGGGTCGCCTCCATAAAGGAAGGGGGCAGATAGACGGAGACCGTTCCGGCGTCTTTTTTTTTATCTTCCGCGTCATGCTTGGCGGATTTACTGGAAACGGGAGACGAGACTATGGAGATATTGCCAAGTTCCGTCTCGGCTGGATCCGGCATCTGCCCTGCCTGAATACCCTGCGACGCAGCAGGTGGTGGAGGCAGCAAAATTGTACTGCCTTGTGGCACGGGTGGAGGAGGCGGCAGCGACTGCTTTGATAGTGCCGCTCTGCCGGAACCGGCCTTCTGAGTCTGGCCCTGCGGTTGTCCGGTGACGGAGGGAAGAGAATCAGGCGCTGCCGGAGCAGACGGCACTTCCCCCCTTTTTTCGCGGGTAATTTCATCGAGTTTTTTCTGGAGTTCGGCAACTTTGTCGTCCCGTTTGGCTATCTCTTTCTGGCTCTCAAGAAACTGGGATTTTTCCAGGAGCTTCGGTTCGATGTTCAGGGGGACCTGCTTCGGGCTTATTGATATGGCGGGATCTTTCCCCCCGCTCATGGCAAAGTAGCCAACAGCGAATACAAAAACGAGAATGCTGCCGGTAAGGCACCAGACGAGATTTTTACGTTTGCCGCCACCAAGTCCGTTCCAGTACGCCAGAAGCTTATCTTTCATCATCAGTCTCCTGGCCATCCTGTTCGGTGCGGTTTACGGGGGGATCTTTCTGAAGACCGGGTTTGGCAACGGGCTGCCCCTGTTGCGGCTGGTCCAACATCGGCAGGTCGCCGGCCAGTTTATGGGGGCCCTGTCGTTCGGCGCGCTGCTCCACCACAAAAATTCGCGATGAGTCGCCTGTCCGTAAAATGTGGCGTTCCAGGGAAATCGCTATCGGGTTTTCCGCCAGAGCTGCTCTTAGAAACATCTTTTCGTTCATCTTGAACTCGGGGGTTGCACCGCGTAGCGAAGCCTCGTACTCCTTGATTCGAAGGCCTTCCCCTTCGATATCCACTGTCCGTTTGAGGGTGAGCAGGATTTCCTTGAACGTAATGAACCGCTTCTCCTGCTTGTTGATGGTGTAAGAGTCGGGGATATTCTCGGTGTAGACCTCCCTGATGGCCTTGAGAACTTTCTTCTCAAAGGGCAGACCGGAATACAGGGAGAGGTTCTCCCTGATTTTCTTCTCCAGGCCGGAAGAAAGCCGGATCGTCTGGGAAGGAACCCTCTGGGGAAAGGCAACCATGCTGAAGACTTTGTCACCGCAGACGACATAAAACTCAGTCGGTGTCGAAGAGTAGGAAAACTTGTCCCCTTTCTTCACCACCTTGAACTTCACAAATGCATCCTTGCCGGTGATCTTGACCGTGATCCCCTTCTCGGTTGAAGTGAGCACTTCACTGATCTCGCTGGGGCAGGCAATGCGGTTGATGTCTGAACTCGACAGACGAATGGCGGTTGCTGCCTCAGGTAAGACCACCGTCGGGAATTCACCTTCAGCCGGTTTCTCGTTAGACGTGTCAACGGTGGTCTTCTGTTTCTCGATTCCCACGTGGTCAGCAGAATGGGCCACTGCCGGTGCCAGCAATGCGACCAGTAATGCAAACATTCCGCGCATCATGCCCCCCCGTTGTCACCCTGAGCCGGTTTCTCGTAGAGGCGGACCAGGATGAATTTCCCGTTCTCAAAGCGGTATTCGATGAGGTAGACCTTCTGGGTATCTTCGGCCTTCTGATCCACCATGTAGGTCTTCTTGGTGCCAGTAACTTCGAGCCGCCTCTTCTCGGTGTCGTTGATGATCGAATGGATATAAAAGGCGCTGGAGGCCTGGGTGTTTTCGATTTTGTCAGCCAATTCGTACAGCTCTTTCCTGGTTGCCTGGAATTCGGCCGGGTCATAGACGGCCAGCAGTTCACTGAACTGTGACCGGGCATTGACTGGGTTGTAGGTCAGGGCCAGATTCAGGATGTAGCGTGTGAACTCCTTGAGGTATTCCTCCGAGGCCTTGTCACCGGAAATCGAGATTTTCGAGTTGATGGCCGGAGGAACGAGGATGACACGTTGGCTGTTCAAGGCTATGAACAAGCCGGCGGTATTGATGGCTACGGCGATGCCGAGGACCACCACCACGAACTTGAGTAACCGGTTCTCGGCAAAGATGTTGGAACTTTTCTGCAGGAATAGATCGAGGTTCACTTCTTTGCTCCCTCAGTTGGGGTCATTCCAGAAAATCTCTTTCGAAAAACTGTGGGTAACCTTTCATCGGCGCCAAGCCAATAAAGTAGAGCACATGCCGCAGGAAACCTCGTGGGTACTGTCGTTTGAAGCGGCCATATGCCCACGGGATAATGATCATGGTCAGCCACAGCCACCCTCCGAACTGCTGGGCGAAGATGAAACTGGCCGACATGACCGCCAAGTCGTCAGGTTCGAACCAGAGAACCTGAAACGGCTTGGTCAGATATTGGGGAAACTTGCGGGTCAATATCGGCTCCGTTCATTGAGACAAGATGGTTAGGGGGGCTTTCGCCCCCCTGTTGTGATCAGATGATCATCCCGAGCGAGGTAACGATCTTGTCCGAGTTAATGACGAGCACCCCTCCCAGGATGCAGAGGACTGCCGGGACCATCTTCTGCTGGATCATGACGACGACACCGGTGATGATGGCCAGGATTCCAGCGATGGCTCCGAATGGACCTTTGAGGATTTTGTTGATGAAAAAGTCGTAGGCCTCGAAACCGAACGAACCGGCTGCCGGGGCAACGAGTGCCATGGCATGTGATGCCGCCAGAGTCACGATTATTGCGACAATGGTCATCAGAAGCAGTTTCCGTTTGTGCATTCAGTTCTCCTTTGTGCTGGTTACGTGGTGGTGTGAAGTGACTTTGGTACTGAATCAGTGCGATTGTGGCTTGCTTACCTCCTTTCCCTCGTCAAGCAATCTGGATATCAGTTGGATGTCCGCACCATTCACGTGAGCACCTTCGATCCAGAGAGCCGGTGTTCCCCGTATTCCAATCCCGGCAGCGATCTTCTCCATTTCCTCCAGTTGCTGTTGCTGCGCATCTTCGGCGATGGAAATCGGTTTGCCGTCCAGTTGACCGGTAAAAACATCATGGAATGCCTTGTTCCGATCAGATTGGGACAAGATGTAACGGGCCTTCTTTTCGGCGTCAGGATGGATTCTGCGGAGCGGGACGAAATAAATGTAGCGCGTCACATCGGTACGCTTCGCAAGATAGCCGTCCACCTTGCGGCAATAGGGACAGTCGGGGTCGGTGAACTCGATGACCTTTTTCGGGCCATTGCCGACTTTCAGGGCCTTATCAAGGGGGAGACTGTTGATTCGTTCAGTGGCAACCTTCTCCCGCATCTCGGCTGTCAGGTTCTTGCCGTCTTTGGTCCATAATTCACCAAAAAACAGGTATCCTTCAGGGCTGAAGTAAAACACCTGGTCGCCTGCGGTGATCTCATATAGGCCTTTGAGCGGCGATTCCCTGAAGCCGTCCATTTTCAAATTTGGAAAGGTCTTCATCAGGGCATCTTTCTCCGTTCTCAGATTTTCGTTAGCCATAGAGAAACCCGCCGCAGTCATGATGACCATCATCAGCCCGCCGACCATAAGTTTCTTGTTGTTTGCGGTCTTCACATCCCCTCCTTTCGAATTCCGATGATTTCCACTCGTCTGTTCTGTCGTTTGTCCTGCGAGGCAGGGCAGCATTTACCTCTGCCTTCAATAGTCCCGATGTTCACCCCCCTGGCCTTCAGCGCTGTGGCAACCGCCTCTGCCCTCCTGAAAGACAGTTTTTTGTTGTAGTCGTCTGTACCGATGGTACAGGTGTGTCCGGTCAGGTCGACTGTCGAACCAGCGAAAATCTCCTTTGATAGCTTGTCCAGTCCTCCCAGGTCAGCATGGGACAGCGAAGAACTGTCGAACCGGAAATGAACTGTCCCGATAAGTCTTTTTGTTGCCACCTGTTCTTTATTGGGGGCAACCGCCGTGACATCAATTGGTGCTGAAGCTGGCTGAGTCGCCACTGGGCTGCTCATTCTCACCGCTACATTGGCAACAGCGGGCAGCAGAGACAGCTTGCTGTCCGGGCACTCGGTGCAAACAACGAAGGTGTCCCCACTTTGGGAA
Organism: Pelobacter propionicus DSM 2379; assembly: GCF_000015045.1. GTDB lineage: Bacteria > Desulfobacterota > Desulfuromonadia > Geobacterales > Pseudopelobacteraceae > Pseudopelobacter > Pseudopelobacter propionicus. The sequence continues at coordinate 259,264 of NC_008609.1, forward strand.
GCAGCGGTATCAAAGGAATACGAGAATGGACGTTGCCGAATGTCCATTGCGAATGCCGACAACGGAACAACCAGAACAAGCGATGCTGCGGTCATGAGCTTTACCGGCATGTACCCTCCGGAAATTTGATCTTCATATTGATTATCTTCAGGGGGGGAAGGTGAGAATACGCGAGGCACAACATTTTCCTTGAATAAAGGAAGATTTCTGCTATTTTTTCCTTGTCATGAAGAAAATATTGCTAAAACAGATCATAAGAGATTTCCATCTCTCACCGCTGCCGGCGCTTAAGCGTCGAACATTGCAGGTACCTACCAACACGGGGAAAATAATTACGCTCGTGGGTGTTCGGCGAAGCGGAAAAACTTCCTACCTGTTTAATCTCATCGAGAACCTCCTGAAACAGTGCGTTCCGATGGATAGAATTCTGTACGTCAACTTTGAGGATGAGCGGCTTAATCTGAAAACCGAGGAGCTTGATCTTCTGCTGCAGGCTTACCAGGAGCTTTATCCCGATATACAGGTGGAGGGATGTCACTTTTTCTTTGATGAGATCCAGAACATCGATGGTTGGGATAAGTTTGTGCGGCGGGTGTACGACAAGGGAACGAAAAAAATCTACATAACCGGCTCAAATGCCCGCTTCCTGAGTAGTGAGATTGCCACCAGCCTTCGTGGTAGAACGATCAGCTATGAGGTGTTTCCGCTATCGTTCCGCGAATACCTTTTCTTCAAGGACGTTGTGCCGGATATCAACAGTACGAAGTCTATCGCTCAGATTAACCATCACTTGGCAGACTACTTGAAGAATGGTGGTTTCCCGGAGGTAATCGGGTATGACGACGCTTTGCGTAATCGGGTTCTACAGGAATACTTCAATGTCATGATCTATCGTGACTTGCTCGAACGATATGAGATCAAAAATCTGCCGGCACTGAAATTCTTTTTGAAGAGGATCTTGTCATCGGCCACAAAGCAGATCTCGGTCAATAACATCTATAACGAATTGAAGTCATCAGGGTTCAAGATAGGGAAAACCCAGCTATACGACAATCTGGAAGCCTGCGTGAACATCTATATGGCGCAGTTATTGAGGAAGCATACCAACTCGCTCGTGGATCGGGAGTTGGGTGAGAAGAAGATTTATGCCATAGATAGCGGTCTGTTGAATGCCATTGACTACAAATTTTCCGATGATACCGGCAAGTCTCTGGAGCAGGCAGTATTTCTGGAACTGAAACGGCGCGAAAAAGATGTCTACTTCTTCAAGGACAAATTCGAATGTGATTTCATCATCAAGCATGGCTCTGACGTGACAGAAGCCATCCAGGTCACAGTAACAATGAGTGATGAAAAGACCAGAAATCGAGAAATCAAGGGTCTTACGGAGTGCTGCAATGAATTCGGATTACAGGAAGGATTGATAATTACCCTCGATAGCTCGGAAGAATTTGAGCTGAATGGGATCAAGATCCGAGTGGTGCCCCTCTATCGGTGGCTATTAATCTGATTTGACCATCCTACAATCAATAGCAGAGTTGAAAAGCCGCAAACTCCAGTAAAAAGTTTGCGGCTTTTAGTTTCATCCTCGACTGAACCGTGTGGCGAGGTCTAATAGAGTGCCTGATTCCAACTCTTCAAAGACATATGGATTCAGTATCTGGTTCCCCCAGAGCAGATTCCGGTCAACTTCGGTCATCGATGCTTCCTCACAGACTGTCTGCCAATTCTGCTCAATGCATTCGACCTGCTTGACGATGATCTCGACGGCGTTCTCCTCTGAAAGAAGAAACTGCGGGGCTGCAGCAAGACAGGTGGCAATCCTGCTGGAACGATCGTCACCCTTGACCAGCATTGCCTGGGTAGCGATCTGCCCATGACGTGCCTGGGGACAGATATCGTATGCAGGCGTCAGGGTCAGTAAATGCCCATCCCAGAATGCTGCATGATTACGGGCATGATCGTCGGTATTGCCAACCAGGATGTTGAACACGATGCGCGAGAACAGTTCGCGTAGCGTTTCCGGTGCGGAAGTGAATCGTGCCCGCACAAGCTCGGCCAACGTCTCGTAGCTTGCGTAGCGGGCCATCATTTCATCCAGGGCCAGCATTGTCAGCGCTGAGACAAGGCTCTTGCGCTGCCAGCCGTTGGCCGTTGCCGTCCGATCGAAACGCTCGACCAGCAGCACGTCTTTACCGGCAGCGCGTTCCAGCGAGACCGGCGCGACATTGAGACCGGCCAACTCGGCCAGCCTCATGGCAACATATTCGGCCTTGACGACAGAGTAGAGGTCGGAGGACGTTGAGAATTTCGCAATGAATTTCCGGCTGTCGCTTTGTATGAGCGCCTTGGGACGTGCCCCGCCGATGGAAGTGCCATGCTGAAGGGCCTGGGCAAGTTCCGGCGTCAGCGGGATACCCTTCTCGACACGCTCGGTGGCTTCGATCAGCTCCTCAAGGGGAGCGCCGGAAGCATTTCGAGGTTCGTATACGGTAGGTGACAGCTGGAAATCCAGGGCGCCAATACGGTCGGACCCGGACTCAATAAGGTAACTGAGTTCGTCGAGTTCAGCCGGGTCGATTCCGGAGGCTTTGTTCCCGAATTTCTTGTTGAGTATTACCCTGCGACCCCAGGCATCAGGAGCCGCATCCCGCAGACATCCAGGGATGGAAAGTCCTGACAGGAGAGGAAGCAGCCCCTGACGCAGGGGAAGTTCAGCGTCGTAAATCGCTATAGCGTTGTCGCGTTGCAGGTAGCTCCTGCCGTAGTTGAAGACATACGTCGCCCCTGCGGCCGTAAGCCTCCCGGCAACCACCGGCTCTGTCTCTCCAGGGAGCCAGATCCAGACAAAAATTTCCTTGTACTCAGAATTCATCGTTTACTTTCACGGTGCTGCGAACCAGCTGCGGCAGAAGAGCCAGCTTATCGTTAATCCGACTTATATTCCTGGAGATGTTTGCGTTCCCCTCATCCCCGAACAGGCTCACCCCGACCAGATTGGCGACCTCGAACACCAGGCCGATCTCACACTTCGGATCGCCTCGCTCAATCTTCTGCAATGTCCTTCTAGAAATACCCGCCCGACCGGACAGCTCTTCCTCAGTCATCTTGCGCTCTTTCCTGCCAAGTCGGATGAGCTTGCCCAGCAGTTCAGCTGCATCCCTGGTCTGACGGAGATATGTGCGGTTCACAGGAGAGGCCATAAATCACCAAATGGATACTATCGTATTCGTGTAATATCTTCGTGAACACGATAGTATCCAAATTTGTAAGGTGCGTCAAAATAATTTCCTGGGCAGCCATTGTCTCGACAAGCCGGAACGTCTCTCTTGGATTGCCAGTAAATCAATCCAATATCTTTCCCAGCACGGAGGCACAATAGTCCTCTCCGATGTTATCTGTTGAGTAACCTGGTCGCTCTGGCTGCACTAATGGTTCTTGCGGCGGTACATCTCTTTGCAGTCCCTCGGTTTTTTCGGGCATGGTTGGAACAGGCGATGTTTCGTGAACCATGAGCTCCATTACCCTGGCACCTTGCTCTGATGCCAAAAAATACTTGAGAGCCTCGTGGGTGTATGCCGACTGCTTGCGGCTTTTACGAAGGCGCTCGAATGCGCAGACAATGCCGGGGTCGTAGGTTTTGATCTTGAGCGTGTACTGGGCCATGGCGCACACTCACTTCCCGCCAGCAAGTGAACGGAAACCGCGGGCATTGGCAAATTCCGGAGCCGGTAGAACGATAACCTCAATATTTTTTGCCGGGAATTCACCTTTCAGCAGTGCGGCGCCACCACCGAACAGCAGCACCCGGTCAAAGTCGGCGTGCATGCCGACATGTGCCTGCAGTTCTCCTTGAACATCCCGGATGATGTGCTCGATGTATGCGATGCCGGCTTCGTTTATTTCCTTTCGGACATCATGCCGATCGAAACCGTATTGCAGATAGCCTTTCTCGATCAGGAAGGCAATCTCCACCGGGGTGAATGTGCCTGAAGGTGCCAGGTCTTTTATCCGTGGCAGCAGATAGCTGGTAGCCATCTGGTGAACACCTCGTTTGTTGAGAGTCTTTCCGTAGATGATCTGCTTCTTCTGCGGCGAGAAGAGCGTAAAGATGATGGTGTTGAAACCAATGTCTATCCCCAGGACATTTCCTTCGGGACGCTCCTCGACATTATCCAGGTAGTCTCTGAGACCGCCAAGTCCTTGCGGGAATACGGCAACGTCTGTGATGAGCGCTCCGGTCAATGCTTTTCCAAGGGACGGAACCGCTCCGCCGGGTTTATTCTGATCCTGCCAATAGGAATATGGCAGGCCGACCGCAAGAGAGATCAAACCTTCAACCTTGGCTGCCTTGACACAGTGGCCGACAAACTCGGGATAGAACCTCACAAGTTCTTCCATCGTTTTCAGGTAGGACGAACCGGATGACAGGAGGGCCTCCTCTCCCACTAGCAGATTATCTCCGTCATACCTAAAGGCAGAGATGATCCTCCCCTTACGCTCTTCGTACATCCACTTAGCCGATGAAAACCCCAGATCGCAAACGAACACTCCCATACATGCCTCCTTGATGGTGACTTATTGGGGAAAGAAAAAGCCCCCTACATCGATAATCTTGTAGGGGGGAAGGTTTAGGAGGCTATTTGGGAGAATATTTTGGGGATTATTTGGAATCCGTCTAAATTGGGAACACTTTGGGATGTTAATTGTTATCCCAAAAAGCAACCTATATTGCCAACGCCATTGAGCAGTGAGCGCCCCCCTCCAGAGAATCTAACTGGATTGTTTCTGGGCAATAATCAGATCCAGCCGTTTGATATGTTCATCATACCGGATCGAAGCAAGAAAGCGTTGCAGGGCATGCTCCAGATCAATACCTGCGGCATTGATGGTCGGGTCCCCGATCATCTCGGCAACGTAGGCATTGCGGTCAGGATGCCACATGATCGTTACCGATGGATGGGGGTCATGAATTCTGATCGTCGGCTTCCTATGAGGCGGCACTTCGCCAAACATCCGCGAGTACACGATGGGGAAGTCCCTCTTGAGCGCTTCATGGACATCGCCCCGTTCTCCTAAAGCCAGCTCTTGTGCAGACTTCACTGGATCAAAACCCCACCCCGCGCACCAGCGAGGAAAGGAATACCCCTTTTTCCGCAGTGCGGTTTCCCACTTATCGTCGATTCCGTACGAACGCCGTAAACCTTCTTTTTTGAGGGTATCGATGTGGCCGGTATCTCTGAGCAGGTTATGGATATGCTCGGCGCTGCTTTTGTTGAGGACCCTGGTTATCTCGATCACGCTGAGACCGGAGATATATGCCTCTACGATGCGTGAATTCAATTTCTCTTCAAGATTTTCTATTCTCATGCTCCAATCTCCCTGGTCAGCGTGGTAACAACATTTCTACAAGAACAAGTTCTTATAGAAATGTTTATGTGTCGACTCTGACAGATGTTTATGTCCAAAAATTATCGTGGCTCCCCTCCAATATGGCCAACTGGATCAAGGTATGTTTACGGCTTCCGGAACGAGAATAACGACGAAGGTTGTAAGCCGCCTGTCGAACTCGGTGAATTTTAAATTGCGGATACTCGACCTTGAAGTGTTGCCGGATGCGGTTGGCCATATCTCTAGACCGAAGTTTTGCCCCAGGTTTGAGATTGAGATAGTTGCTAAGAATGTAGCGTTCAATTTTTCCGAAATTGGGAAAAGCCAGCATGACTGCCCTCTTGTCCGGCTTGAAGGTTTTATTCATCTGGGCAACGTACCATTCGTCTGTCCAGATTCGGCAGAGACCAGAGAGAAGCATCTGGTCGCTGTCCGTAAGCGGGAATTCGATGATGCTGTCATCAGCAAGGCGCCTGAGCACCTTCTGGGATAATGGCTTGAACTTTGTAATTGCAGTGTTGAGTTCCATAATGGCTCCTTTTCGGGATGTAATAATCGGTTGCTATGGACATGAAGTGCCTCATCATGAAGGCGGGCTTCTTGCCGAGTAACCCAACTGCTTGAAGTCATGTATGGCTTCACAGCCAGACATTATTTCCTGGTGCTGTTGTGTCACGAGCCTCATGCGGTCAACGACGATGGTTCCGTTGTCTGCGAGTTGTTTTATTCGTCTGAACGCCCTTTTCAGAGTGTCTCGGACATTAAAGTCAGAGCAGCCGTAAAGATCAGCGATCTCGTGGGTTGTTAGTTTCCCTTGTTCCGCTACCCCCAGGGAGAAAGACAGGGTTTCTCTTTCCCGTTTCGTCAAGTGGTGTGAAATGGCCTCGAAGATCGCCTCGATGTCAGCGCCTTCATCACACCTGTGACTCGTCTGTTCGATCGAATCGATGTCGCCACAACAGATATGCGAGGGTATCGAATTCGAGCCATGCGTGAAGTTAGGGTCGGGAGTCAGAACACTGATCTTGTTCCGGAATGTGGTCCAGAATGCAGCCTCGAACGGAATGTTCTTCTCCTGACTGCGGAGGACAGCAACCAGAGCTGCTTCATATGCCTCTTGCAGGAAGTCGCACATTTCATAGGGAGTGAATTTTCGGTACTGCCTGATCTTGCTATTGATAGTGGGTTCGTTCTCTTGCACCCATTGCATTGCCTTGAAGAAATCCATGTGACCTCCGCTCAAAACAAAAAAAGCCGGCCACGGAAGTTTTCTCCGTTGACCGGCTTTGCCAGCACATTGAAGTGCCTGGCCGTGCCAGATTGAATCTGTTCTATTTGGTTGTCGTACTACGACCAGAGATCCACCGCTCCCGGGTCACTTTACGGTTTCAGAAAGTTTCACTCCCAGACATGAAGCAATACGGATAATTTCTTCCGTGGAGGAGATCTTCCGAAGGTGATCTTCGACCTTTCTCCTGATTCTCACGGTGTCCCATCCAGACGGAAGGTAGATTCCAAAAAGATGAATGGTGCCGTCTTCAGCAATGCTGATTGCCTGATCACGGAATGCCTTGATGACGACATTGATGTTAGGCATGCCTTCAGTCAGGTGGTAGGCATTGCCGGTATGAATGACGGTGAGTCCTTGCTGTCGTAAATAAGCTATGACGATTGTCACGGCGTCATCAGGAACAGGGCAATTCATGGAATCCTCCTTGACGATATTTTCAGCCCCTATTGGTTATAAAAGGTTAAAAGAAGGTTAGGGGGTTGTGGAAAACTCGCTAATTCTCCGTTCTGTAACGTGAATTTAAACGGCGTCATGCGGTCTAAGGTCAATAGCCCTGCCGGTCTAAAGTCAATGGTTGTGCCGGTCAAAAGTCAGTACCTGTAGGGCAAAGGTCAATACGTTGCCGGTCTAAGGTCAGTAGTTCGTCGGTCAAAGGTCAATACTCGATAAGTCATAGGTCAATACTTCCGTGTGACGGTCACCAGATCTTCCTGAACATGCCAAGAGTCGAGAAAACCGACACTGACCAGAACATCGAGAGCCTTCTTCAGCTCTATTCGGAAATGACGCAGCGCCATCCCTGACCCGCAAAGTTTGACAAGTGTTTCTGTCTTGACAGGAAAAGGTTTCCGGTGGCTCGACCAATAACCGTACAGCTTGGATGCGATACCGTCAGGCAGGGATCTCCTGGTCTCCCAGTTCATCCTCGTCAAGAATTCCTCGTCGAAGAGAAGGCGCATCTCTTCACCGACCCAGACTTCCCAGCGAGGCAGATTCTCATTCGCATCGTTTCTAGATCTGAACTTGAGGATCAGTGAGACACTGACAAAGCTTCCAATCCGCTTCGATTGAAAACGGATGGCTGTTGCCTGCATTCGGCTGAGACAAGTTCGAAGACGTTCATAGCTCTGACCCTTGATTGGCCATGCGAGCATCTTGACGAAGGAGTAGGGGGTGAAACACACGCAGGAACCGAGCGAGACCTTTTTGGCAAGATGCATAAGGTGTAACCAAACCAGTTCATCATCCTGTCGCAGTTCTTCTCCACGATAGATGACCTGGCCGTCACCGATCATTGCGATTTCTGCGTCTTTGAGGAATTGACGAGCCTGATTGCGGTTGCGACAGTTGAATAGTGCTGATCGTAATATCTCGTTGGGCATTGCTCGCTGGGTTTCCGGCCATTCAGGAAGGAATTTAGGTCTGGCCGCAATGCTCTGGAGGATTTGTTCGAAGGACTCTGAACTGCTGTAATCGTCAGTTGGGAGCATCGTGTTATGTTGCAATGGCCACCTCCATGGTGCAAAGAGGTGGTGCCGGCTTGACTCTGCTCAGCCCAGTTTCACGTACAAAAGCCTGGCGTTCCAGATCCCGTCTGATGATGTCCATCAGGCGCTCAAACCTGGCATTCGGGTCAGGTGTTTTTTTGTACTCGAAAGTCACTTTCAATGGCTACCCACAGCAAATAGAAGATTAGCTAAACATTTTGATGAAAATATGAAATACGTATGCTATAAATGATGAATAGATGGCATCATGTTGCCTATGGGAAATAACTTGCTAACGAAGCATGATTCAGCCGGACCAAAGCGCTTCGAAAGACCATCCAAGTTCCTGGGCAATTAGCCTCTGCAGACGTTGTGATTTTGCTCTCCCGCTGATTACGTGGTAGACGGCGGTACGATGCACACCTGCTTTTTCGGCGATATGTGATCCTGATATTCCTTTTTGCATCATCAGGATCTTAATTTTAAGCGAATTCTTCATCATGATGACTATTGTTGCATGGAGATGAAAATTATGTCAAGCAAGAATCAGCTTATTGATGAAATTTTGATCGAGAGCATCATCGAAAAGCTGAAAACTGCTCTCGGATTGAAGAACGATACTGAGGTAGCAAAAGCGCTTGAAAGCGACCCAAGGTTGCTTGGCACCTGGAAAAAACGGGGGACTGTCCCGTACGAGAAAATCATCAAATTGTGCATTCGGAAGAACATCAATTTGCAGTGGTTGTTCTCGGATGGCAGTTCTCTTCCGACAATTTGTCGAGATAACGGTTTGGTCTCCGAAGAGGACGGCTACATCAAGGTGCCCCGATACGAGGTGAGGGCCAGTGCCGGTGGTGGAGCGATCATCCACAGCGAGCAGATTGTGGATCATCTGTATTTCAAGGCGGAATGGGTAAAGAATGCGTTGGGAATTCCGCGGGATTTCCTAGTACTCATTTCAGTCCAAGGCGACAGCATGGAACCGACTTTGAGTAATGGCGACCTTATTCTGGTGGACACCAGGACATCTCGTGTCGAGGATGGAGCGATTTACGTTGTTCAATATGGGGATGCCCTGCTCGTAAAACGTCTTCAAAAGAAATACGATGGCTCAGTGGTGATCCGTAGTGACAATCCTCTTTACGAGGCTGAAATTATTCATGGCGAGGACGCGTTGAATCTAATAATCGTCGGTAGGGTAGTATGGGCCGGCGGTCTGATTTAGGTAGGATTGCAGGATGAACGTCGGAATATGGATTCGGGTATCAACAGAAGACCAGGCACGGGGAGAATCACCAAAGAATCATGAAGCCCGGGCCAGAATGTATGCAGAACTCAAGAGATGGAATGTAGTTGACCTCTATGATCTCTCCGGGGTGTCCGGCAAGGATGTGTTGGAAAACTCCGAGGCCAAAAGAATGTTGGCCGATGTGGCTTCCGGTCGAATACAGGCCATAATTTTCTCAAAGCTTGCCCGTCTTGCCCGCAATACCAAACAACTCCTCGAAATATCTGATTACTTCCAGAAACACGATGCGGCGCTCGTCAGCCTTGAAGAGAGTATCGACACTTCATCGCCTGCCGGTCGACTTCTCTATACCGTCATTGGAGCTTTGGCTCAATGGGAACGGGAAGAAATATCAGCTCGTGTTGCGGCATCGATTCCTGTCAGAGCGAAACTGGGAAAAAATACCGGTGGCAAAGGCCCGTTCGGTTATCACTGGGTGGAAGGCAAACTCATCCCGAACCCTGATGAAGCTCCTATCGTTAAACGAGCATACGAGATTTTTCTTGAGACTGGCAAATTGCTCACCACCTGTAACCAACTCAAAGAAGAGGGCCTATATTCGCGTAGCAAGAAGGTTTACAAGCCTACATCACTCAAGCGCCTATTATCAGACACCGTCTACAAAGGGATACGACGGGCCAATTACGCAAAGAGCCTTGGCAACAAGAAAAATTGGGTACTGAAGCCCGAGAAAGATTGGGTCTACACCAACGTACAGCCTCTTGTGTCAGAAGAAGACTGGGATGCAGCGAACAAGATATTCGAGGAAACAGCCAGGCGATACACGTCCTTCAAGTCCGTCCCCAAGGTTGGTAGATTTCTGTTTTCAGGAATTCTCAAATGCCAATGCGGCGAGAAGCTGTACGTAGCTCCGTATCCATCGATGAAAATTCCTCGTTACGCCTGCAAGAAATGCAGGATGAGAATCAACGAGGACATCATTGAAGAGAATTTTCAGAAGGCTTTGAGAGGGATTATTGTTGCACCAGAACAGCTTGGTTCCAATGAGGACTTGGAGAAAGATCTCCAGGAGAAACAGGAACGGTTGGATCTGCTGAAGAAAGAGCAGAAGGAAGTGAATGGTAAGATTGATGTTCTGATTGACCTTTATGGCAAACAGGTCATCGACCACAATGGATTCAAGGAAAGGTACGATCCGGTCAAGACCAAGCTTAATAACATCATCCAAGAAATCCCGCGATTGCAAGCAGAGATCGATTTCATCAAGACCAACGAGATAGGAAAATCGTATGTGATCGAGAGGGCGACCACACTGGCATCATTGTGGTCGTCGTTGAGCTACGAGGCTAGGCAGCAAGTCGTGAAAGAACTCGTCGAGCGGATTGATGTCGGCGAGGATTCCCTCCATTTTGTCTTCTTTTATATCCCTTCGTTCGCGCCAGTAGAGAAAGGTTCACACATCTCCAGGGGTTCATGGCCGCCACCAGCATGACCCGGGCCGGATAGGTCAGGGATATCAGCGAGCGGGAGATGGTCACGCGGCCATCCTCCAGCGGCTGGCGCAGCACTTCCAGCACGTTCTTTTTGAATTCGGGAAGTTCATCCAGGAACAGCACTACTTAATAACTCCATGTAATTCAAGCTGCTTATGATGGATTGAATTCGGTTCAGATCTATCGAAAAAATACCATCAAGTATATGACCCTTTGCAGGAAGAGAAGTGTAAAGTTCATCCTCCGGAATGCTATCAGTATCGTCTGCAATATCGTTTAAAGTAGGATGGCGAACTAAATATTTGCCACCATCTTCTGGTGAGACAACAGCGCCAACAATACGCTTTTTCTCTTGAAATGGCAAATTGCATAAAAACGTTTTGAATTGCGCTTTTGCTGAAAAATAGATGCCAATCTTATCTCTCTTTGCAGCGTCCTCTAAAGCACTTTGAAATTCAGCGAGATGGTTCACTTTGTTTACAGCAAAAAATAATTCATTGTTTGCATTTTTGAGGCTGTTCTGCACTTCTGAGAATTCTTGTTCTTTATTACGCAAAGCATCCTTATATATTTGTTTAATTTCGGGATTATCTGATTCTTGAACCAGTCTAAAGCCGTCAAGGAGAGCGTTACGAAGATTATTTTCTATTTTATTAAGCCTGTTTACTTTATCACTAAGCTCATCAATGTTTGTATCTCTGAGCCATTCCTGTGCAAAGTGTCCAGGATCTGAGATAATTTCTGTGATTTCATCGAATATTCTATCGTCAGCTTCTTTTGCATCAATTGGTTTTAAGATACATTTATTACGATTACTCAAAAACAAATCAGTTTTTGTCGTATAAGCCCAATGACAAGTATATTTTAGTTTTCCTTCATTTGTTTTAAGTTTTCTGAGCCTTGTTCCACAATAGCCACAGTACAAAGTATTATCTGCCATAAAGTGTTCATTAAGGCCAGAATGCTGTTTTTTGGGTTTCTTTTTTTGAAGTGAAATGCGTTTTTGAATTTTATCAAACCTATCTTGATCTATCAATTTTGGATATGTTCTTTTTATCCATTCACTCTTATCTTTTTCTACATTAGTAGCAGCATAGTAGCTTTTATTGGTTTTTTTGCTCTTTCTTGATTCAAATACGTATTTGTTTTGATATGTAATTCCAGTATAAGAATCATTCTTCAGAATATCACTAATTGTTGTTGAACTCCATGAATTGCTGTGTTTATTGTTGCTTGCTCCAGGTAGTGGAATACCTTCTGCGGTTAGTTTAACTGCTATATCTTTCATAGAATAGTTTTGATTAAGATACATATTTACTATTCTATTGTATATAAGTGAATTTAGGTCATCAATTTCAACTTTACCATTTACTTTTTTGTACCCAAAAGGAAGACTTCCGATAACTGATGATTCTGATTTCCATTTAGCTTTTCTACCAGAATCTGTTCTCTCCTTTATCATGTCTCTTTCATGTTCTGCAAAAGACCCCAAAATATTAAACATCAGACCGGGCTTGTTTATTATAGGTTGCTCAATACAATGAATTTTGACTTGGAGTTGTTCTAAGCTTTTAACAACATTTATTGAATATCCCAAATTTCTACTTAACCTGTCTGGTTTTGTAAACATGACACAATTGAATGTTTTGAACTTCGCGTCTTCAAGAAGTCTATTTAAAGCGAAGCGATTACCATCATTACCAGAAACACCGCCATCAATATAGATCTCAATAAGCTGATAACCAAGTTTTTTACATTCATTTTGAATATGCAGCTTTTGTGTTTCAATTGAAGTTCCGTTGACAGCTTGTTCTTGTGTGCTCACCCTGCAATAACCAACAACCTTCATTTTTGCCCCCATGATTATTTATTTCATTTGTATCATACAGGCGTTTTCTGGAATCAGATGATTATATTATATTTATATTGTGATTCTTTAATTACTCGCACCAGGATAAAATATGCTCAACACCCGAACAGTTTAAATTTAATTTCTTCTGCAAGATAAATTGAGGGGGGGCTAGATCCTGTTTAATACGTTTCTTACTGCTCTAGCTGTCCATGCGCCCACCTTGCCCCGAGCTGTAAGTATGCTTGCGCTGTTCAGCTCGTGCGCAATTTGATTCAAGCTAAGTTTATTAACAATATGCTCTTGTATTATTGGTACAACTTGATTTGCAAATTTGTCAGCTTTTTGTATCCTTACATGCAAGCTATTCTTGCTACCTTTGCAGATTCCATCGATTGTAAGATTATTCTTACCAAGTTTTACGCCTCTTGCTTTTGCCGATTGCAAAGCAAGTTTTGTGCGCTCGCTTATCATTCTGCGTTCTTCTTCTGCTAAGGCAGCAAAAATGTGTATTGAAAACTTGTTTGCAAATGGCATGTCACAAACAACAAACTCAATATTTGATTTTTGAATAGAGCTAATAAAATGAACATCTCTCGATAACCTATCCAATTTAGCTATTATCAAGGTTGCCCCCGTCATCTGACAACGCTTCAACGCTTCATTTAGTTCTATGCGGTTATCAATTTTGCCTGATTCAATCTCGATATATTCAGCGATCAGCTCCCAATTACCACAATTCAAATAATCATATATGACTTTCTTTTGGGCTTCGAGTCCAAGACCGCTTGCGCCTTGTTTAGCTGTAGACACCCTGATGTAGCTGACAAATCTGCCGTCTGGCATAGAATGACCTCTCTTATGTAATTTGCTTAAACGAGCGTTTATGTAGTTTACACAAAAATTAATTTAGCGCAACACCATTAAAGCATTACAAAAATATCTTCTCTGGGTGTTGCTGTCATGATATAAAATCGAGAGCTATCGATTCAAAATACGAACAAAGAAATAACTTTCATGCATTAAATCAAACATATGAAGTCCATGGATGACAGACAATCGCATTAGTAATCACAATTCAAGCTCACCACATGTTTTCAAATAGATGATGATTTTAACAAAACAAGGAGTGCTCGATGAAGAAACTTATTATGGGGATAATTGTTTGGATGTTGTTTGTTACCTGCGCTGAAGCAACAACCGCACAAGAGAGAGTGAAGTTTTGCGAACTTGCTGAAAACATGAGCCTTAGCCAAGGAATAGATGAAAAAATTAGAGCGTCTGGCAAGGACAAATCAACCTTGACAATGACATTTGTCTTGTACAATAGAGCGTCTGTTTATCAGACTGTGAATGATGGGCAAAGCTGGGATTTGTGGCGCTCACTAGGGTTCAAGAAAATTGTATTTTCCGATGGTTTTGGAAAAACCTGGACATACAAAATGGATTTTCCAACTCCATCGACAACCCATATAACAAAAACTACTGCACAACCTCAGGCTAAAAATCCAGCTCCAGCTTCAAAAGTCATTACCAAATCAACCACCGCAAATCCTATTTCAACTCCAAAAAAGCATAATAATACTTTTCTCAAGTGGATTGGTATACTAGTAACTTTACTAATTACTTATTATGGCATTGCAAAGCTATGGAAATCAGGATCTAAAACCGAACCGAATATAAGTAACTCACCAGAAGAGAAACAAGTGAATTACGAAAATAGATATAAGTACGAAAAAGAACTTTACATGAAAACAGGCAAGGTAAGTGATTATAATAATGAGAACAGAGATAAATATGATTTTGAGAAGCCTGATTATGTTGACATACCACTGTTGATACAACAGCAGCAAAATAGTTCAATATATGAAGTGCAAAACAAAAGTGTGAAAGATGATATTGTAATGACTGCTTCAAATATAAATACACCAATAAAACAAAGTACATCATGTTTAATTAACTGCATAGATTCTGTTGATCAACAAGTGGGCGATATTTATGACAAAAATAAAACAGTTTTATCAAGCCTTCATGGCAAATGTAATGTTATTAAAGTAATTGGAATAGGAGGAGCAGGTAGGAATTTCATAACAAGTATGACAAAGGACCCAATCCAGGGCGTGACTTACATCGCAACAGACTCGGATTTTAAGTCTTTAGCATTGTCCTCAGCCACATCCTCAGGCCCTACAAAAATACAGCTAGGTGCAAATGCAACAATGGGACTTGGTGCTGGTTCGAATCCAGAAAAAGGTCGTGAAGCAGCGCAAGAATCGATCAAAGAATTTGTAAGAGCAATTACAGAAGCAGATTTGGTTATACTTGTTGCAGGAATGGGTGGAGGTACTGGCACTGGAGCAGCACAGGTATTCGCTGACGCCGCTCGCACCCTTGGCGTTTTTTTAGTTGCAGTCGTTACATTGCCATTTTTGTATGAAGGTCAAGCTCGTATTAAAATAGCTGAAAAAGGTGTTAGTGAACTATCTGAGAGAGTTGATTCTCTTATTGTTATTCCAAACGAAAATATATGCGCTGCAAAAGATACTCATAAAAGCATCTTTGATGCTTTTGCGGAAATTGATGCAATTGTCATAGATGCAGTGCGCAAGATAACAGAATTATTGTTGAAAAAAGTTCAAGAGAGTGCGTTGCTTGATACTACAAAAGTAATATGTCCATTATGCTTTACAAAAATATTAGAAAAAGATGACTTATGTTCCTATTGTAGTTTTCCGGTTAATAAAATGAATGATAAAGAAACTGTATTGTATTGGAAAATGAAATCAAAGCAGGCAGATGAGGAATCAGAAAAAGCCAAGAAACGAAAAGAAATATCTGAACAAAATGAAGAAAAGCTTAAACAGGCAAAAGAAAAAGTAAAACAGGCAGATGAGGCACTTAAAAAATCAATGGATTATTTGGCTATTGATGATTTAACTCATTCAGATGCTGGCATCAGCCACAGTTCGAATTCCGTCAATAATGATTATTCGCAAAATAGTACTCCGGTTATTTGTCCAAAATGTAAAGCTAGAGATACGTACCATGCTAGTGGGAAGGGTTTTGGTTTAGGAAAAGCTGCGGTTGGAGGCATATTGATGGGGCCTGCTGGGTTGCTTGGTGGCTTGATTGGTAGTAAAAAACTTGTCGTACAATGTATCAGTTGTGGTCACAAATGGTGTCCGTGAATAATTCTTTCACTTCACAAATTCACATCACTGCCGAATTGCACAATAACAAGACAGCTCACAGTGTGTGTCTGTCAGTATTGATAGCTTGTAGGGGCAGTCAGGCCCTTTGCCGCATGTGTTTTGAGGCAAGAAAGCAGTATGATTTAAGTACTAATGAAACTAATCCATCGTATCACCTGATAAGGTTTGTAGCCTTGCTCGGTGTGGATATTTTTTCATAATGGCTAGGATCACCGTAGCCATCATTATCCTGTCCGTCACCATGCTCTGTACCTTGTTTTTGCAAGGCGCGGGTAAGCCTCGCAACTTCACCCGTCAAGCTGATGATCGCTGGAAGTTTTACCGCAGCCTTTCTGCTTTTACAAAGCCGCGAAAGAAGGTGAGACACATCCGACAATGCTTGTTCCGTAGCTGAAAAAGATTTATTTTTATTACGCGAGCTTGACATGAGCACCTGTTTACCTCCAGTTCCTTCCATGAAAACGAATGTTTCTTACGAAAAAAACGAACCAATGCCACTAAAAACAAAGAAAAATGTTCTGAATGATGTTGCTATAATGCACGAAACGAGCTTGAAAAACACTGTTAAAGATCATCAACCTTAGGCTCAAAAGCCATTGTCTATTCCATTATTCCACCTAGCATCGTTAGTCTTTTACACAGATTGTAGATATATTATATTATGCTCAATACTCCCCATTCTAAGTCTAAAATCTTCATAGCATTTATCAGTTTTTCCTTCAGCGGTTCAAAATCCTCAATATCTACAACGTATTTCCTGTAATTATTTTTCGTTTCTGGCATTACACTGCGCAAAATATATTCATTCTGAAATGCACCGGTGTTACCATTTTTATCTTCCGCAGAATAGTTACTCCAATCATCTTCATAATATTCTGGGTAATTGCCTGATCCTTCAAAACGTCGAAAATTGTAATTCATTCCATTGATATCTTGGAATTTACAATCCCGTAAAAAGTCAGATAGCTTGTCAATGTTGAATTTATTCAATAACATTCTTCTATCTGGAGTGTATTCAAGCCTGACCCTATTAAATGTGTCGAGTGGCCAACCTTTACCTTTTTTTTTGTCACAATCGTTTCCGCGTGGATAGATCTTAGTATCACCACCATAATGCTGAAACATAGACAACCGTAACTTATCATTCCATTCAGCTGTATCAATGGAATTCTGTGTAGCATCTTTTGCATAAGGGATGAAAACAGCACGTCTTAACAACCAAAAAAGCCACTCAACATCTGCGGGTGTATCACAATAGATATCAATGGTATTTTCAACGGACGATACACACATATTTGGAATCAAATTGTTCAATTTAATTAGTGAGTTATAGAAGTCAGATAAAGAAACACATTCTTTAGGAGTCACATCCAAACAAAATGGTGGACAACAGCCTTTATTGCGGTAAGTAAAGATATTCAGCTTATACATATCCATATCTACTGTTAGTTGCACATTGTAATTTGGCATTCGATCATCAGGAACAAATTCAGAATTAAATCCAGCTTTAGGGAATATTTTCTTGAAAGAGTCGTAATCATACAATCCCTGCATTTTTTGTCCTTTGATTTTTTCGCCAGACAATTTGATTCGATGAATTTTTGCCTCAACAGCAACAATTTTATCAAAGGCATCTCTAGTGAGAGACCTTTGCATACATTCAGCCATAGCCTTGTGTCTTTCATGCGGGTTCATTTCACTGATGCGTCTCATATTTTCTCCCCCATGCAAAAGTATCCCTCCAGGTTTATATTCACTTCATTGCTATGAAGCTCCTTGAACCAAAGATCCATTTCTGTGGATATGAAATTTTGAGTGGATGGGGATTATTAAGTTGTCGTGTTTAGGAACAGTACGCCGTTGTGGGCCAGGGACACTTCGCCCGGCTTGGGGGTGGTGCCGCCGCCGATCAGTCCAACGTCGGAGATGGTGTGGTGCGGTGAACGGAAGGGGCGCGCAGCCAGCAGGGCGTACTCACGCTCCAAAAGGCCGCTGACGCTGAAGATCTTGGTGGTCTCGATGGCCTCTTCGAAGGACATGGCCGGCAGGATGGTGGGGATGCGGCGGGCCAGCATGGTCTTGCCCGAACCGGGCGGCCCGATCATCAGCAGGTTGTGGCCTCCGCTGGCAGCCACCTCCATGGCCCGCTTGGCATGCTCCTGCCCTTTGACTTCGCTGAAGTCCTCGGCATAGCCGCAGCTCCTGCTGAAGAGCTCCTGCAGGTCGATGCGGTACGGCTCGATGCTGATCCGGTCGCAGAGGAATTCCACCACCTGGGAGAGGGTCATGGCGCCGATGACCTGGATTCCCTCCACCACGGCGGCTTCGCAGGCGTTCTCCTGGGGCAGGATGATGCCGGAAAGACCTGCCCGCCTGGCTGCCACCGCCATGGAGAGTGCCCCGCGCACTGCCTTGAGGCTGCCGTCCAGGGAGAGCTCCCCCAGCAGGATGAACTGCTGCAACCTGGTGGTCCTGATCACCCCGCTGGCGGCCAGGATACCGATGGAGATGGGGAGGTCGAAGGCTGCCCCCTCTTTCCTGATATCGGCCGGCGCCAGATTTGCGGTGATACGCCGGGTAGGGAAATCGTACCCCGAATTCTTCAGCGCGGCCCGCACCCGGTCCTTGCTCTCCCTGACCGCGCCGTCCGGCAGCCCCACGGTGGCGAAAGCCGGCAGGCCGGGGGCCAGGTCAACCTCCACATCGACGATGATGGCGTCGATCCCGATCAGGGTGCTGCTGAGAACTTTGGCAAGCATGGCTAACCTCTTGAGGTGTATGGGGTCTATAAGTTCAATGAGTTAGCGGAGTCACCCCATCGAAGTCATAGAGCCCATCAAACTCTATGGTTTCAGCATGATGAACCCCATCTGTCGGCCGGTCTCCCCCTTGTCCCGGCGGTAGGAGAAGAACTGTTCGCGCTGGCAGCAGACGCACATCTCCGCGGTCTGGATGGCGGGGGAGGGGAGGCCGGCGGAGAGGAGCAGGTGCCGGTTGGCACCTGCCAGGTCCAGCCTCCATTTGTCAGTTCCGCTTCCGGTTGCGACGGAATCCCAGGGAATGCCGCTGTTGGTGAAGGCCTGCCTGACCGGCTCGTCAACCTCGTAGCAGCAGGGAGAGATGCAGGGGCCGATGGCCGCCTGCAGCGTTGCCGGGTCGCAGGCGAACAGCGAAGCCATGGCGGCAACCGTCTTGGCGACCAGCCGGGAGGCGGTGCCCTGCCAGCCGGCATGCACTGCCGCAGCCACCCGCTTTTCCGCGTCCAGCAGCAGGATCGGGACGCAGTCGGCCACGCAGACCCCGATCATCAGCCCCGGCTGATTGGTTACGATGGCGTCGCTTTCCACCGACAGGAAATGGGTGGCATCCTCGTTGGGCGCGTCGATCACCAGAATATCGTTGCCATGAACCTGGCGAACCGTGACCAGCGCATCCTGGGCAACGCCGAAGGCGCGCATCATCAGGCTGCGGTTCCCCTCCACGTTGTGCTGCTGGTCCAGGGTGGTGGTTCCCAGGTTGAGTGAGTTGTAGGGGGGGCGCGACACACCCTCGTGGCGGGTGGTGAAACCCTGTACGGAGCAGGGCTGGCCATTGAAATCGGTGGCCAGGTAGTGGATGCGGTCGGCGCGTTTGATCTGCATGGTTTGTGTCTCCTCTGGAAATGGCTAAAAATCTCTTTGCCTTCCCCGGTTCTTTAGGCTTTAATACCCGAGCGCCGCCGCTGCCGCCAGATATAGACGCTGATCAGGGCGATGCTGAATATGACCACCCAGAGCAGGGCCTGGTGGGAGTAGCGCATGATCAGCTGTTGGTTTTCTCCGATGACATAGCCGATGCCGGTCAGGATGGTGCACCAGATGCCGGCCCCCAGCAGGGTGTAGAGCGAGAAGCGCAGGTGGTTCATGCCGGACAGCCCGGCCGGGATGGAGATCAGGTGACGCACCACCGGCAGCAGCCTGCCGATGAAGGTGGATATCTCGCCGTGGCGCAGGAAGAAGTGCTCCACCCGCTCGAACTTTTCAGGGGGGATCAGCACGTACCTGCCGTACCTGATGATCAGCGGCCTGCCCAGGTAGTGGGAGGCGAAGTAGTTGGCATAGGCTCCGACCAGGCTTCCCAGTGTGCCGCAGAGGATGGCTGCGGCCATGTTCATCTCCCCCTGGAAGGCAAGGTAGCCGGCCGGCGGCATGACCAGTTCGCTGGGCACCGGGATGATGGAGCTCTCCATGGCCATGAGCAGGAAGATTCCGGGATAGCCCATGGAGCCTATGGTATCCAGCAACCATTGAACGAGTGCGTGCATTGAAAGACTCCCTGTGGCGGTTGAATCAGTAAACAGCCCTTATACCCCATCTTGGGGATTGGGGCAACAGTGTATACCCGGGTGAAACGATGAGGCAAACCCCATGAACATCCTTGAGCGACTGAAAGGGGAGGTACTGACCGGTGACGGCGCCCTGGGCACCATGCTCTACGCCCGGGGGGTCGGCCTGGACAGCAGCTTTGAGCAGCTCAACCTGACGCGCCCCGCCCTGGTGCGGGAGCTGGCCGACGACTACGTGGCCGCCGGCGCCCAGGTGATCGAGACCAACACCTTTGGCGCCAATTATACCAGACTGGCCGCCCTGGGTCTGGAGCAGCGGGTGTGGGAGATCAACCTTGCCGGGGCCCGCATCGCCCGTCAGGCCGCCGATCAGGGAAGGGATGTGCTGGTGGCCGGATCCGTCGGCCCGCTGCCGCGCATCAGGGGGGACGAGGCCGAGTCTGATCAGGAGCGCATGGCGGAGCTGTTCCGGGTCCAGTGCCAGGCCCTGGCCGAGGGGGGCGTGGACCTGCTGCTGCTGGAAACCTTTTCCTCCCTCACCCAACTGGCGGCGGCGGTCCAAGCGGCCCGCTGCACCGGTCTGACCGTGGCGGCTTCCATGGCCTTTCTGGAGGGGGGGCGCAGCGCCGACGGCGCTACGGTTGAGGAGTTCTGCGCCGCCATGGAGCGCGCCGGGGCCGACCTGGTGGGCGCCAACTGCGGCGCAGGTCCCCTGGAGCTGGTCAAGGTGGTGCGGCGGCTGGCGGCGGTCACCCATAAGCCGATCACCGCCTATGCCAACAGCGGTTTCCCCGAATACCACGACGGTCGCTTCATCTACCGCGCCACCCCCGAGTACCTGGCCACCATGGCCGGGGAGCTGGTGGCGGCCGGCGCAAGCCTGGTGGGGGGCTGCTGTGGCACCACGCCGGAGCACATAGCCGCCATCTCCCGCGCCCTGTCGGGGCGGTGCCCTGCCAGTCGGGCCGGTGCGGCCGCAGTCAGGGTCGGTGAGCCGGAGCAGCGCCCCTCCTCTTCCGGCGGATCGTTCCTGGATGCCTGGGGAAGGCGCAAGCTGATCACCGTGGAGCTGGATCCACCCAAGGGGCTGGACTGCAGCCGCATCATCGAGGGGTGCCGGCGTCTCAAGCGGGCAGGAGTGGATGCCATCAACCTGGCGGAAAACCCCCTGGCGCGTCCCCGCATGGGCAACATCGCCCTGGGGAGCCTGATCCAGCAGCAGGTGGGGATCCCGGTGATCATCCACGTCACCGGCCGCGACCGCAACCTGATCGGCATGCAGTCCGACCTGATGGGAGCCAGCCTGCTGGGGATCCGCTCCGTGCTGGCGGTGACCGGCGACCCGGCCACCATGGGGGACCACGCCGGAGCCACCTCGGTCTTTGACCTGCACTCCCTGACCCTGATCAAGCTGCTGGCCGACCTGAACCGGGGTGTCAATGCCATGGGCAATCCCATCGGAGGCGGCGCCGGTTTCACCATCGGCGCCGCCTTCAACCCCAATGCGCGGGACATGGCCGGCCAGGCCAGCCGGTTGCGCAAGAAGGTGGCCAACGGCGCCATGTTTGCCCAGACCCAACCGATCTACGATGCGGGCCTCTTCTTCCAGGCACTTGAATTGACCGCCGACTGCGCCATTCCCCTGATACCGGGAATCATGCCGCTGGTCAGCCAGCGCAACGCCGACTACCTGCACAATGAGGTGCCGGGTATCTCCATCCCTGAAACGGTGCTGGCGCGCATGTGTGGACTGGAGAAGGAGGCCGGCGTGGCCGAGGGGCTGGCCATCGCCAGGGAGTTCATTGATGCCAGCTTCCATTCCAGCGGCGGCTACTACCTGATGCCCCCCTTCGGCAAGGTGGAGCTGGCCCTGGATCTGATCGAGTACATTCACACCAAGGAGAGGGAACCGTCATGCGGAGAATCGTGAAAATAGTTGCCATGCTGTTCTGCGGCCTGCTTATGGCCGCCTGCGTCCCGGACAAGGGGTTCCGCGAGGAATTCGAGTCCAGTGTCAAGGGGTACAACCGCATGTTGCGTTGGCAGGAGGTCGTCGGCGCCGGTCAGATGTACATGGAGCCGGAGGGGCGGGATACGTATATGACAACTGCCGAGAGCATGAGGAGGCGGGGGGTTACCATCACCGATTTTCGCATTCTGACCATGGAGATGTTATCGGACAGGAAACGCGGCGATGTGATGGTGGAGTTCGACTACTACGCACTCCCCTCCTACCGCATCAAGACCCTGACCTACAAGCAGGACTGGGTCTACCGGGACGTGGACGACAAGAAGAGCTGGCGGGTGAAGAGCGCGCTACCCCCCTTCGACTGAGCAACAATGCAGCCCCTGATGGAACAGATCCGCGCTTTCCGTCTCCACCTGGAAACGGAGCGCAACCTGTCGCCCCACACCCTGGCCGCCTATGATCGCGACCTGCGCCAGTTCGCGGCTTTTGTTGCTGCCGAAATGGGAGACTCTGCCACGGCCGAGGACGTGGACCATCTGCTGCTGCGGCGCTACCTGGCCCAACTGGGCACGCAGATCAGGAAGAGCTCCCAGGGGCGCAAGCTGGCCGCTATCCGCAGCTTCTACCGCCACCTGCTCAGGCTGGGGAGTGTCTCCCGGAATCCGGCCGAACTGATCGCCACCCCCAAGCGTGAGCAGCGACTCCCCTTTCACCTGGACATCGATCAGGCCACCGCCCTGATGGAGACTCCCACGGAAGAAGAAAATTACGGGCTGCGTGACAGGGCCATTCTGGAGACGCTCTACTCCAGCGGGCTGCGCGTATCGGAGCTGACCGGTCTTGCAATCCGCGACATCAATCTTGCGGGCGGAATGCTGCGGGTGATGGGCAAGGGGGGCAAGGAGCGTATCGTGCCGCTGGGGAGCAGGGCGGTCCGGGCCATCCAGGAGTACCTGGACAGCCGGGGAGGGGGTACGGCAACCGCCCCCCTGTTTCTCAACAGCCGGGGTGATCGGATCAACCGCCGCAGCGTCGCCCGCATCGTGGATGCCCATGTGCACGAGATAGCGGCCTTCAAACACATCTCCCCCCACACCCTGCGCCACACCTTCGCCACCCACATGCTGGAGGGGGGCGCGGACCTGCGTGCCATCCAGGAATTGTTGGGCCACGCCTCCCTCTCCACCACCCAGAAGTACACCCACGTCAGTCTCGACCGCCTGATGGAGGTCTACGACAAGGCCCACCCCAAGGCCCGGACTCCGGAGCCGGAGGAGTAGAATAACGTTCATTCACATCTCTGCCGGACATGAAAAGGGGAATCGCTCACGTAGCTGGTTCCCCTCTTTTTTTCTCAGATCTGTGCCGCTGTCTGCGGGGCGAAATCCCGCCCCTGAACGAAAGAAGCCCCGCCGGTTTCCCGGCAGGGCTTCTTCGTGCTGGTCGCGAAAAATAACGACTATTCGCAGAGGTCGATCTTCATGTCCCAGTTCTTGATCTTCATGGTGCCGTTCTGGGCCAGGTTAAGCTGCATCTTGAAGGCGCGGTCCCACAGCTGAGGCTGGTGACCCACCTTGCGCTTGAAGCAGTCGGCGGTGGCGATCTCCAGGTACTCGGTCAGGATTGGCTTGTAATCAGGGTGGGCGCACTTCTCAATGATCAGCTTGGCGCGATCCTTGGGAGCCAGGCCACGGCAGTCGGCCAGACCCTGCTCGGTGACCACGCAGTCCAGGTCGTGCTCGGTGTGGTCGATGTGCGGGCAGTGCGGAACCACGCAGGTGATGCCGGTCGGGTCGGTCTTGGAGGGACGTGACGACGGGGTGTGCATGATCTTCAGGAAGCCGTTGCGCAGGAAGTCGCCGGAACCGCCGATGCCGTTGATCATGCGGGTACCGCCCACCAGGGTGGAGTTGGCGTGGCAGTAGATGTCGATCTCGATCGGGGTGTTCATGGCAATGACGCCCAGACGACGGATCGGCTCCGGATGGTTGGCGATGGAGAGCGGACGCAGCGTGATCTTGTCGAAATACTTGTCCATGTTGGCCAGGAAGCGCGGGAAGCCTTCCTTCTCCGACAGGGACAGGGAGCAGGAGGAGGCGCAGTCGAGACGGCCGGAGTCGAACAGGTCGAGCATGGAGTCCTGGAGCACTTCGGTGTACACGCTCAGGTTGTAGAAGGGGCCCTTGGCCAGGCCGCCCACGACGGCGTTGGCGATGGAACCGACACCCGACTGGATCGGCAGCAGGTTCTTGGGCAGGCGACCCATTTTGACTTCGTTGCTGAAGAAATCCATCAGGTGAGCGGCGATGGCATCGGAGGACTCGTCCGAGTCGGCGAAGGCGCGACCCTTGTCAGGGTGTTTGGATTCGACGATGGCGACAACTTTGCTCAGGTCGCAGGGAACATAGGTGGTGCCGATGCGGGAGTTGGCCTTGGTGATGTTGAGTACTTCCCGGTTGGGGGGATTCTTGTTGACCACGATGTCGTGGATCCCTTCCAGGGAGGGCATGGCGGTGTTGACTTCCAGGATGATCTTGTCGGCCATCATCAGGATTTCGGGAACGGCGCCGCAGGATGTGCCCAGGATCAGGCCACCCTCTTCGGTGATGGCGCTGACTTCGATCAGGGCCAGGTCAAGCCTGCCGGTGGGGGAGTCCTTGGTGTAGAAGCCGTAGCCCAGGTCCTGGGCGAACATGGAGAGATGCTTGTCGCCCATGCGGATGCGGCCTTCGTTGATGCCGGCGGCGATGTTCTTGCCGGTCTGGTACGGCCAGCGGCGGTCGATCATGTTGAGGGATGCCCAGCGGTCTTCGGTCTCAGCTCCGACCGAGGCGCCGATGAACAGGTTGAATCTCATCTTGCCCTGGAGATTGTTCTTCTCCACGTGGTCCGCGAACGCGATGGGGATCGCCTTGGGATAACCGGCCGGGGTAAATCCGGACCAGCCGAGATTCATGCCGTCCTTCAAGTACTGGAAGGTCTCCTCAACCGGAACAAGCTTGCTCAAAAGGGACTTGCAGCGTACACGGTCCTGCAGCGTGCCGTACTCAGACATTTTCTTCCTCCTGATGAATGTTATGTGTCCAGGGACAGATGCCGTACTGAACGATGGTAATGGGCAATATAGAGAAAAAGCGAGCTATATTAGGTGGTTGTGCTGTGATAGCGTATGCCGCCGGCCAAAACGGAATCTTACGCAACCGAGCGTTTTTAGTCAAGCTAAAACTCTGCCGCACAGCGGGGAAAAACGGGGTGTTCAGCTGGGATAACAGGCTGAAAAGTCGATGCGAAACGTGCTTGCGGGTCGCCTCAGCCTTCGTAGTCCACCGCTACGATGGAAGAGCAGGAAGACTTCATCAGCGGGATCACTTCGCCGGCGTGGTAGGGATGGACCTGGTAGGCCTGGAGGTCGTCACGGGAATCGAATTTCGTCACCAGGGCGACGTCGTAGGAACGTTCCGAGCGGACGAAGTCGATGCCCGCCTCCAGGTGGCGCAACTGGGGAATCTTGCCCTGCATGCTGAGCAGTTTCTGTTGAACGGTGGCGATTGCCTCGGGGGTCGGTTCCGACAGCTTGAAGAAGACGATATGGGTGATCATTGCGGGTACTCCTTGGGGTGGAATGGGGAAGAGGGGGCGGTTTCAGTTGGTATACAACGGGGCAGAAACAGTGTCAACCGGGTTGTGGTCCTCCCGAGCAGGGTGCTGAAATGGGTGGTATAGTAGGTGCAATTACTGGAACAAAACATTCTTGGAGGCATACCATGCTGGAGAAGACACTCATCCCGTCGGTGGAAAAGCGCATCGGTTCCCTGTTGGAGTACAACCGGCGCATGGATCAGCAGGCCACATCCCGGAGCAAGGCCAGAAAGCCCCGGCCAACCATCACCATATCCCGTGAATTCGGTTGCGAGGCCTACCCCGTTGTGGAGTGCCTGCAGGAGATGCTGGAGAAGAAAACCGGCGAGAACTGGCTGGTGATGGACAAGGAACTACTTCAGGAGGTCGGTCGCAATCACAACCTTTCCGAGGACATCCTGGGAAGGCTGGGGGAAAAGCCGATCTTCCTGGACGAGATGTTCGCCACCTTCTCCCCCCACTGGAAGAGCGACAAGGAGTGCTTCCAGCTGCTCTGCGAGCATATCATCGCCCTGGCCGGGGAGGGTAACGTGATCCTGATGGGGCGCGGTGGTGCCTATGTCACCCAGCCGCTGAAGAACTGCCGCCACTTCAGGCTGTTCGCATCTCAGGAGTTCAAGGTCCGCTCCGTCTGCCGCAGGCTCGACCTCCCTCCCGAAGAGGCGGAGAAGATGATCGTGCAGCACCAGCGCCAGCGGGACCGCTTCATTCGCGGCTTCCTGGACCGGGACGCCCGGGACCCGAGCGTGTACCACATGCTGATCAACAACGACCTGATCAGCACCGAGAAGCTCGCCCGCACCATCATGGAGTTCGTGCTGGAGGCATGAACCTGCCATTCTACTGGAGCCGTGACCAGGGGGCGTCCCGCTCGACGCTCCCTAGTCCGACCACCTGCGGTAGAGGCTGTTTTCAAACCCCGCCTGATCCAGAATCTTTCCGACCACAAAATCGATCATGTCGTCCAGAGTTCGCGGCTGGTGGTAAAACGCCGGCATGGCGGGGATGATGCGCGCCCCGGCACGGGCCAGCCTGAGCATGTTCTCCAGGTGGATTTCGCTTAAGGGGGTCTCGCGGGGTGCCAGCAGCAGCGGCCGGTGTTCCTTGAGCATGACGTCGGCGCTGCGCTCGATCAGGTTAGCGGAGATTCCGGCGGCGATCCGTCCCAGGGTGCCCATGCTGCAGGGGCAGACGATCATGGCGTCCGGCGCGGCCGAGCCGCTGGCCGAGGCGAAGAAGAGGTCGTCCGGCGCCACCACCCTGATGGCAGTTTTCAGGCCGAGGTGGCCGGCCAGCCGTATCCCGGCCTCGACCGGGTCGCCGGACAGGTCCAGGCCGGTTTCCTCCCGGCAGACAAGCCTGCCGCTGGGGGTGGCGGTGAGGGTCAGTTCCACGTCCCGGCGTGCCAGTTCCCGCGCCAGGCGCAGGCCGTAGATGGCGCCGGAGGCACCGGACAGGGCCAGCAGGATTCGTTGTCGTTTCATGCCTGCCTCGTCAGCACTTCAGCCGCCGTGCCCAGCAGGAAGACGACGCTGATGTAGCCGTTCATGTTGAAGAACGCCGCGTCCAGCCTGGTCAGGTCGCCGTTCCGCAGCAGCCAGTGCTCGTAGAGCAGCATGGCCGCCGTTATCAGGATACCGGCCATGAACCAGGGGCCCATCTGCATGAGGGAGAACAGTGCCAGCAGCAGCCCCAGCATGACCATGTGGAAGATGCGCGCGGCCCACAGCGAACCCTCCACCCCCAGCAGCACCGGGATGGAGTGCAGGCCGGCGGAACGGTCGTACTCCAGGTCCTGGAGCGCGTAGAGGATGTCGAAGCCGGCCACCCAGAAGAGCACCGCTCCCCCCAGGATCAGGGCCGGAGGGTCGATGCTGCCGCGGATGGCTACCCAGGCCCCCAGGGGGGCGGCGGAGAGGCAGAGCCCCAGCACCACATGGGCCAGCGAGGTGAAGCGCTTGCAGTAGGAGTAGAGCAGCAGGAAGAAGATCGCTAGAGGGGAGAGGAACAGGCAGAGCCGGTTCAGCTGGCCGGCCGCCACCAGCATCAGGATGAGCGAAGCGAGGATGAAGAGCAGGGTGGCGCCCCTGCCGATCAGGCCGGCCGGGATGGCGCGCCCCGCGGTGCGGGGGTTGCGGGCGTCGATGGCGGCGTCGATCAGGCGGTTGAGCCCCATGGCGGCGGTGCGGGCGCCGACCATGGCCAGCACGATCCAGAACAGCTGGCGGCCGGTTGGCATGCCGCCGGCCGCCAGGAGCGCGCCGGACAGGGCGAAGGGGAGGGCGAAAACCGTGTGGGAGAACTTGATCATCTCCAGGAACACGGCGATCTTTCCGATGGGTCCGTTGTGTGTCATGGCGTTCATTCCAGTCCGTATTCCTTCCAGCGGCGGGCGATGCGTCGCGCAACGGCTTCGTCCGGCTGTATCCGCTGCCGCGCCATGCGACAGCCGGTGGCGTCCAGGGCCGTTCGCAGGCCTGAGCTGTCCCTGATCATGTCGCCATCAACGTCGCAGCTGTTGATGGCGGACCAGGCAACCGTGCCCAGGTCGTCCGGAGCGGTTCCGGCATCCACGAATATCAGCAGCCGGCTGGCAGTAAACCAGGGGGTTTCCCAGAGCCGGGAGGCTGTTTCCCTTACCATGGCCGGAGTCGGGTTTTCAAGGGAAATGATGGCGCTCTGGTGGAAGACCCACTGCAGCGGTAAGCAGATCTCGGCAATGCCCGGGATCAGCCGCTGCAGGAATGCCAGCAGCAGCCGCTCCCAGGCCCGGGCCATCCAGCAGTCCTCCATGGGGGGCGGCCCCACCACCGTGGCCGGGATGATCGCGTGAGGGCGGTGGCTGATGGTGGTGACCCTCATCAGGCTGGCGTCGGTGGCGGGGGAGTAGCTGCCGGTGTGGTTGCCAAAGGGACCCTCGCGTACCGTTTCAGCGGGGTTCACGTACCCCTCGATGAGCAGTTCGCAGGCGGCCGGGACCATCAGCGGCACCGTGCGACAGGCAGTGGTCCGCAGGGGGGACGAGGCGAGGAAGCCGGCAAAGGTAAGTTCGTCCAGCTCCCCCGGCAGGGGGAACAGGGCGCTCAAGGTCATGGCCGGCGGGCCTCCCAAGGTGATGGCCACCGGCATGGGCACCCCCCGGCGGCGGTAACGTTCCAGATGCCGGCCGGCTCCGCTCCCCTGCTTCCAGCGCAGGGCCAACTCCGTCGGGCCGCGAAGCTGGGCGCCGTACATGCCGCAGTTCTGGTGGCCGCTCTCCGGGTGACGGGTGTAGACCTGGCCCAGGGTGATGTAGCGGGGAAAACCGTCGCTGCCGCCGTCGCCGGGCCAACTCTGCAGGAAGGGAAACAGCCCCAGGTCGGGCGCTGCCATGGCTGTCAGTCGCGGGTCGGGTTTCGGCGAGGCGTGCGGAGAGAAGCGGGAGAAGTCGGCCAGACCGGCGATCTGGCGGTCCAGGCTGGACAGCTCGGGAGCCGGAATCCCGCCAAGCAGCGCCGACATGCGCTCCGTCAGGTGCTTCAGGTGATCAACCCCCAAGGCAAGGCAGACCCGGCGGGGGGAACCGAACAGGTTGGTGGCGACCGGAAAGCGCGATCCGGTGGGGGCGCGGAAGAGCAGCGCCGGCCCGTTCATGGGAGACTTGCAGACCCGGTCGGTGATGGCGGCGATCTCCAGCAGCGGGTCGACTTCGGCGTCGATTGCGGCAAGCTCGTTGCGGCGTTCCAGGGTGGCGATGAAGTGTTGCAGGTCAGGGGACGCCATGGTTCAGTCCAGGAATCTGTCGGCGAAATCCATCACGCACAGGCCGCCGTAATGGGGATGGGGGGCGCAGGCGATGCCGCTCACGGCGAAGGAGCGGCGGAAGATGTTCCTGCGGTGCCCGCGTTCCGGGACGCCGTCGTTGATGATCAGTTGCATGACCATACCGCGCGGGTTGCCCGGGCCGTAGGCGATGTTCTCGCCGATGCGTCCCTTCCACCTGCCCTGGCGGGCGATGCGTTCGCGCACGCCGCCGCTGGTGCCCGCATGGCCGGTGCCGCCGGTTTCGCTCTGCTCGCGGGCGAGTTCAATGGCGGCGGCAGCCAGCCCCGGAGACCAGGAGAGCGCGGGCAGCGGTTTCTGGCGCTCAAGAAAGCGGATCGCCTCGTCCACGGCATCAGTTCCCTCCCTGGTCTGTATGGGGAGGGGGCTGCCGGGAACATTGTATGCCGTTCCCTCGGAGACGTTGCGCAGGTGACGCAGATAGTCGGCGTATCTGTGGGGCTGGCTGCGGGCAAGGTTGATCTCTTCCAGGATCTTGCCGGCAAAGCAGGCTGGCGAAGCGTCCGCCCGGCTGACCGGTAGCAGGGCCAGGCAGATAAGCGTGAGTATGAATGCGAAAGTTCTGTTCATTGCGTGCCGGCCCCCCCGCCGGAGCGGGTGAAGTGCCGGCAGGGGGCTGTTTTCGTTCATTCGCCGAAACGGTTGCGGTAGTACTCGGCGCCGCGCCGGAGTTTGATGGCTTTTCTGTACAGTTCTTCGTACTTCAGTGCCGCGTCGTCCCAGGTGAAGCGCTGGGCCATGCCGTTTTTCCTCAGGGCTGCCAGCCCCTGGGGGTTGTTGTAATAGGTGTAGACCGCCCAGCCGACGGTGTCGAAGAGCGCCTGGGCGCTGTGGCTCCAGAACTTGAAGCCGGTGCCGGTGAGCGTCTCTTCGTCGAAATTCTCCACGCTGTCCTCCAGGCCGCCGGTGGCGCGCACGATGGGGGGGGTCCCGTAGGCCAGGCTGTACATCTGGTTCAGGCCGCACGGCTCGAAGGCCGAAGGCATGACGAAAAAATCCGATCCCGCCTCCACCTTGTGGGCCAGGGCTTCGTTGTAACCGATGAGGCAGGCGAATTTTTCCGGGTACTGGGCGGCGATGTCACCGAAGTAAAAATGGGACCATGGCTCGCCGTTTCCGACCATGACGAACTGCAGATCCATCTCCAGGATGCGGTGAATGGCCTCGGCCAGGAGGTCGGTTCCCTTCTGTTTGACCATGCGGGAAACCACCCCCAGGAGCGGCACATCGTCACGCTGCGGCAGACCCATGGTCTCCTGCAGGTCCCGCTTGCAGGCTGCCTTGCCCTTCTTCACGGTGCGGGCTGAATAGTGCGCGGCGATGAAGCGGTCGCTTGCGGGGTTCCACTCCTCATAGTCGACACCATTGAGGATGCCGTGCAGGTCTCTGCCCCGGTCGCGCACGACCCCCTCCAGTCCCCAGCCGAATTCCGGCGTCTGGATCTCGCGGGCATAACCGGCGCTGACCGTGTTGAGCAGGGTTGCATGGTAGATGCCCCCCTTGAGCAGGTTGACCTGGTCATCCTTCTCCATCTCCAGGTAGTTGAAGTGCTTCCAGCCGATGCCGAGCACCTCCATCAGGCCGGGATAGAAATTCCCCTGGTGCTGCATGTTGTGCAGGGTCAGCAGCGCCGCAGCGTCACCCACCAGGCGGTCGTGCAAGTAGGATGTGTTCAGCAGGACCGGGATGGCGCCGGTATGCCAGTCATGGGCATGAACCACGTCCGGCCTGAAGTCGAGCATCTTGCACAGTTCCAGGGCTGCCTTGGAGAGAAAGACGAAGCGGTTGTCGTTGTCCAGGTACCCTTCGCCATCCTGCTGATAAAGCCCGGCACGGCCGTAATAGCCCTCATGTTCCAGGAAATAGATCGGGACATCGCTCCCCGGAAGGCGCCCCTCTAGGACCGAGCAGTACTGGTTGCCCATGATTCCCATGGGTACCACCAGGGTTCCGGGTAGGGGGCGCAGGTCGAATTTTTCTCGATTGACGCTGTAGTAGCGCGGGATTACCACGCGCGCATCGTGTCCCATGCGGGAGAGGTACTTGGGCAGGGCGCCGACCACATCGCCGAGCCCCCCCTCCTTGGCGAAGGGGGCGGCCTCGGAGGCGGCGAACAGGATCGAGAGTTTTTCCGGGCTGTTCATCATTTTTTCCGACTCCCTTTGTTAGTGTACGGAACTGAGGAACTATAACAGGCAACTCGCTGGTATCCAATGCAAAACATTGGGTCTGTTCGGGAATGTGCCGATTTTGCTGAGAACGTCGCGGTAGAGACGTGCAGCCAGTCCGGCGCGTACGATGGGGAAGGGGAATACCAGGCCCGGTAAGCTCGGGCCGAGTGGCTATTGCAGTGGCCGGTGCACGAGAAAAGCCACCAGCTGCGGGAGCTGGTGGCTTGTGTATTCAAGTCTGTTCGGGATTTATTTGGGCACGCTTTCCCAGTCAGCCAGGAACTTCTTGATGCCGGCGTCGGTCAGGGGGTGCTTGGACAGCTGGAGCATGACCGAATAGGGGATGGTGGCGATGTCGGCGCCGATCAGGGCCGAGTTGAGCACATGAATCGGGTTGCGTACGCTGGCGACGATTATCTCGCTGGTGTAGCCGTAATTGTCGAACATGGTGCGGATCTCTTCAATGATGCCCATGCCGTCCTGGGAAATGTCGTCCAGCCTGCCAACAAAGGGGGAGACATAGGTGGCGCCGGCCTTGGCGGCCAGGAGCGCTTGCAGGGAGGAGAAGATCAGGGTGACGTTGGTCTTGATTCCCTTTGCGCTGAGGGCCTTGGTGGCCTTGAGCCCTTCAGGGGTCATGGGGACCTTGACAACGATATTTGCGTGGATCTTGACCAGCTCCTCGGCCTCTCTGATCATGCCAGGAGCATCCAGGGCGATGACCTCGGCCGAGATGGGGCCGTCGACGATGGAGGTGATCTCCTGGATGACCTCCTGGAATTTGCGGCCTGATTTGGCAATCAGTGACGGGTTGGTGGTTACGCCGTCAACCAGGCCCAGTTCGTGTGCTTCGCGTATTTCGCGGACATCCGCGGTGTCGATGAAAAACTTCATTGCTCTCCTCCGTTGGGTTATGTGTGTTCGGGATGCTCCCGGAACCTGTCGCGACAGGCCGGTGAGCAGAAGTAGTGTATTTTGCCACGGTATGTATCGACCACGGCGTCATCCTCGGTGACGTAGATCCCGCAGACCGGGTCGCGGTGGGTGGCAGAGGTCGGTCCGCGTTCCCGCCGGGTATCATCCGGGTGTTTCGCTGTCCGTTTCAACGAGGAAACGATCCGGAAGCCGCAGTACACGAGCAGCCCCCAGAGCAGTAGTCGAATCATGGTGTCTCTCTTGTTCGCTCAGAGTGGCTTCACGCGCTCCGTCGGGGGGAGTGCCTGAAGCAGCTCGGCCACGGTGCGTCCCAGGGTGGGGTGAGTGAGGTCGGGCGCCAGGTCATGCAGCGGCTGGAGTACGAAGCGCCGCTCTGCCATGGCGGGATGGGGTACGGTCAACTCATCGCTGGTGATCACCAGGTCACCGTAGAGCAAAAGATCCAGGTCCATGGCGCGTGGCCCCCAGCGCAGGGTTCGCTTGCGGTGGAAGATGTTATGTTCGATCTTAAGGAGTCGACGCAGCAATTCCAGGGGGGAAAGGCGGGTGGAGAGCCGCAGGACTGCGTTGTAAAAGTCAGGCTGTTCGTTGACGCCCACCGGCGAGGTCTCGTAAAAGGATGACAATCCGCGGACCCTGCTCTCGGGCAGTTTGCCCAGTTCAGCCACCGCGCGCAGCAGGTTGAGCTCCCTGTCTCCCTGATTGGAGCCAAGGCCGATGTAGGCATCCGTTTCCACGCAGGGGATTAAAACACAACCGGATTCTCACGTCAACCGCACTCTGCTGGATGGCGGGGGCGATCAGACAAAAAAACACCCTGGCAACTAGGAGGGAAAATTACCAGGGCACATGAGGTTCGCGTGGAACCTCGCAATCTGTTCGTCTATCTATTTTTAGTATAGCAATCGCGTTTCAGGTTGTAAAAGCAATATCAACGCCGACGATGTCACGTCTCAAGGGGGGAGATGACATTAGTTTCTCCAGTATAGCGGTAAAAGCGCGATGCGCAATCAGTGGCTATTTTATCCCGTGGGCAGGGAGTCTTGCACGCCCTCCTGCAGCCGTGGGTAGCGCAGGGTGATGCCGAGCCGCTGGAACATACGGGAAGGGTTAACCACCCTTGACTCGCTGACGTAGGAGAGCATCAGCGGGGACATGACCCGGTGCGCCTCCTCCATGGTCACCTGTGGCTGGCGCGGCTCTCCCAGCGCATCGGCCACGATGTTGAAGTACTCGGTCATGCTGCAGGGGTTGCCGTCGCTGACGTTGAAGATCTCGCCAGCCTCTCCCCGTTCCGCCGCTGCCATGCAGATTTGGGCCAAATCGTCGGCATGGATGCGGTTACTGGGGCCTGATTCCTCCAGGCGCAGTAGCGGCTGCCCCTGTTTGATCTGGGTCAGCGGCAGCCTGCCCGGCCCGTAGATTCCGCTTACCCGCAGGATGATGAGCGGAATGCCGTATTCAGCGCAGTATGCAGTAAAGGCTTTTTCCGCGTCCAGGCGCCGTTTTCCCATTGAGGAGGTGGGGAGCGCCGGTGACTCCTCCGTTACCATTGAACCGTCTTTGGCGGTGTAGACCGAGGTTGCGCTCATGTAGATGATTCTGGACGGCTGCGACGAGCCGGCCACTGCCTGGAGGAAATTACGGGCCCGCTGGTCATAGATTCCGCCACCGGGCGGGGGGACGAGGTAGAAGAGAACACTGCCATCCAGGTCCATGGGGGGAATCAGGGTGATGTCGTTCAGGGGGGCGGCGATGGCGTCGAATCCCTGGGTTTGCAGATAATCACGCCGTTCGGCGGATCTGGTCATGCAGGTCACCTGGCTGCCTGCCTCCCGCGCCAGTCGGGCGATGCGCTCGCCGATGTATCCGCTCCCCGTGATACATACTCTATTCATGGTAGACACTCCTGAGCAAAGCTTTTGTGTGGGCGTTATGGTAGCACAAAAAAGGGCTTCGCGGCAAAGCCGCGAAGCCCAGGGTACTGCGGTGGTATCTGAATACTATGCTTCGTAGTTCAACTGAGCCATCTGCTGATAGAGCTTGTTGCGGCGCGCTGACAGCGCAGCAGCTCTCTTGGCAAGCTTCTCTGCTTCTTCAGGCTTGATCTTCTTGAGGACTTTCCAGCGATTCTCACCGTTGATGAAGTCTTCGTAGGAGGTCGTGGCAGCCTTGCTGTCAAGCTGCAGCGGGTTCTTGCCTGCTTCCGCCAGTTCAGGATTGTAGCGATAGAGCGTCAGGTAGCCGGAAGATACTGCTTTTTTCTGCTCATCAACGGCGGTGGTCATGTTGATGCCGTGGGCGATGCAGTGTGAGTAGGCGATGATCAGTGAAGGACCGTCATAGGCTTCCGCTTCCATGAAAGCCTTGACGCACTGACCGGGGTTAGACATTGAAATACTTGCAACATAGACGCTGCCGTAGGCCATGGCGATCAGACCCAGGTCTTTCTTGCCGATCGGCTTGCCGCCGGCCGCGAACTGGGCAACAGCGCCCATGGGGGTTGATTTGGAAGCCTGACCACCGGTGTTGGAGTATACTTCGGTGTCCAGAACCAGCAGGTTGATGTTCTTGCCGGAAGCGATGACATGGTCGAGACCGCCGTAACCGATGTCATAGGCCCAGCCGTCGCCACCGATGGCCCAGACCGATTTGTTGACCAGGTAATCGGTCAGCGGAACCAGCTTCTTGGCTGCGTCGCTGGTGTTGCCCTTGAGTGCGGCTTTCAGCTTATCAACGCGTGCGCGCTGCGCTTCAATACCGACCTGTGTTTTCTGGTCTGCATTCTTGATGTCCTGCAGCAGTGTCTTGATGTCTTTCACTTCGGCACAGTCGCAGGCGATCAGTTCGTCAACCAGCTCATATGCGGCTTCCTTGAACTTGTCAACGCCCAGACGGAGACCGAGGCTGAATTCGGCGCAGTCTTCGAACAGCGAGTTGTTCCAGGTCGGTCCACGGCCGTCAGCGCGCTGAGCATAGGGGGTGGTGGGCAGGTTGCCGCCGTAGATGGAGGAACAACCGGTAGCGTTGCCCATCATCAGACGGTCGCCGAACAGCTGGGTCAGCAGTTTCAGGTAGGCTGTTTCGCCGCAACCGGCGCAGGCGCCGGAGTATTCGAACAGCGGGCGCACCAACTGGCTGCCACGCAGGGTGTCCAGTTTGAGCTTTTCGATGGGTACTTCCGGCAGGTTGAGGAAGAAGTCGTAGTTGGCTGCCTCACTGGCGCGCAGTGGCGGCTGGAACTGCATGTTGATGGCTTTGTGATTCGGATCTTCCTTGCTCTTGGCCGGGCAGTTGTGGACGCAGGCGCCGCAACCGGTACAGTCTTCAGGAGCGGTCTGAAGGGTGAATTTCATTCCCTTGACCTCGGCGATCTTGGCGTCGCAGGACTTGAAGGTTGCCGGTGCGTCGGCAAGACAGCTTTCCGGATAAGCCTTCATGCGGATGGCGGCATGGGGGCAGAGGAAGGAGCAGATGGCGCACTGGATGCAGAGTTTTTCGTCCCACACCGGGATGTCAACGGCGATGTTACGCTTCTCGTACTGCGAAGTCGCGGTCGGGAAGGTGCCGTCGATGGGCATGGCGGACACGGGCAGTGTATCGCCATGGCCGGAAATCAGCTTGGAGGTTACTTCCTGAACAAACTTGGGTGCGTGTGCCGGAACTGCCGGCGGCATGACCAAGCTGCTGGTGGCCGTTGCCGGAATCTTGACTTCATGGATGTTGGTGAGACCGGCGTCAACGGCGGCATAGTTCATGTTAACGACTTTGTCGCCAGCCTTGCCGTAGCTCTTCTTGATGGCTTTCTTGATATGTTCCACAGCCATGTCGATGGGGATGATGTTGGAGATCTTGAAGAAGGCGGTTTGCATGATCATGTTGATGCGTGCGCCCAAGCCGATTTCCTCACCCAGTTTGATGGCGTTGATGACGTAGAACTTGAGCTTCTTGTCGATGATCTGCTTCTGAACTTCGATCGGCATCTTGTCCCAGACTTCATCGTGATCGAAGGGAGAGCAGAGCAGGAAGGTGCCACCCACTTTGGCCTTGCTGAGCATGTCATACTTCTCAAGGAAGGAGAAGTTGTGGCAGGCGATGAATTCGGCGTTGTCAATCAGGTACGGAGTGTTGATCGGTTGCTTGCCGAAACGGAGATGGGAGGTGGTGATTGAGCCGGCCTTCTTGGAGTCATAGACGAAGTAAGCCTGGGTGTAGTTGTCGGTGGCTTCGCCGATGATCTTGATGGTGTTCTTGTTGGCGCCGACGGTGCCGTCGGAGCCAAGGCCGAAGAACATTGCCTCGTAGACACCTTCCATGGAAGAGCGGAAGTTTGGATCGTAGTCGAGGCTGCAGTTTGTGACGTCTTCGATGATACCGACCACGAAGTTTTTCTTGGGCTTGTCGTTCTTGAGATTGTCAAGAACTGCCTTGGCCATGGCCGGAGTGTACTCCTTGGAGCCGAGGCCGTAACGGCCGCCGACGATGGTCGGATACTGGCCGCCGAAGAGGGTGGCGTCGTCGGACATTGCTTCGCCGATGGCGGTGCGTACATCCAGGTACAGCGGCTCGCCCAGGGAACCGGGTTCCTTGGTGCGGTCGAGGACAGCGATTTTCTTGACGGTTTTGGGGAGTGCGGCGATGAGTGCGGCAGTCGGGAACGGACGATAGAGGCGAATCTTGACAACGCCGACCTTCTCGCCAGCTTTGTTCAGGGCTGCGGCAGCTTCAGCGGTGGTATCTGCTGCGGTGCCCATGACAACAACAACACGCTCGGCATCCGGGGCGCCGACATAGTCAACCAGTTTGTAGTTGCGGCCGGTGAGTTTGCCCAGCTTGTCCATTTCTTCCTGGACAATGTTGAGGCAGGGAGCATAGAAGGAGTTAACCGTCTCACGGCCCTGGAAGTAGACGTCCGGGTTCTGGGAGGTGCCGCGGATGATCGGACGGTCCGGGCTCATGGAGCGGGCGCGGTGGGCATTGACCAGGTCGTCGGTAACCAGGGCGCGCATATCGTCAAAGGTCAGTTCCTCAACCTTGGACAGTTCATGGGAGGTGCGGAAACCGTCGAAGAAGTGGATGAAGGGAACCCGCGAGCGCAGGGTGGATGACTGGGAAATCAGGGCAAAGTCCATGACTTCCTGGACGTTGTTGGCGCAGAGCATGGCCCAGCCGGTGGAGCGGCAGGACATGACGTCGGAGTGGTCACCGAAGATGTTCAGAGCAGCGGCGGAAATGGCGCGGGCTGAGATGTGGAATACGGTGGAGGTCAGCTCGCCGGCGATCTTGTACATGTTGGGGATCATCAGCAACAGACCCTGGCTGGCGGTGAAGGTGGTGGTCAGGGCACCGGCCTGCAGCGCGCCGTGCACGGCACCGGCTGCGCCTGCCTCGGACTGCATCTCGAATACCGAGGGGATGGTGCCCCAAAGGTTTTTTTCACCTGCGGCGCTCTTGATGTCGCAGTACTCAGCCATGTTTGACGACGGGGTGATCGGGTAGATGGTCATTACTTCGTTAGTGGCATGGGCCACATGGGCAACGGCGGTGTTACCATCAATGGTTACCATTCTTCTGCTCATTCGTTCCTCCTCAGGTTTGTGTGTGACACGTGATTTCATGCGACGTTTGTTCTGCTCGACTGACTTACATGTTTTGTTACAGTTCCTTGGGTGAACTGGATCTGTAGATGAACGACATGGGTTAGAGCTGGTTCCGTCCCTGTAGTGCCCACTGGACCGTGGCTGCGTCCACATACTCGATATCACTTCCCAGGGGTATGCCGTGCGCCAGACGCGAAATCCGTATGCCGAGTGGTTTCAGGAGCTTGGCCAAGTACAGCGCCGTCGCTTCTCCCTCGACGGTGAAATTTGTGGCAATCACAACCTCGTCGACTCCGCCCCTGCCGATCCTGGCCAGTAGTTCGGCTATTCTCAGTTCCGACGGTCCGATACCCGCCAGGGGGGAAATCACGCCTTCGAGAACGTGGTAGGTGCCGTGATAGGCGTTGCTCCGCTCCAGGGCCATCAGGTCCTGGGAATTCTCGACCACGCATATGGTGCCTGTGTCCCGGTCCCCCGCGCAGATGGCACAGGGGTCATCCTCGGTTATTGCAAAACAGATCGAACAGGAACGCACCCTGCTTTTTACTTCGAGCAGTGATTCCGACAGTGCGGTCAGATTCTGAGGAGTTTTTAGCAGGTGGAATGCAAGCCTGAGGGCGGTGCGTTCGCCTACACCGGGCAACTTCTTCAACTCTCCCACCAATCGTGACAGTGCGGAAGGCTTAGTTAGCATATATTCCAAAACAAGTAAAACGGTTTTTGGCTGGGCCGATGATATAAGCCGCTAAAATAGCGTTTTTCACGGCGCGGCGAAGTCTGCTTGACCATGAAAAAAACGACACTTTGTGCGTATCTCCTATTAGCCGAACTAAACAAATTAGTCAAACGAAAAAAAAGCTTGAGGTGAATTCATGAATAATGGGGGCGCAGGGTATGCGTATCGTTGTTGAAGGGGGGGTCAGAAAAGACCGGGTATGTTCATTCCGCCAGTAATTTTAGACATTTCCTCGCTCAATTCGGCCTGGACCTTCTTGAGGGCGTCATTGACGGCGGCAATGACCAGGTCTTGGAGCATCTCCACGTCCTCGGGATCCACCGCTTCTTTTTTTATCGAGAGTGAAATTATTTCGTTCTTTCCGTTGACGGTGACCGTCACTGCGCCGCCGCCGGCGGTGGATTCGGCTGTTTTCTGGGCCGCCTCTTCCTGCAGTTTGGCCATCTTGTTCTGGATCATCTGCGCCTGTTTCATGATATTGGCTAGACCTTTTGACATCTCGTTCCTCCTGGTGGTGTATACAGTGGTTGTATCGTCGCTACAAGGCAGTGGTGAAGCAGGTCACCATTGCCTTGTCGGTCGGCTTGGCTGTCTTGCTCTGGTTTTTTTGTTGTCGTTTGTCGCGACATTGGTCATACCACTTTAACGCTGTTTGCTTTTTGCAAGGTGAATCTGCTTTACTGATTCTGTTTGGGTGCGGGTGCCTGAGCCGTCTCAGGCCTCGCGGATCTCGGTGATGGTTCCGCCGAAGATGCGTAGGGCCTCCCGTACCAGCGGGTGCTCGTTGACCTCCTGTTTCAGCTCCTGCTGGCGCTGTTCACGATCGCTCTTTTTTTTTTCCGCCAGCGAGGGGGGGGCACCGGCTGTCTCGCGGGCGATGGACTGTATGCGGATATTGGTCTCCTGGCCGGTGAATTCCCGGGCCAGCGCCCTGAGTTGGGCGATGGAGTCGGTATCCTGGATGTTTGCCAGATAGTAGCTGCCGGCCGGGAAGCCGATCTCCATCAGACCAGCCTCCTGTCGGATGGGGCTGCCGTGTTCCAGCACCGAGCCGAGGGCCGGGTCCTTTTCGCTGGCGAAGCTGACGAAGCGCTCCCAGGAGGGAAGGGCAGTGTCTCTCAGTTTTTCCGGCGCTGGGGGGGCGGAAGGTTCGGGAGGTACGGAAGCGGCCGCAGGTTGCTGCTGTGGTCTCTCGGTTGGTTGTTGTTGGCGCTGCTCCCCGACCGGCGGCATGCGGACGCTGTCCCGGGGAGAGGGTGTTGTCCACGTGGTGCCACTCTCAAGCGCCTGTAGTTTTTCCAATAATTCCTGGATCGGTATCACCGGCTCCAGGGTGGCCGCCTTCAGCAGGGCGATCTCCAGAACCAGCCTGGGGAAGCTGGCGTGGGCCATCTCGCCGTCGGCTCTGATCAGGAGCGTCAGCCGGCGCTGGATATCCTGGCTGGAGAATCCGTTTGCCTGGCGACGCAGATCGTCCAGTTCCGGCGCTGACAGGTCCAGGATCTCTTCCGGTTTCCGGACCGAGCTTACCACCATCAGGTTGCGGAGCTGCTCGATCAGCTCCTGGCAGAACTGGCGCAGGTTGTATCCCACCTCGTCCACCTGTCTGATGCCTGCCAGCACTGCCTGGGTGTCGGCTGCGAAGATGGCTGCGGAGATGTTCGCCAGCAGCCTGCGGTCAACGGCGCCGATCAGGGTGGCCGTATCTTCGTCGCTTACGTTGCTGCCGCAGCAGGCCAGCACCTGGTCGAAGGCGGTCAGGGAGTCGCGCATGCTGCCGTCCCCCTTGCGGGCGATCAGGGCCAAGGCCGAATCGTTGATGCTGATCCCCTCGGCGTCGGCGATCTGGCGCAGGCGGCCGATGATCTTGGCCAGCGGGATGCGCTTGAAGTCGAAGCGCTGGCAGCGGGACAGGATGGTGATGGGGAGTTTGTGCGGTTCGGTGGTGGCAAAGATGAACTTGACGTGCTCGGGAGGTTCCTCAAGCGTCTTCAGCAGGGCGTTGAAGGCGTTGGTGGAGAGCATGTGGACTTCATCGATGATGAAGATCTTGTAGCGGCTGTGGGAAGGGAGATACTTGGCGTTGTCGCGCAGTTCGCGGATGTCGTCCACGCCGGTATTGGACGCGCCGTCTATCTCGAAGACGTCGGTGGATGTGCCCTTGGTGATTTCGATGCACAAGGGGCAGGTGTTGCAGGGTTCGGTGGAGACGCCCCGTTCGCAGTTGAGGGCCTTGGCCAGGATGCGGGCCGTGCTGGTCTTGCCGACACCGCGGGCTCCGCTGAACAGGAAGGCGTGGGCCACGCGGCCGGAATCGATTGCGTTCTGAAGGGTGCGGCTGACGTGTTCCTGGCCGGTCAGTTCCGAAAGGGTCTGGGGACGGTATTTCCTGGCCAGGACTTCATAGTGCGTGCCGTTGGACAAGAGATCGAACCTCACAGGTCTTCTGTCGCCCCGACATCCCGTGCGTGAAAGTATGGGGTGAATTCATGCCGGTGGCACGTGGCGTTAGGACTGGGATGGGGTGGCTGCACGACGTGCAGACGCAGATGATAGCCGGGCTTGCCCGCGGCACACGGCGGGGGCCGCTGCCGTTGCTTCCTTCCGGACCTGGCGGGGTTCACGGCTTGCCGTTGCGCGAGGCCCGGCTATCATCTCCGCCTGCAGGTGGAGCAACCAATAAAAATGGCGGAGAGAGAGGGATTCGAACCCTCGGTACGCTATTAACGTACACACGCTTTCCAGGCGTGCTCCTTCAACCGCTCGGACATCTCTCCGCATTGGGAAAGCGAAATATAATTCATGCGAAACCGTTTGTCCAGCTTTTGTTGATTTGATCTTGGATCAATGATGCAAATCGGTGTACTCTGCCCGGCAGCGCGCAACACAAGGAGGGTGAGAGCAGCATGAAGATAGTCATTGTAACCGCCATGCCGGAAGAGAGCGCGGCGGTGATGAAGCGGGCCGGGGGGCTGAAAAAGACGCTGCTGGAAAGCAGAAAGAGGTACGGCTTCTCCATGTGCGGACACGAGCTGATCCTGGTTGAGTCGGGGATGGGGATGCTCAATGCCGGCTGGGCTGCCGCGGCCCTTGCCGCCGAAGGGGCCGACCTGATGATATCCGCCGGTTTCGGGGGCGCCGTTCTGGAAGGGCTCGGGGTGGGGGAGCTGGTCATGGCCCGGCAGGTGCTGCACTGGAGCGGGTCCGAGTTGGAGGAGGTGGCGGTGGGATTCTACGGCCTGAATGCCGTTGCCGACAGTCTCTCGCTGCGGCTGGCAACATTCGTTTCCTGCGATCAGATCCTCAACAAGCGTGACCTGGCGCTGCGTCTCCCTCCCCAGGCGACTAATCCGGTGGTGGAGATGGAGAGCGCAGCCGTGGCCCGCGTCGCGGCCAGCCATGGCATCCCGTTCCTGGCCATGCGCGCCATCAGCGATCCCTGGGATGAGGAGATGGACTTCACCATCGACGAGTTCTGCGATGACAGCATGCGCATCCGGCCCACCAAGGTGCTGGCTACCATTCTGCGTCGGCCGCGTATCATCCCGCAGTTGGTCCGCCTGGCCCGAACCAGTCGCGTGGCGGCTGGTGGACTCGCGCGGGGCACGGAGCGCCTGCTGGCAGCGATCTGAAGCGGAAAACGGTGTCACCTTCTGGCGGCACCGTTTCACGGTTGGGGGCAAAAAGAACGGCCAACTTCAGGCGGATGCCGACTCGATCACTCGCACCTCATCCCCCGGGCGGACCGTCCCGCCGCTGATGACCCTGGCGAAGACACCCTCCTTAGGCATGACGCAGTCGCCGGCCTGGTGGTAGATGGCGCAGCGGGTGTGGCACTCCTTGCCGATCTGGGTGACCTCAAGCTGTGTCTCCCCCACCTGCAGGCGTGTGCCGATGGGCAGCGATACCAGTTCGATGCCGCTGGTGGTGATGTTCTCGGCGAAATCGCCCGAGTTCACGGCCAGCCCCAGCTTGCGCATCTTGTCGATGCTTTCCGCGGCCAGCAGGCTCACCTGGCGGTGCCAGTCTCCTGCGTGGGCGTCGCCGACGATGCCGTGATTTTCTCGCAGGGTCACCGCCTCCAGCGGCGTCTTGCGTTCACCCTTCTTTTCGCTGATACAGGTGGCCACGACCTGTGCCATGTCAGCCTCCTATCTGTGACATATTGAAATTCTTGTGGTGGTAGCCGTCCTGGGTGATGCCGTGGCGTTCCGGCTTGCTCATGACCACCTCCTTCAGTACTTTCTCCAGCCCCTCCCGGTCCGGCGGCCGCAGCCAGGGGATCAGGTCGGTCGCTTCGTCGGCGAACAGGCATCCCTTGGCCTTTCCGGTTGAGGTTACCCGGATGCGGTTGCACTCGCTGCAGAAGTGGCCGGACACGGCGGTGATGATGCCGATGTGGCCCTGGGCACCCGGAATGCGGTAGTCCCGCGATGGCCCGGAGAATATGCCCCGGTCCACCTCCTCCAGAGGGTACCTGGTGGAGATCCGCTCCAGGATTTCGCTGCCGGAGATGCAGTAGCGCTGCCAGCCGTTCTCCTTGATGGCCGGCATGTATTCGATGAAGCGCACCGGGTTGCCCCGCGTCAGGGTCAGGGCGGCAAAATCCAGGATCTCGCCGTCGTTCACCCCGCGCATGGTCACCACGTTGATCTTGGGCGGAGGGAATCCCGCCCGTTCCGCGGCATCCAGGCCGGCCAGAACCTTCTTCAGGTCGCCGCCGCGGGTGATCTTCCCGAAGGTCTCAGGGTTGAGGGAGTCCAAGCTGACGTTCAGGCGCTGCACGCCGGCCCGGTACAGGTCGCTGGCCATCTCTTCCAGCAGCAGTCCGTTGGTTGTCACCGCCAGATGCTGCAGACCGGGGATGGCGGCCAGGCGCTCCAGAAAGCCGACCACGCCGATGCGCACCAGCGGCTCGCCGCCGGTGATACGGATCTTCTCGATGCCCAACTTCACCGCAGTCTCGGCTATCAGGAGTAGCTCCTCGTAGCTGAGCACCGACTTGTGCCCCTTGTCCACCACACCCACGCTGGGCATGCAGTAGAAGCAGCGCATGTTGCAGCGGTCGGTTATGGACAGACGCAGATAGTTGATTTTTCTACCTAGAGAATCGGTCAGGTTCATGTCTACCCATCACGCAATCAGTTGGATTTATTGTCACGGAAACCTACAGGAACCGATGGACAACGGTGAATGCAGCCATTGATCTTCGAAAATGCGCGGTTTATGTCACTGCCGGTGTTTTGGGCTCCGGCGCTATGCGACTCTACAAAAAGAATGGACCAAAGATGTCACTGGTCTGCGCGGATGATCCTCTCCACCACGAAATCGGCAACCTGGACCGGGTTGTTGATATCCAGTACCGGCACATCCAGGTCCAGCGGCTCGTCACTGGCGACCGCCAGCAGGGTGGGGTCGTGTTCCTCTCCCCGGCAGAGCAGGGTCGGGCTCCGCTCCCTGCGGTGCACCTCAATCTTGGGGAGGGAACTCCTCTTGAACCCCTCGGTGAGCACGATGTCCACGTCGCTGAAGTATGTTTCGACCAGCTCTTCCAAGGGGG
Source organism: Pelobacter propionicus DSM 2379 (assembly GCF_000015045.1). Taxonomy (GTDB): domain Bacteria; phylum Desulfobacterota; class Desulfuromonadia; order Geobacterales; family Pseudopelobacteraceae; genus Pseudopelobacter; species Pseudopelobacter propionicus. The sequence continues at coordinate 303,993 of NC_008609.1, forward strand.
GCGTCCGGGCATGTTTCTTGATCAGGGCCAGCTTTTCCGGGGAGGTTATCAGCATGGTGGCGGCGCCGGCGGCAGCCAGGCGGTGCGAATCCTTGCCCGGGTGATCGATATCGAAGCTGTGGGCGTCATGCTTGATGGCGCCGATACGGTAACCGCGTTTCTCCAGTTCCTGGATCACTTTTTCCAGCAGGGTTGTTTTGCCGGTGTTGGATTTTGCCACAAAGGCGACAACTCTGGCGGACATGACGGTGCTTCCCCTCCCCTTAGAACGACGATTTAGCCGATGGGGTACTGTAATGCAAAGGCAGGCGGGATGCAAAGGAAAAGCTGATAATATTGACCTGGGTCATGTCTGATTGCGTTCCGGGCTGGCATGATCACAACCATGGAAACGATGACGAAGCGACAGAAGAAGGATATCAGGCTGCTGACAGGGTTTGTACGGCTCTACTGCGCGGGGCATCACGGCGAGACCAGCCGGGTCGACGTCAGGCTTCCCGCAGATCTGGGGACGGTGCCGCTCTGCGGCGAGTGCGGCCAGCTGTTGTCATACGCCGTTTCGAAACGCCTGTCATGTCCCCTGGAGGGGGAAAAGCCGAGCTGTAAGCGCTGCCGGATCCATTGCTACGGTGACCGGGAACGGCAAAAAATCCGCCAGGTCATGGCCTGGGCGGGGAAGAGGATGATCATGTCCGGCAGACTGGCCTATCTCTGGCACTATCTCTTCTGAAGCCACGAACCGCGCGACCTGTTTGACGGACATCAACGGACAGACACCACAAGGAGAATCAAATCATGCTCAGAAAAATCGTCAAGATCGATCAGGAAAAATGCAACGGCTGCGGACAGTGCGTACCATCCTGCGCCGAGGGGGCGATACGTATTGTAAACGGCAAGGCGGTTCTGGCCGCCGATAACCTGTGCGATGGCCTGGGAGCCTGCCTGGGTGATTGCCCCTTGGGCGCCATCACCGTCGAGGAGCGCGAGGCCGACGAGTTCGATGAAGCGGCCGTGGAGCGGCACCTGAAGGCCCAGGGAAGAGACATTGCGCCCCATCAGAAGGCTCAGGCATCGCAAGCGTCCCCCGGTCATCATCACCATGGCGGTGGCTGCCCCGGTTCACGGGCCATGAGTTTCAGTCGTCCCACGGGGGAGTCGACGGATCAGCCTAAGGGGAGTCGCCAGAGCCAGTTGGGGCAATGGCCGGTACAGCTCAGCCTGGTGTCCACCAGCGCCCCCTATTTCCAGGGCGCTGACCTGCTAATTACCGCTGACTGCGTTCCGGTGGCCTATGCCGGGTATCACGAGGATTTTCTGAAGGGGAAGGCGGTTGTCATGGGCTGCCCCAAGCTGGATGACAATGGCTTCTATCAGCAGAAGCTGACCGAACTGTTCATCAAATCGGACATCAGGAGTATCACCGTGCTGAAGATGGAGGTCCCCTGCTGCGGCGGCATCGCCTTGGCCACCCGTCAGGCACTGGCCGCCTCGGGCAAGCAGATCCCCTATCGCGAGGTCGTCATCACCCTGCAGGGTGAGGTGAAGGAATAGACTGGAAATAGTCCCGGGCTATGGAACGCGGGAAAAGCGGATACAACTGGATAACGTCGGGTTTGATTCCCCGTCCGGTTCGTATCCGTTTTTTCCGGCCTTTTCAGAGTCGGTCCGTGTTCCATGTATTATGGGCGATTCTGCAGGGAAAACCCTTGCCTGATCCCCACGAATAGCAGCCGCTGGTGGTTGCAAGCGCGGCGAAACCTGCTATCACAGGTGATGCTTGCCAGTGCCAATCAACGCGAGGGGGAGTTCCTATGACAACCATCGAGATCATTCAGACCGATATCACCACCCTGGCGGTGGATGCCATCGTCAATGCGGCTAACAGCACCCTGCTGGGGGGGGGAGGGGTTGACGGCGCCATCCACCGTGCAGCCGGTCCGGATCTGGTGCAGGAGTGCGCCACTCTGGGGGGCTGTCCCACCGGTGAGGCCAAGATCACCAAGGGGTACCTGCTCCCGGCCCGGCATGTCATCCACACGGTCGGCCCGGTCTGGCACGGCGGAGGGAAGGGAGAGCCGAAACTCCTGGAGAGCGCCTACCGCACCTGCTTCCGGGTGGCCCGCCAGCACAACCTGGCCAGCATCGCCTTCCCGGCCATCAGCGCCGGCATCTACGGCTATCCCATGGCCGACGCCGCCATGATCGCCCTCACCGTGGCCAGGGAGGAGGCGGAAAAGGGAGGTCTGCAGCGGATCATCTTCGTCCCCTTCAGCAGCCAGGCGGAGAAGGTCTACCGGGATGTTGCCGCCAGTTTGGGGATCCAGCCCGCGTAGTCCCGCCGTTACCCATCCGTGGGGGAGGGCGCACCCTCCCCCGTCTTCACTCCGTCCCTCTTTTTCGTACTCACCTGTAAACATTAGAACGTTTGACATCGCTGGAATTGTCTGTCATTAAAATTCTTCGAATGAGTTTAACTTTAGACTTTTGATCAGTCACCGAAAGGGCACAGCAGGGGCAACCCTGTGTCGCAAAGCTACCATCCCTGAGCGGGGATAGAGGGGTTATCGAAGTGAGTGGATATGGTTTTTACGAGAACAGGCCACGTTTCCTTTGATGCACGGGAGGCGTGGCTCTTTTATGCATAGGTGGGAGGGTTAATAGGGGATAGTTCCCTGTTTAGTGAACACAAAAAATCTGGGAAGTGTCCCACGTTTTTCCCGACACGGGACGAACTGGAGCTGCTCTACGCCTATCGTTTAACCACCACCGTAAACCGGCGCGTAATTACCTGCATTGTTACCATCATCTCCGAAGAAGGCGTGGAAAAGTAAAAGAGCGGTACATGAAGCTGTGACCTAATGAAATGCAATCCAATGGAGGTTGTCCTATGCCAGACTTCAAAGATAGAATCACTCGCCACTCTGAACACGTCAAAAACGCCGGACCGCATTGTTCGACAGAAGAAACAACGAAACAGGCTTTAATCTTACCCCTCCTTGATGTCCTTGGCTTTAGCCCTTACGACCCCACAAAAGTCAAAGCTGAATATGGCGCCAACCTCCCGACCATCAAAGCCAACGAACGGGTCGATTACGCCCTTTTCGTGGATGACAACCCCGTCATGTACATTGAGGCTAAATCCTGCCCTGATAGACTCACCAACCACACAGGACAACTGGCCAGATACTTCAACGCGACCCCCGATGTTTTCGTTGCCGCCATCACCAATGGCAGGGAATGGCGTTTCTTTAGCGACCAGAAGCACAGCAATATCATGGATACCACGCCGTTCCTGACGGTTGATTTCGAAAACATCGCTGATAGCGATATCGAAAAACTCGAACGGTTCCGCTACGGGAGGTTCAACCCCGACGGCATGCGCACTTTTGCCGAAGAGCAGACACTACAGGACAGTTTCACCACAACTATCGAGGGCTGCTTGCGCGATCCAGACGCCGATTTCGTGCGGTTTATAGCATGCAGATCAGATGCATGCGGAAGGTTGACCCCCAAGCAGATCGAGACCTATACCCCGATCGTTAAAAAATCCCTGGCTGAGGCTATCAGCAAAGTCGTTGTAGGAGGCCTCAACGTACCCATCGCCCGCCAGATCCCATCACCGCCACTCGATTCTCCGCAATGTGATAGCCCAAACGGAGACATCATTGACCCGAACAACCCCAAAATAGTCACCACCGAAGCGGAGCGCAGGGTGCTGGAGATTGTTCAGGCGATACTTGAAGGCCAGGCTGACCCAGATGAAATTATTGGCAAAGATACTGAAACCTATTTCTCAGTCTGTTATCAGGGTAAGAATAACCGCTGGCTGCTGCGTTACTACGGCAACAGGGGTACACCCTTCGCCATGTTCAACATCCCCATGACTCAGGAGCGCACCGGTCAGGCCAAACGAGCGGGGCTTGAGGTAAGGTCTAACAACGGCATCTCCCTTACCAAACCGGAACACTTGATGAAACTGTCGAATATGTTTTTTGACGCACTTGAATACTGCAAAGATGACGAAAATTTCAGAAAGAAAAACGGGTCAAATACTGCAGACGAAGCGAGTGAATAGAAACAAAAGGACCGCAAATGAACGGAGCGTGTGGTGCGGGGTCAGGCGCTGAAGGCTTGAACTTGCATTGTGCTGGGTAGGGTTTTTAGGCAAACGCCTTGGTCTGGAACGGCAGCCGATGACCCGGTGTCGCGTGCGCTCTCGCCTAGGGGGGAAGTGTACCTCGTTTTTTAATGCCCTCCTCTCGTGCGCTGCTCCATTTCTTGTGTGGCATTAATGCTGGCCTAAATGCTATAAGGAACCTTGCGGTTATTTTATATATTCTGCTAAAAACCAATAGGATACCTTGTAGTATAGGGTGGAATCAATGTCGGAATCTGAAGCGCGAGAGCTGGGGTTATACACGAGAACCAGCGGGCCTCTACCCTCCTACCAACAGCAGTTTCACATAAGCCTCTACCACAAGAGCGATCTTCTGCAGTTGCAATGAACCTAAATTCGGCAGTCCAACGTCATGCCCGGAAGAAGAAAGGTATATGCGGAATTAACCGATCGATCGGGCGCACATCCGGACAGCCTGATCAGTTGTCCCCCTTGCTGCTGACCCCCCATCCGTGCTACAAAAGCCCCATGCTCCATCTCAAACAACTCTCCAAAGACTTTGCAGGCAATCCCCTGTTTACCGACATATCCTGGCACCTGAAGAAGGGTGAGCGCGTGGCCCTGGTGGGCGAGAACGGCGCCGGCAAATCCACCCTGATGAAGATCATCGCCGGCTTGATCGAACCCACATCCGGCGAGATCCAGTTCGCCCGCGGCGCCCGGGCCTCCTACCTGCCCCAGGATGGCATCGTCACCTCCGGAACCTCGCTGTTCCAGGAGGCGCGCTCCGCCTTCGGGGAGCTTCTGGCCATGGAACAGGAGCTGAACCGGCTGGGGCAGGAGCTGGAACAGCTGCCCGCCTCCTCCAGCGAGCATGAGCAGCTGCTTCAGCGCTACGGAGAGTTGCAGGAGCAGTTCCGCCACCGGGGTGGCTACACCATGGAGGCCGAGATCGGCACGGTGCTCAAGGGCCTGGGCTTCTCGCCGGACGACTGGCAGCGGGACTGCGGCGAGTTCTCCGGCGGCTGGCAGATGCGCATCGCCCTGGCGCGGCTGCTGCTGCAGCGGCCGGACGTGCTGCTGCTGGACGAACCGACCAACCATCTGGACCTCGAGGCACGCAACTGGCTGGAATCATACCTCTGCTCCTATCCCGGCTCGGTGGTCCTGGTGTCCCACGACCGCTTCTTCATGGACCAGGTTTGCAGCCGGGTGGCCGAGGTCTGGAACCACGCCATCAGCGACTACCACTGCAGCTATTCGCGCTATCTGGTCCAGCGCGATGAGCGCATTTCGGCCCTGCGGGAGGCCAAGCGCATCCAGGACGAGGAGGTGGAGAAGATCGAGGATTTTATCCGCCGCTTCCGCTACCAGGCCAACAAGGCCTCGCTGGTGCAGTCGCGCATCAAGCAACTGGAAAAGATCGAGCGCATCGTCATCCCGCCGGAGCGCAAACGGATCCGCTTCCACTTCCCCGATGCGCCCAAGAGCGGCAGGGTCGTCATGGAACTGAAGAAGCTGACCAAGGCCTTTGGCAACCACACCGTGCTGGACCGCGTCGATCTGGTGATCGAAAAGGGGGAGCGGGTCGCCCTGGTGGGGCATAACGGCGCGGGCAAATCCACGCTCATGTCCGTTTTAGCCGGCGCGGAGTATCAGGGGGGGCAGTGCATCGCCGGCCATAACCTGGCCATGGACTACTTTGCCCAGGACCAGGCCAGCGTGCTGGATTCCACCCGCAGCGTTTATGAGGAGATCTACAGTGACGCCCCCTACGAGATGGTTCCCCGGCTGCGGGATATCCTGGGTGCCTTCCTCTTTTCCGGCGACGACATCAACAAGAAGGTGGGAGTGCTGTCCGGCGGGGAGCGCAACCGCCTGGCCCTGGCCAAGATGCTGCTGCGCCCTTCCAACCTGCTGCTGATGGACGAACCGACCAACCACCTGGACCTGTTCAGCAAGGAGGTGCTGCTGGACGCCCTGCGCTCCTTTGACGGAACGGTAGTCTTCGTCTCTCACGACCGCTACTTCGTCAATGGCCTTGCCACCCGCGTCGTGGAGGTGGAGGGGGGCCGGCTGATCGATTACTTCGGCGATTACGAGTACTATCTGGAAAAGAAGGAAGGAACGGAGCGCTCTGCTACTCCGGCGCCCCCTTCACGGAACAACGGCGGCGAAACAGGAACAGCCTCGGTGGAACCGGAGCCCCTGCCGGTTTTCGAGAAGGCGGAGCGGCTGAAAGACCGCGAGGAGCAGAAACGGCTCAAGCGCGAGGGAGAGAAACGGCAGAAACAGCTGGGCGAGGTCGAAAAGCAGATCAGCCGTGTCGAATCAGACATCGCCCGTCTGGAAGAGGAAATGGCCGGCCCCGGCTTCTTCGACGATCCTGAACGGGGCAAGGAGGCCGGCGAGCGCCACGCCGCCCTGAACGGGGAACTGGAGCAGCTCTACCAGGCCTGGGAGGAGCTGTCGGGGTAGGCTGCTGTCCCGATATCATCTGCCCTGCGTTCCCGCAACGAACAATCCCCCCGCCATTCCGCGCTTTGCGGCTGACGGGGGGATTCTCATTGTGGGGGACGTCTGAATTCCGGAATTATGTTGCCGCGTTACATCAGCTGATCATCTCCAGCAGGGTGATGTCCAGCGGCTCGGCGAAGAGCTCATCGGACTGAGCCTTCAGGCCGACCAGGTGTGGGGTTTCCAGATGCTGGTCCAGGATCTCCTTGCTGGCCCAGTTTTCGTACAGGATAAAGACAGCCTTGTCGTTCGGATCCTGGTGCAGGTCGTAGTTGATGCAGCCCGCCTCGGCGCGGGTCGGTGCCACGCATGCCAGAATCGCCTGTTTTGCCTTCTCTTCCATCCCCGGCTTTGCCTTGAATCGAGCCAGAACCGTTACCTGTTTGCTTGCCATATTCCCTCCTTATGTTGTTGGGCGAAAAGCCCTGTGATCACGTTGGACAAGAGGTGCGACACAGCATCGGATGCCGAAAAGGCGGCTTAAGCGGGCCGTTCCGACGGCAAAACTGTATCACGGCACTACGCAAATTCAAAACGAAAGTCTGCTGGAGTCGCTGAAAATCCGAAGTTTCCCGGGAAGGCGGGAATACGCGGGCCGAGAAAGCTGTTGACACGGCTGGATGCATTTCCTATGGTTAGCACGCTTATTCTCAGGGCGGGGTGAAATTCCCCACCGGCGGTATCCCGGTCTTTCCGGGGAGCCCGCGAGCGCCCCTTCCAGCATGAAGGGGGTCAGCAGATCTGGTGCGATGCCAGAGCCGACGGTTACAGTCCGGATGAAAGAGGATACGGCAGCCACCCACCCGCCATCGGTATTCCCGTGGCCGGGGCTGTTCGGCCGCGCGCCGACAGCTGCCCGTTCCGTAGCCCTGATTCTGGTAAGCCACCATATTCCCGGAGGTAGAACCATGAATCAGTCGTATTTCCCCCACCATCAATCCGATCTCTCACTGCAACGCGTGGAGGCTGCGCTGGATGCGCTGCGCGCGGGCCAAGGCGTGCTGGTCACCGACGACGAACAGCGCGAAAACGAGGGCGACCTGATCTTCGCCGCCCAGAGCCTGACCAGGGAGCAGGTCGCCATGCTGATCCGCGAGTGCAGTGGCATCGTCTGTCTCTGTCTGACCGACGAGGCGGTGCGTCGCCTGGACCTTCCCCTGATGGTCAGTGACAACAGCAGCCGCTACCAGACCGCCTTCACCGTCTCCATCGAGGCGGCGGAAGGGGTGACCACTGGCGTGTCCGCCGCCGACCGCCTGACCACCATCCGGGCAGCCATTGCCGACGATGCCGGCCCCTTGTGCCTCAGCCGTCCCGGCCATGTCTTCCCCTTGCGTGCCCGCCCCGGCGGGGTGCTGGAGCGCCGGGGGCACACCGAGGCGACCGTCGACCTGATGCGCCTTGCGGGCCTGAAGCCGTGCGGGGTGCTGTGCGAGTTGACCAATCCGGACGGCAGCATGGCGCGTATGCCCGAAATTGTTGCCTTTTCAAGGAAGCATGGTTTCCCGCTGATCACGGTGGAGGAGTTGGTGCAATACCGCATTGTTCGGGAACAGCCGGCCGCCTTGCTGCAAGCTGAAGCCGAAAGCGCTGGTGCGCTCTGTTCCGCGTAGAGGGGAGGCCAGATGCAGACAGAGGAATTGGATGTCAGGACGGAGCGGCGCAGCCAATTCGTCGATATCACCGCTCGGGTCGGGGAGCTGGTTGGCGTCAAAAACTGGCGCAACGGGATGCTGACCGTCTTCTCCCCCCACACCACCGCCGGGATTACCATCAACGAAAACGCCGACCCGGACGTGACCCGCGACATGGAGTGGTTCTGCGAACGGCTGATCCCCCGAAGCCGGGAGTTCCGCCACGCTGAGGGGAACTCGGACGCCCACATCAAGGCCAGTTTCTTTGGCTCGTCGCTGCAGGTGATCGTCCGCGACGGAAAACTCTGGCTGGGGACCTGGCAGGCGCTCTACTTCTGCGAATTCGACGGCCCCCGCCGGCGCACGGTCTATCTGGCCTTCAGCGGCGAGCAGTCGGTCGGCTCCCCGGCCTATACGATGGATACCTTTCCCTACCACGACATGGGCTGATGGCCCGTTGTGAGGGCAGCGGAAACAATTCGGGGGACCCCTGTCTGGGTGTCCCCCGAATCTCCGCGTGTTCTTTGTCTGTCCTGTTTCGGCTCAGCCGACCTTGACCTCGATCTTGCGCGGTTTGGCCGCCTCGGCCTTGGGGATCTGCAGGGTCAGGATGCCGTTGGCTAAATCCGCCCTGGCCCTCTGCTGATCAAGGGTTTCCGGGATGGAAAACTGGCGGTAGTAGCTGGCCAGTTGGAATTCGGTGTACACCGGCTGCCCCGGCATGTCGTGGCTGACCTGGGCGTTGATGGTCAGGATCCCCTTCTCTACGCTGACAGCCAGGCTCTCCTTGGCTGCCCCCGGTACATCAGCGGTCAGGATCAGCCCCTCGTCGGTCTCGACGATGTTCACCGCCGGCTTGATGTATTTTTCGCTCGACCTGGTGTCTTCACGGGTCTGGAGATTCTTGTCGCTTCCCTGCTCGTTCAATCCGTTCACCGCCATGGTTGTCTGACCTCCTTTCATCCATAATTCTCTCTGGGTGTCGCTGCTCACGAAAGCTTGATCTCGATCTTTTTGGGCTTGGCATGCTCGGCCTTTGCCAGTCGGATGCGCATGATGCCGTTTCTGCTCTCGGCGCTGATCCTGTCGGGATCGATGTCCACCGGCAGCTCCAGGGTCCGCGAAAACGTGCCCGAGCCCAGTTCGCTGCGGTGCACGATCTGCCCTTCCTTGGGCTCGAACGGTTTGCGCTCTCCGCTGATGGTGATGGTGTTGCGCAGCACCGAGAGGTCGATCTCCCCGGGGTCCACGCCGGGAAGCAGCGCATCCACATATACGTTCCCCTCGTCCTCACTGAAATTGACCAGCGGGAAGCGCCGCGTCACCGCCGGGGAAAGGAACGCGGTTGCCAGTGGATGGCTCACTCCCGCTCCGCGAAATGCCTCGTTGATCTCCCTTCTCAGGTTGTCCAGTTCTCTGAATACATCCCAGCCTGCCATGTGGAGTACCTCCTTTCGTTAGCTGTTTCTTTAAAAAGAGATAAGCATGATCGTGGGCTTGTCAAGGGGGGAAAAGGAGAGCTCTTCGGGGAGTGCTGGCCGAATCTGACCGCCAGTCGCTTGGTCTGAGCCCCTGAACCGCGGGATCGGGCGGTTCAGGGGGGATGGGAGTCATTCATCGGAGGGGAGGAAGATGGCTGCTGCCGTACCGACGGCACGCGGTTAGGCCAGCTTCTGCTCGTTGACGATTTCCGCGAACTGCTTGAAAAGTTGCGGGTTGAAGGCTCCCTTTTGGGTCTGTTCACCCATCAGCCTGATCGCTTCGGCGTGTGAAATCGCCTTGCGATAGGCCCGGTCCATGATCAGGGCGCAGTACACGTCGCAGAGAGCCGATACCTGTCCGCTGCGGGGGATCTCGTCGCCCTTGATTCCGGTGGGATAGCCGTTGCCGTCGTATCTTTCGTGGTGGTAGCGAACGATGTTGAGCGCGACCTCACCGTATTTCCCGCTGTGCTTCAGGTACTCGTACCCCTTCTGGGTATGCTGCTTGACCTTGTAGTATTCGATGTCGGTGAGGGCGTCGTTCTTGTCCAGCACCTCGTTGGTGATGAAGGTCATGCCGTAATCGTGAACCAGCGAGCCGAGCCCCATGTCCAGCAGTTCGTCCGGGGCCAGGTCGTAGATGCGCTCGTGAACCAGCAGGCAGAGCGCCGTAACCTGTACGGTGTGGCTGAAGATGTAGAAGTTGTGGTTCGTGATGGTATGCAGCGAGGCCAGGGGGTGGGGGTCACTGGCCGCGTACTGCAGCATGTGCTGGACGATGTTGCAGCATCTCTGCAGGTTGGCCGACTCCTCTGGGGATTCGAACATGTCGATGACGCAGTTCACCGCCGTCTGGTAGAGCAGCCTCCCCTTGGCCATGCTGCTCAGCTCCTCCCGGGCGAGCATTTCCGTCAGGTTGCTCTCCATGAATTCGTTGAGCAGTTCCATGTCGCCGCTCCTGACATAGAGAAATTCGGTGAAATTCCTCTCCAGTCGGCGCTGGTCCTCCACGGTGAACATCCTCTCCGGCGCCTTGTAGAGGACGTAATTGCCGCTGCTCTTGAGGTACAGCGCCACGCTGGGAAAGTGGTCCGGAGAGATGCTGTCGATGCTGATCGCCCGCCAGTAACGGTCTTTACTCATGGATTCTCCTTGGTTCCGATGGTACGTGTTTCGGCCCATGGGCCGTCACGGATGGATGTGGTCCCTGGCAACCAGCCACGGAACCGAGGGCATTCGTGACTTCATTCCAGAATTCAAGCAGGAGTTCCCGCTCCTCGCCATCTGTGCGATTGATCCCCCTGGTGATGACGGAGTTCAGTTTGGCCAATATGGTGCGATCCTTATGGGAAGCCCTCAGCTCCCTGCGGAGCACCTGTATGGGCATGCCTAGGGACTTCATGGCGATCCTCCCCGGTATTCGGTATTCGGTCTATGATGGCTGCTGACCTGAGCCCCCATGGCGCACGAACAGCCGGATGCGTGACAAAGGAAGCCCCAAAAAACAAAAAGCCCGCATTTTCTTTTGAAAAGGCAGGCATGAATGGGGGATGCACGGATGCACCACCCCCTGTACCGCTTCGACAACCCCTCTTCCCGTTCTGGGTAGGTGGCTTTGCGTCATCCGGTCCCCCGGATTTTGCCTTTTCGGTGATAGTTCGTATTCAATTTTCGCTAGTTGGGCATTTAGTATGCGTAGATTGGTGGTATATGTCAATGGTGAATGTGGAATACGAGATCAGCCGGCGCTTCTGGCAGGGACGGAAGCGCAGGTAGGCGAGGTGCCCGATGCAAAGCGGTTTTTCCCCCGAAACGATCAAGGCGCTTGTGGATGCAGGCGGTTTTTTCTTCTCGGTGCTCTCCGGCGCGGCCGCTGGCCTGTGGGCGCTGGTAAGGTGGCTCGACGACCGGCGCGACCAGCGACTTCAGGAGGAGCGGCTGGAATCTGCCCGTCTGGATCAGAAGCGGTTGGCGTCCGAGCAGGCCGAGCAGGCCCGTCGCGCCGAGCTGGAGCGGCGCGAACAGGAGGAGCAGGGGCGGCGGGCCGAGCGGGCCGCCAACCTGATCTGCGAATTCAGCAAGTCCAAGACGCCGGAAGAGCGTGCCTGGACGGCCCTGGCCCTCGGCCTGTATCCGGAGGAGACCCTGCGGCTTCTGGTCTGCTCTCTGGGGCAGTTCAGCGAGGAGAGCGTTCAGGGGGTGCAGCTGGCTCTGGTCTCGTTCGGCAGCCGTGCTGTTGACGAGGTGGTCCGTCTCAACCGGGTTGCCCGCTCCTTCGAGGCGGACCGCGACGACGAGCCAGCTGACGGCGTCCCGCTGTACGATACGGCCAGGCTGCTGGAGAGGACCAAGGTCGTGCTCCAGCATATCCTGCTGCAGATGCCGGCGGAGCAGATTTCCCACCTTGTCCTGGAGGGGGTCGACCTGTCCGGGGCCCGTTTCCAGGGTGCCGCGCTGCAGGGGGTGGGGTTCAATGACTGCCGCCTGGAGGGGACGATTTTCAAGCGCGCCAATCTGCGCGGAGCCAGCCTGCGGGAGGTCTCCATCCGTGGCGCGCTATTCACCAGGGCATCCCTGAACGGCGCCGACTTCAGTGATGCCTTTGGGGCGGCGGAGATGATCAAGGTGCACGCTGACGATGCCCGCTTTGACCGGGCTTTGCTGCAGGAGACGAATTTCGACGGCGCCAGTCTGAAGCGCGCCAGCTTCGTCCGGACGCAGCTGGAGGATGCCTCCCTGCAGGGCGCCCAGCTGCATGATGCCCGCCTGGAAAACGCCTGGCTGGGAAGGGTGCATGGCCGCAAGCTGGTGGCGCCGGAGGCGTCATTCCGCCATGTGAAGCTGCAGCACGGGGATCTGGAAGAGGCCCGCCTGACCAAGGCGCTCTTCGAACAGTGCGAACTGAACGGTGCCCGGGCCAAGGGAATGGATGCCGATGGAGTCATCTTCAGAAACTGCAACCTGGGAGGGGTGGATTTCAGCGGATCACGCCTGGCCGATGCCTGTTTTGCGGGTTGCAACCTGGGAGGCGCCGATTTCCGCGGCTCCGTCCTGGAGGGGGCCGAGTTCAGGCACTGCACCAATGGCGGCTCGGCCCATTTCGACCAAGCCGGACAAGATGGGGCGCGCTTCGTTGAGTGCGGCTGAATGCGTTGTCTTTCAGATACTCTCTCGGCGTTTCACGCTTCGGCTTTTCGCCACCAGTTCACCATAAGTGACCAGGAGAAGCCCCCTGGCCTCTCCTCCACGCGCCCTGCAAATCTTCACCAGAATGTCAAAATTCAGACACCAATCCGATTCGCGGCAAGCTCCTGCCCGCGGTGCCGCAATCAAGTCCCTTTTGGCAAGAGGGGAGAGCCGGAATCCTTCGGTTGGGGGGCGGCACCCCCATGTGCGCCGGCTGCAGCGGTCTGGAGGTGGTCAGGCAGATCTGCGACATCATCGGCGAGAGGAGCGTGTTCAGCAATGCGGCCGGCTGCATGACCCTGCTCAGCGTCTACCCCTTCACCCCCTTCCGCGGCTCCTGGATCTACACGGCCATGGCCTCGGCTCCGGCCGGCGCCCAGGGGGTCCGCGATGCGCTGGACATCCTCCTGGCCAGGGGACGCCTTACCCCAGAGGAGGATCTGGCCACGGTTGTGCTGGCCGGTGACGGATCCTCCTCTGGCATCGGGCTTTCGGCCATATCCGCCGCCATCGATCGTAACCTGGAATTTCTCCACATCTGCTACGACAACGAAGGGTACGGCAATACCGGCCAGCAGGCCTTAGCCGCCACTCCCCATGGCGCCAGGACCGCAACCAGCAGGGGAGCGGCTGGTCATCAAGGCCGCAAGAAGGATCTCTTCCGTCTCTGGGTCGCCCATCGGCCGGCCTATGTGGCCACGGTCGCCGGGGCGGAACCGCTGGACCTCGCCCGCAAGATCGCAGGTGCGATGGAGATTTGCGGGCCCAAGCTTGTCATCGCCCTGGCTCCCTGCCCCACCGGCTGGGACTTCGATCCCGCCGAAACCGTGAAGATCGGTAAACTGGCAATAAGGAGCGGTGTCTGGCCCCTGAAGGAGTATATCGGCGGGAAGGTCACCCACACCCTCATACCCCGCCGGCGCCTTGCGGTTGAAGAGTACCTGCGGCAGCAGGGGCGGGTAGGTTTTGGACATCCACCCTGAGCTACAGCTCACCCTTCATTTTTCTGATGCCGGTTTCGAACATCTGATGGATCACGCTTTTGGGATGGTTGCTGACATATGCGGAGAAGTACAGGTAGAGCAGCCAGATGATGCCGGCGAACACCATGCCCAGAACCAGTTGCCTGCGCCTTTTCCACCAGATGGCCCGATGGCTTTCCCCGGCCTCGACGGTATCCAGGTAGGCGTAGTGCCTGTTCGCCGCCAGGTTGCCGTCAACGCTGAGCGGCTCCACGTCGGCGAATCCCTTGAACTGGCGTATGCGCTTCAACTGTATGCCGCTGGTGTGCTGGTTGATGGCGGAGCGTGCGGCCTCGTCGATGAACATGAACTGCAAACCGGTGTTGAAGCAGGTCTGGCGTTCCCCTGCCGCGTCGTTCTGACGGGAAAAGATCACCCGTGCGGCAACATCCACGATGCGGCGCGACGAGGGGACGAAGATCTCCAGCAGCAGCGGCTCGTCGACCGGAAATAGCTGGTCGGTGGAGATCCTCAGGCCGCCGCCGCTGATATTGACCGCCACCGATGTAACCGAACCCCAGGATTCGTCGTACTCGTTATCCAGCTCTTCCTCCTCGCGGGATCCGTCGCCCCCTTCGACGGAAGGCGCTCCCTCCTGGAGCCGCTGCTCCCGGGCCCGCTTCTCGGCGCGGATCTTCTCCCGTCGGGCCTCCAGCCGTCGCTGTTCCCGGGCTTTCTCCTCCTCCATGCGCTGTTTTTGCCACTCGTGCCACAGCTTGTTCACGTTTTCGGGATCCTGTCCGGGCAGGGAATGGAATCTGATCGGCAGGAACGCGTCGATGCGGTAGAACTCGCGCAACTCGTTGGCCACGATTGCGCCGGTGAGGCGGAGGAGCAGCTCCTGTTCGAACCCCTTGCTGACAATATAGGCGCGGCAGATGTGGACCTGGAAATCGTACTCGCTGCGTATGGTCAGGATCTGGCCGACGCGCAGGCTGACCCCGGCCGGCAGGATGTCGCGGGAGAGCTGCAGGGAAATCAGGTCGTTTTCCACCTGGTTGATGATGGCCCAGTCGCGAAAGGCGGTGTTGTCCGACAGGGGGATGCCCACCTCCACCTTCATTCCGACGAAGTGGGGAGGAGGCTGTCCGTTGCCGCTTATGGTGCTGTTCATAGTGGTCTGTTTTCCCGGTTGAACGTTGTCAGACTTCCTGGTACGCCTGGCCGGCGTGGGGGTCAGCTCCGGGCTGTTGGCCGCGGCCGCAGAGGCAGCTGCCGTTGATGACATCCGACGAGAACAGGAGGTCATCAGGTTCATACACCGAAACCAGCCCTGGGGGAAGGGCGCTGTCGGGCGCCAGCCGGGCGAACAGCTCTTCCTCCCCTTTGAAAAAGTCGCTCTTGAAGATATTCCCGCCCCCCTCCGGCCCGATCAACTCAGCGGCCAGCGCCTCGTGCGGTATGGCGCCGTAGAAGATCTCCGCCTCCACCAGGTCCTGGAAGAAGTGGCTCCCCCAGGAAAGTTCGGGCTGGTAGCCGGCCTCCGGACAGGCTATCTCGAAGATCATCCCCATGTGGCTGATCTCGGCAAAGGAAACCGGTACCCCCAGCTCGGGCGAGGTCGTGCCGATGCGCCCCGGCGCCAGCAGCATCACCGTTGCCCCCTGCTGGCGGTAGTGGTTGTTGAGGAGGCCGATGGCGCGGGCCACCGAGGGCTTGTCACGGTAGGGGAGGGCGTGGTAGCCGGCCGGGTCGACCATGATAAGCGCGTCCACCCGGCAGTGCAGCGCGGGCCCCATGGTGGTGCTCTCCAGCCGTAGCATGACGGCGCCGGGGTCCGGGGAAACGGTAGAGCTAGCGTTGGGTCGGGCCGTTGCGCCGCATCCGGGGGTCTGCAGGGGGCGGCACTGAAGCAGGTTGACCATGAAGTCCCCCGACTCGGTCCAGTTGACCGTGAACTCGATGTCCACCGGGTTCCCGTATTCGCCCTGCAGGGTGGCCAGGATGCGCCGCAGGGCGTCAAGCAGGCTCACCTCCCCGACAAGGCCCGGGCAGGTTCCCAGGTATACCGGATCGAACCTGTCCTGCTCGCGGAGCCTGGCCTCGGTCGTGGCGTCACGCTCGGCCAGGCGTGTGGCCAGCCAGTCGGGGAGCAGAGAGAGCACGTTGGCGAGGTCGCGGGTGATCAACTGGCGGGTGTCCAGGTCGAGGCAGTCCACATAGCGCTGGCTGTAGCGGTTGCGCCCCCTGGTGGAGGGATCCAGGTCAGGCCTGTCCAGGCTGACCAGCCGGGGATAGTCGTTTCCGGTCCGGTCCACGGCCCGCGTTCCCAGGCCGGCCACGACGCGCAGCATGCCGGCCGATGGGTCCAGGTCGCTCTGCCAGCGCCAGCTGCTGAAGGAATAGCCCACGCCGCCCAGCGCCGGCATGAACAGCCCGGAAAAGAGCGAACCCGACACGCGCTGCACCAGGATGGCCATCTGCTCGTCTTGCTTCTGCAGGCCGCGCTGGCGGCGGTAGGCAAGGGCCGACTCGTCCATCATGCTGGCGTAGACCCGCTTGACCGCCTCCTCCAGTGCATCCAGCCGGTCTTCGGGGCTGCCGGTGTTCACGCAGAAGATGGATTCGTACTTTCCGGCGAATGCATGGCCGAAGCTGTCCTCCAGCAGGCTGCTGGAGCGGACGATGATCGGACTCTGGCCGTAGTATTCCAGCATGCGGACAAACTCTTCCCGTATGCGGACGGGAAAGTCGCCGGCGAGGATCCCCCGGGCCAGCCCCGGCGCCTCGCTGAAATAGCCCTGCTCGGTGCGCTGCATGATGCGCCGCTTCCAGAGCCGGTTGTGCACCAGGTAGGTGTAGAAGACGTGGGAGCCGATGTACCAGGAATCGTGGGGCTCGATCAGGGGGGCTATGTCCGGGAGCGCCCGGGCGACGATCCAGCGGGCCAGCAGCATCCCGGCCGCCTTGCCGCCGATCATGCCGGAGCCGATCATGCGTTCCCTGACCTCCAGCAGATCCCACACGGAGCAGTTGCGCACCACCATGTCGAGGAAACGGGGCGCCTGGCCGATCAGCCGCTGCGCCATGCGGCTGACCAGGTCAGGCAGCTCCCCGTCGTGAAATTCCTGGCTGCGGGCCTGTTTTGCCGCGTCCAGGAAAAAGCGTTCCCAGCTGTCCAGGTTGCGGGTCGACTCCCCCCGCTCCAGTCCCGGGGGACCGGCCGCCAGCCGGTAAAACCTGCTCACGGACACGCCGTCGGTGAGCGGCCTGATGTCGTCGGGTTCGGACAGGCGGAAGCGGTGGGGAAAGAACATGGTGGGGGAGTAGCGCTTCCAGACCTTCAGGGGGTGGACGTACAGGTAGCCGTTGTCGGAAAAGAGGTCGAGCAGGATCTGCGTTGTTTCCCGGATGCGGGCGACGGTGTCGTAGCTGTGGCGCTGCCTGAGCAGGCAGAACCAGGCCACCGTATCCAGCTCGAACAGGTAGGGGCAGGTGACCATGAAGAAGTTGCCCATCATCAGGTCGGCTGCCCAGGCGGTTTGCAACTCGGACAGGCTGTCGAAGACGTAGAAGGCGTCGCGTCCCGCTTCGGCGATGATCCGGTGAAGTTCGCCGGTGAAGGATTCAAAGCCGCTGGAGGGGTCGAGCCTGTGGATGGTCAGGCCGGGCAGCGGGTCCAGCACCGGTTCATGGGGGGCGAAGCGGATGTAGATGGTCGTGCGGCCGTCGGCCAGGGTCTGGCGCGCGAAGGGTGCCACAATGTCGCGGTACTCGCCTACGGATTCCACCTGCCAGACCACATTGTCTCCCAGCCTGATCCAGTCCAGGATCTGGTCGAGGCCTGGCAGTCCGGAGGAAATCCTGTCGAAAGCGGGCATGGTGCACCTCCACGGTCGGTCAGCGGGTCACGGGGACGGGGCGGCAGCAGGGCGGGGCCGGGAAGCATGGCTCGACCGAGCCTCGTACGGGAGTATTACCTTTAGCATGATTTGGAAAGTCCGATAAAGCGCTTTTTGTCCGCAGGGTCGCTTGGCGCGGCGCTCAGCCGCACGGGACGGGGAGGCGTTGCCTGGGCAGGGATTGTTTGTCAAGTCACTGTTTCACAACGGATATTAATCAAACAGTATTTTCTTTAATGGGGCGGGGATCTGTGCTATAGTCGCGCGCACTTTTGACGTTCATGCTGTTTTTCCGCCGTACGTCCGCCTTTTCCGACGTTTCCTTCCCAAGATGGACATAGGTCGAATATGCGACTCCCCGTGGGCTGGGCAAGCCCGCATCGCAGCAAACGGGAGCGGCCGCAGTAACGGAGCCCCGATCCGGAGTTGAGCCGCCTGGAACAGCTGTTCCCAGGCCAGGGACTGTATGCTGTATACAATTAAGCGAGGCTCGAGAGCGAGCGATACTCACAACGGGTAGAGGAGGAGTAGTGACGGATACAATCGAGATTCGTTGGCATGGACGGGGCGGACAGGGTACGGTTACCGCCTGCAAGCTGTTCGCCGACGCCTGCCTTAACGGTGGACGCTTTGTGCAGGCCTTCCCGGAGTACGGGCCGGAACGGGCCGGCGCTCCCATCCGGGCCTACAACCGGGTCAGCGCCCGGGAGCTCAGGGGGCACTACCCGGTGATCCGTCCCAACATCGTCGTGGTTGTCGATGAGACCTTGCTGGAGAGCATCGATGTCACCGAAGGCGCTCCCGCTGACGCAGCCTTCATCATCAACTGCCGCGGGAATGCCGCGGACATGCGCAACAGGATACAGGCCGGCCCGACCCAGAAGGTCGTTACGGTGGACGCCACCAGGATTGCCATCGATACCATCGGCCGTCCCATGCCCAACGCGCCGTTGATCGGCTGCGTCACCAGGGTCTCCGGCATGCTCAGCCTGCAGGCCGCCCTGGACGACATGGCACGGAGCTTCGAAAAGAAGTTCAGCCAACAGATCATCTCGGGAAACCTTGAAGCGACCAGACGGGGTTTCGATGAGGCGGTGGAGCAATGACGAACTGGCGGGAACTTCCTCCCGGGGTGGTCATAACCGATCCGGGCAGCTCACGAAACTTCAAGACCGGCTCCTGGCGCTCCTTTAAGCCGGTCTGGATCCGCGAGAACTGCGTCCACTGCATGCTCTGCTGGGTCTACTGCCCGGACACGTCCGTACTGACCGCTGACAACGGGCGCGGCGAATTCGACTACGATTTCTGCAAGGGGTGCGGCATCTGCGCCCTGGAGTGCCCCGGCAAGAAGGGGAACAAGGCCATTGTCATGGAAGAGGAGGGGGCCCGATGACCACAATGGTTGCCTCGACAGGCAACGAGGCGGTGGCCAATGCCATGCGCCTGGCAAACCCGGACGTCTGCTCGGCCTATCCCATCACGCCGGCCACGGAGATCATGCACAACTTCACCGCCCATGCCGCCAACGGCCGGGTGGACACGGAGATCCTGCTGGCCGAGAGCGAGCACAGCGCCATGAGCGCCTGCATCGGCGCTGCGGCTGCCGGCGGCCGGGTGACCACTGCAACCTCATCCCAGGGGCTGGCCCTGATGTGGGAACTGCTGATGATCGCCTCCGGCATGCGACTCCCCATTGTCATGGCGGTCTGCAACCGGGCCCTGTCCGTGCCGATCAATATCGGCTGCGACCATTCCGACAGCATGGGCACGCGCGACTGCGGCTGGATCCAGCTCTACTCGGAAAACAGCCAGGAGGCCTTCGACAACATGCTGCAGGCCTTCAGGATTGCCGAGCATCCCGATCTGCGCCTGCCGGTGATGGTCTGTCTGGACGGGTTCATCACCAGCCACTCCATCACCAGCATGCGCTGGGTGGAGGACGGGGCGGCCCGGGCATTCGTGGGCGATTACCGGCAGGTCAACCCCCTGCTGGACCTGAAGCACCCGGTCAGCTACGGCCAGCTGATCCTGTCGGACCTGTACATGGAGTACCGCAAGGCCCACGAGCAGGTCATGGCCGGCGTGCCCCAGGTGGTGACCCGGGTGGGCGAGGAGTTCGGCCGCCTCTCCGGACGCAGCTACGGCCTGTTCGAGAGCTATCGTTTGGATGATGCCGAGATCGCCATCGTGGTGATGAGTTCCGCCGCCGGCACCACCAAGGATGTCATCGACCGCTACCGCGAAAAGGGGATCAGGGCCGGCTTGCTCAAGCCGCGCCTCTACCGCCCCTTTCCCTATGCCGAGATCGGCCGGGCCCTGGGTCACCTCAAGGCGGTTGCCGTGCTGGACCGCTCGGACAGTTTCGGCGGCTCCTTCGGGCCGCTCTACCTGGATATCGCCGGCGTGCTCTGCAACGCTCCCCGGAGGCCGGTGCTGGTCAACCGCATCTTCGGGTTGGGGGGCAGGGACTACCTGCCGGAGCAGGCCGAGCAGGTGCTGGACGAGCTTGTGGATATCGCCCGGGGCGGCCAGGTGCGCGGTGTCAAGGAATACATCGGCCTACGGGAGGGAGCATGCTGACACCACTCAACCTGAGGGAACTGTCCCGGAAAGAGGAACTGTTCGCCCCCGGTCACCGCATGTGCACCGGCTGCGGCGCGCCCATCGTGGTCAGGATGGTCATGATGGCTGCCCAGTACCCGCTGGTGGTGGCCAACGCCACCGGCTGCCTGGAGGTCTCCACCAGCATCGACGGCTTCACCTCCTGGAAAACTCCCTGGATACACAGCGCCTTTGAAAACGCGGCCGCCACTCTGGCAGGGGTGGAGACCATGTACCGGTCGCTCAGGAAACAGGGCAAGCTGGCCGACGACATACGGTTCGTGGCCTTCGGCGGGGACGGGGGAACCGCCGACATCGGCTTCCAGAGCCTGTCCGGTGCCATGGAGCGCGGCCACGACCTGACCTACATCTGCTACGACAATGGCGCCTACATGAACACCGGCATTCAGCGCTCCTCGGCCACCCCCTTCGGCGCCGACACCGCCACCAGCCCGGTGGGAAGTGTGAGCACGGGCAAGCCGCAGCAGGCTAAGGATATGACCAGGATCATGGCTGCCCACGGCATCCCTTACGTGGCCCAGGCATCGCCTAGCCATTGGCAGGACCTGATGAAGAAGGTCCGCAAGGCCCTGGAGATCAGGGGTCCCAAGTTCATCAACGTCATCGCCCCCTGCAACCGCGGCTGGCGGACCGGCACCGACGATGCCATCCAGCTCTCCCGCCTGGCGGTGGAAACCTGCTACTGGCCGCTGTACGAGGTGGAGAACGGGGTCACCCGCATCACGGTCACTTCCCGGGAGAAGAAGCCGCTGACCGAGTTCCTGAAACCACAGGGACGTTTCAAGCACCTGTTCAAACCGGGCAACGAACAGCTCCTGGCGGAAGCCCAGAGCCAGGTTGATGCCTGCTGGCAGCGGCTGCAGCGGGAACAGGCCATGGGCCTGTAAGTCAGCTTCCCGCACGACGGACTTATATGAGAAACGGGCGCTAACCGTAAAGGTTGCGCCCGTTTCTGTTATGGTTTTCTGGAGCGTTGATCCTAAAAAGACAGGGAAATCGGAGGAGAGCGGCTGTACGAGGGGGCGGAGAAACGGCAGTCACCCCAGGATGATCTCCTCCAGCGAGCGCTTGGGGACGTAGTGCATCCCGTCGGCGTCGCGGTAGTACCTGATGTCGCCGTCAGGCGGGAGCGGCACCAGGCGTACCTCCTCCTTTGGCTTGCCCAGGGCCAGGACCATCAGGATCTCAAAGCGCTCGTCCAGATCCAGCACCCGGCGCAGTTCGTCCCGGTTCACGTTGCCGAACATGCAGCCGCCCAGCCCCTGTTCCACCGCGCCCAGCATGATGCTCTGGGCGGCGATGCCGTGGTCCCAGAAGCAGGTCTTTGCTATGGCACTGTCAAAGAGCATGACGATGTAGGCGCTGGGGCGCTCCCTCTCAACCGGGCCGTCCCAATCCTTGAGATACCCGGCCCACCCCAGGGTGGTGAAGATGCGGGCGTTCTTCTCCGGCTCCGCGGAGAGCAGGTATTTCAGCGACTGCAGGTTGGCGCCGCTGGAGGAGAGGCGCGCCAACTCAACCAGCTGGCGCAGCGTTCCCCTCTCGATGCGTACCTCTTCGTGAAAACGACGATAGCTCCTGTTCTTCACTACCAGTTCTTTCAGCATGCACATGTCTCCTCTGTTTTTGGGGAGAGCGTCTCAGCATGGCGTCGCATTCCTACCCCTTTTTCCGAAATATCAATCTTGAAACGGCGGCTGGGGGCTGCCTTCGTTCGCGCGGATGGGCTCTTTCTGTAATTCCATGGCTCATTTTGCTACAGCCAATAAACTCAGCCCTCCGGGCTTCAGACAGTATCGGCTGTTGACGCTTAATTTCGCCAGGAATTACGACGAAAGCGCCCTGATGCGCTCTCTCCGGCAGCACCCAGCCGCCGTTCCATGTTGTCTCTCTCATCCCACCCGCATACCCATCCACAACCCCAGCGGCACGAACAGCAGCGAGGCCAGGTTGCCCAGCAGCACGATGGCGGCCACCCGGTCCGGTTCCTGGCGGTACTGCTCGGCCATCATGAAGCAGAACACCGCCGGCGGCAGGGCAGCGAACAGGTACATCAGCCCCCGCTGCCGCTCGGTCAGCGGCAGCACGAACTCCAGCAGGAACGCCACTGCCAGGCCGGCCAGGGGACAGAAGGCGGCGCCCGTGAGGCCGATCTTCCAGCTGGCCAGATTGACGTCCAGCATGCGGATGCCCAGGGCGAAGAGCATCATCGGGATGCTGGCGTCTCCGATCATTTTCATGGCGTTGAACAGGGGCGCGGCTACGCTCAGCCTAGCAAGGGAGAAGGCAATCCCAGCGATGATGGAGATCATCATCGGGCTGGCCAAAAAGGAGAGGGGGGAACCCTTGCCGCCGTGGCGGCCCGATTCCAGGATCTTGATGCCGACGGAGAAGAACACCAGGTTGCAGGCCATGAACAGCGCGATCATGGCCGGCAGGCCGGTGGGGCCGAAGGCCAGCAGTGCCAGGGGCAATCCCATGTTGCCGCAGTTGTTGTACATCATGGGGGGGACGAAGCTGCGCGCATCGTAGCCCAGCATGCGGGCAACGGGCCAGGCCAGAAGTCCCGAGCCCAGAGATATCAGGAAGCCCGCCAGGATCAGCGTGCCGTTGTCGGCCAGGCTGAAGTCCCTGCCTGACAGGGCGGTGAAGACCAGCAGGGGGCAGAAAAGATCGCTGCTGAGGCGGTTGAGCACCCCCATGTCCGCCCGTGCCGTTTCGCCGCGCAGGCGGGCATAGGCGTAGCCGGCAGCTACGATTATGAACACCGGCAGAATGATGGCTATGATCCGTTCCAGTAGTGCCATGTTTCCTCTTCCTCTCCTTTCGTGGGTTGCCGCATGGGGGTGAAGGGGGATTCTCGCACGGATTCGGCCCGATTGGTGAGAAAAAATCGGGCATCTCCCGGTGCCCCCCTGACGCTGTGTGACCAGGAAACAGCTGCATTTAAATTATTGTTTTTGCTATACTGTTTCCATGGAGGCGGGCGTGTCGTGCCGGCCGGGGAGCGTAGATCATGAAAACCGTTGATATGGCACTGTTTGAAAAATACCGTAGGGAAATCGAGGAGCTCAAGGAGGAGAACAACCACCTGCGCGCCACCAACGGCGAGCTTGAGCAGCGCCTGAAGGACATTCATGGCGAATACATGCTGCTGCGGTACCAGTTCAAGGGGATGCCCAGCCAGGCGGAGGTGCTCAAGTTGCGTCAGGAGATGCTGACCCTGAAGAAGGAACTGCGCCAGAGGGGGTGGAAGGAGGCTGTGTGAGGAGGAGATCCTCTGATATACCTGCGGCAAGGGTGGGCTGAAATGACGAGACGCCGTGATTCCCCGGGAAAGGGGATCACGGTGTCTCTGCGTCCAGGGGGAGGGCCTACTCGCTCCCTCCGCCCAGCACCTTGTAGAGCGTCACCAGGTTGGAGAGCTTGGTCAGGTTGACGCCGATCAGCGACTGCTGCGTGGTGTAGAGCGAGCGCTGGGAAACCAGCACGTCCAAGTAGCTGCTGATACCCCCCATGTAGCGGGCCTGGGAGAGACGGTAACTTTCCGATGTGGCCTGGACCAGGGACTGCTGCGCATCCAACTGCTCCGTAATTGTCCCGTTTACGGCCAAGGCGTCGGCCACCTCCCGGAAGGCGCTCTGGATCGACTTTTCGTACTGGGCCAGGTAGATGTCCCGGTCCCGCTCGGCAACGGTCAGGCCTGCCTTGTTCCTGCCGAAGTCGAAGATCGGCAGGGTGAATTGGGGGGCGAAACCCCAGGCGAATGAGCCGGGCGAAAAGAGACCGCTCAGCTGGTCGCTGGAGGTGCCGATGCTGGTGTTGAGGGTGATGCGGGGGAAGAAGGCTGCCCGGGCCGCGCCGATGTTGGCGTTGGCCCCCTTGAGCAGGTGTTCGGCCTCCATGATGTCCGGTCTCCGCTGGAGCACCTCCGACGGCACACCGCTGGACAGCTCCCGCATCATTCCCGCTGCTTCGAAGCCACTGGGGAGGAGTTCCGCCGGAACCGGGCCTCCCACCACCAGTGCCAGCAGGTTCTCGTCTTGCGCCACCTGGCTGGTGTAGCGGGCCACGTCAACCCGTGCCGAATCCACGCTGGTCTGGGCCTGGCGCAGGTCCAGTTCGGACGAGGCGCCAGCGGAGAAACGGCTCTTGATCAGGTTGTAGGAAACCCGCTGGCTTTCAAGCGTTTCCCTGGCCAACTTCAGTCGCTCGCGATCGGCGGCCAGGGTCAGGTAGTTGTTGGCCACCTCGGCCACCAGTGAGAGGCGCACGCTGCGCACCGCCTGCTCCGTTGACAGGAACTGCTCCAGGGCCTGATCCTTGAGGCTCTGTACGCGGCCGAACAGATCCACTTCGTAGCTGCTGACCCCCAGATTCAGGGTATAGCTGTGGGAGGTTATGGCCTCACCGCTGCTGGAGAGGTCGGACGGTGTCCGCTCCATGGTGGCGTTGCCGTTACCATTGATGCTGGGCAGCAGGTCGGCGCGCTGGATGCGGTATTGGGCACGGGACTTCTCCACGTTGAGAGTGGCAATCCGCAGGTCGCGGTTGTTGTCCAGGGCCAGTTTGATCAGTTTTCGCAGCTGCGGGTTGATAAAGAACTGCTCCCACTTCAGCTGCACCGCCTCAGGCTCCAGTGCTTGGCTGGCAGCGCCCTTGTAGGCCGGTCCGCTGGGCCAGGCCTGGGGAACCGGCGCCTCAGGCCGGGTATAGTTGGGCGCCATGGAACAGCCGGCCAGGAATAACAGCCCGCTCAAGTGAAGAAAGAAGGCTTTTTTCAAGAAGGCGTGTTTCATGTCAGTTGACCTCCGGTGCGGTGATACGTTCGCTCTTTTCGTTGGCTGACGGGTTTTTTCTGCCGAACAGTCGGGATACGAGGACAAAGAAGAACGGTATGAAGATCAGGTCGATGAAAGTGGCCGAGAGCATCCCTCCGGTTACGGCGGTGCCGATGGCGTTCTGCGCCCCTGCTCCGGCCCCCTTGGTGAGGGCCAGCGGCAGTGTGCCGAAAAAGAATGCCAGCGAGGTCATGATGACCGGGCGGAGGCGGGTCTTGACGGCGGCGCGGGTGGCCTCGGTCAGCCCCAACCCCTGATGCATCTGCTCCTTGATGAATTGGATGATCAGAATGGCATTTTTTGTGGAAAGCCCCATGGTGGTGAGCAGGCCGATCTGCAGATAGATGTCGTTTGACAGCCCGCGTGCGGTTGTTGCCATGACGGCCCCGACGATACCCAGCGGCAGCATCAGTATGTTGACGAAGGGGATGGTCCAGCTCTCATACAGGGCGGCCACGCAGAGAAAGACAACAATGAGTGAAATGGCGTACAGGGCTGGGGCCTGGGCGCCGGCCTGGCGTTCCTGGTAGGAAAGTCCGGTCCACTCGAAGCCGATACCGGCCGGCAGCTTTTCCGCCATCTTCTCCATCTCGGCCATGGCCACACCGGTACTCTTGCCAGGCGCCGGTTGCCCCAGGATCTCCATGGAGGGGAGTCCGTTGTAGCGTTCCAGGCGCGGGGAAGCATAGCTCCAGTGACCCGAGGCAAAGGCCGAGAAGGGGACCATGGTCCCGGCCGCGTTGCGCACATGCCATCTGTTCACGTCTTCAGGGAGCATGCGGTAGGGTGCGTCTCCCTGGATATAGACTTTCTTGGTGCGGCCCCGGTCGACGAAGTCGTTGACATAGGAGCTGCCCCAGGCGGTGGAGATGGTGTCGTTGATGTCGGAGATGGAGAGGCCGTAGGCCTCGGCCCTGGCCTGATCGATGTCCAGCCTGAACTGGGGGGTGTCATCCTGGCCGTTGGGCCGCACCGCCATCAGGTTGGGATTCTGGGCCGCCATGCCCAGCAGCTGGTTTCTGGCCTCCATCAGCTTTTCATGCCCCAATCCTCCCCGGTCCTGTAGCTGGAAGTCGAAACCGTTTGAGGTGCCCAGTTCCATGACCGCCGGGGGGGCGAAGGCATAGGCCTGGGCGTCGCGGAAGCCTGAGAAGGCCGCCATGGCCTTGCCGGCCACCGCCTTGACCCGTAGGTCGGGGCGCTGGCGCAACTCCCAGTCCTTGAGCTTGACGAATGCCAGACCCATGTTCTGGCCGTTGCCGGCAAAACTGAAGCCGGCCACGGTGAACAGCGATTCCACCGCTTCCTTCTGGTCGACCAGGAAGTGGTTTTCCACATCCTTGAGCACCTCCAGGGTGCGCTCCTGGGTGGCGCCCACCGGCAGCTGTACCATGGAGAAGAGCATGCCCTGGTCCTCGTCGGGCAGGAAGGCAGTGGGCATGCGCAGGAAGAAGAGCACCATGGCGGTCACGATGGCGCCATAAACCACCAGGTAGCGCACCGGTTTACCGAAGGAGCGCCCCACCATCTCCTCGTACTTTTCCCTGCCACGGTCGAACCATGCGTTGAACCAGCGGAAGAAGCCGGAGAACCAGCCGCTGTCAGCCGCCACATGCCCCTTCTCTACCGGCTTGAGCAGGGTTGCGCAGAGGGCCGGGGTCAGGGTCATGGCCACCAGTACGGAGAGCACCATGGCCGAGACGATGGTGATGGAGAACTGGCGGTAGATCACGCCGGTGGAGCCGCTGAAGAAGGCCATGGGGACGAACACCGCCGACAGGACCAGGGCGATGCCCACCAAGGCGCCGGTGATCTGACGCATTGATTTGCGGGTGGCCTCCTTGGGGGAGAGCCCCTCCTCGGTCATGATGCGCTCCACGTTCTCCACCACCACGATGGCGTCGTCCACCAGCAGGCCGATGGCCAGGACGGTTGCGAACATGGTCAGGGTGTTGATGGAAAAACCGCAGGCGGACAACACGCCGAAGGTGCCCAGCAGAACCACCGGCACGGCGATGGTGGGGATCAGGGTGGCGCGGATGTTCTGCATGAACAGGAACATGATCAGGAAGACCAGCACGACCGCCTCACCCAGTGTCTTGACCACCTCTTCAATGGAGATCTTGACGAATGGGGTGGTGTCGTAGGCGTAGACCACCTTCATGCCGCTGGGGAAGAACTTGGACAGTTCGGCCAGTTTGTCCTTGACTACTTTAGCGGTATCCAGGGCATTGGCGTCGGTGGCCAGCTTGATGGCCATGCCGGCGGCCGGCTTGCCGTTGAAGCGGGCCATGGAAGAGTAGTCTTCGCTGCCCAGTTCGCTGCGGGCCACGTCGCGCAGATGGACGCTGGAGCCGTCGCTGTTGGTGCGCAGGATGATGGCTCCGAACTCCTCCGGGGTCTTGAGCAGGGTCTGGGCCGTGATGGTGGCGTTGAGCTGCTGTCCCTGGGGAGAGGGGTTGCCCCCCAGCTGCCCGGCGGAAACCTGGACGTTTTGGGCCTTGATGGCGCTCTTTACGTCATTCGGGGTCAGGTTGTAGTTATGCAGCTTGTGGGGGTCGAGCCAGATGCGCATGGCGTACTGGGAGCCGAACATCTGGGTTTCACCCACCCCCGGCAGACGGCTGACGATGTCCAAAACGTTGGCCGCCGCATAGTCGGACAGATCGAAGCGGGTCATGCTGCCGTCTTCGGAGACGAAACCGACCACCATCAGGAAGTTCTTGGTTGACTTGGTGACCTTGATACCCTGCTGCTGCACCGCCTGGGGCAGGAGCGGCGTTGCCAGCTGCAGCTTGTTCTGCACCTGCACTTGGGCGATGTTCGGGTCGGTGCCGGCGTTGAAGGTCAGGGTGATGGTGACACTGCCGCTTGAATCGCTGGTGGAGGACATGTAGGTCAGGTTGTCGATGCCGTTCATCTTCTGCTCGATGACCTGGGTGACCGTATCCTCAATGGTTTTGGCCGATGCGCCCGGATAGGTGGCGTTGATGGACACTTGGGGTGGGGCGATGGCCGGATACTGGGCAACGGGGAGCTGCTTGATGGCCAGTATGCCGGCCAGCATGATGATGATGGCGATCACCCAGGCGAAGATGGGGCGATCGATGAAAAACTGAGCCATGTGAAATCTCCTCTAGTGTGCCGCTGCCGTTGCGGTTGCCGCGCCCGTGCGTGGAGTGTATGCCACCGGTTTGACGCTGCTCCCCGGCTTGGCCTTCTGGGTGCCCTCGACGATCAGTCGGTCGCCGGCCTTGAGCCCCTCGTTGACCAGCCAGGAGTCGCCGATGGTTCGGGAAACCGTGAGCAGGCGCGACTCAACCTTGTTGTTGGCTCCCACCACCAGTGCGGTGGGATTTCCGGCCGAGTTGCGGGTGACACCCTTCTGGGGCGCCAGGATGGCGTTTTCGTTGACCCCCTCCTGGATCACGGCGCGCACGTACATGCCGGGGAGCAAAAGCTGCTTCGGGTTGGCAAAGACGGAGCGCAGGGTGACCGAGCCGGTGCTCTGGTCGACGGTCACGTCGGAAAACTTCAGCACGCCTTCATGGGGATAGGTGCTGCCGTCTTCCAGAAGCAGCTTGACCTTAGTGCCTCCCTGGCCGCCCCCCTTCATCTGGCCGCTGGCCAGGGCGTGCTTCAGGCGCAGCAATTCGGCGCTGGTCTGGGTTATGTCCACGTAGACCGGGCTCAACTGCTGGATGGTGGCCAGGGCGGTGGCCTGGTTGGCGGTCATCAGCGCGCCGGTGGTGATCAGCGACCTGCCGATTCTTCCGGAGATGGGGGCGGTAACCCGGGTATAGGCCAGGTTGATGCGGGCCGATTCCACGGCTGCCTTGCTGGACTCCACGTCCGCCTCGGCCTGTTTCAGGGCAGCGTAGGCATCGTCATGATCCTGCTGGCTGACGGCGTTGATCTTGACCAGTTCCCCGTAGCGCTTGGCTTTGAGCCGGGCCGAGACCAGCGTCGCCTCGGCGCGGGAGAGCGAGGCCCTGGCGCTGGCATGGGCGGCGCGATAGGTGGAGGGATCGATCTGGTAGAGGACCTGGCCGGCCTTGACGTCGCTCCCTTCGGTGAACAGCCGCTTCTGGACGATGCCGTTCACCTGGGGACGCACTTCGGCCACCAGGTAGGCGGCCGTGCGTCCGGCCAGCTCCGTTGTCAACTCCACCCGCTGGGGTTTGATGATGACGACGCCTACCACGGGGGGAGCGGGGGGTGGGGTTGCGCCCGACTGTTTATTGCCGCAGCCGTTGAGCATGAGTACCCCGGCAATACCGGCCAGGAGAGTGGCGCGTTTGATTGTTTGTGTGACATGCATGGTTCGCTACCTCGATACGTGAAATAAAATGAATGAACGTTCAGTCTTTTTGTGTGGAAGTTTGTGCTGCAGACCCGGTCAGGTCAAGCAGGGCGAATAGACGTTGATGAATCAGCGTTTGACGGCATCCCAGCAGGCCTCGATGATGTGGCGGATCATGGCCTCGTCCAGTTGGATGAAGCCCAGGATGTGGTCCCTGGCAAGCGAAACGACCGGACCGAAGAACAGGTCGAACAGGATTACCAGGGGGAAATCCTTCAGGATCTGCTGCGCCACTCCCAGTTCGAACAGCTCCTTGATCACGTCACAGCCGCTGGTGGTGTCGCCCAGCAGTTTGTCGCGGCGGAAGGCGACGCCGAAGGGGGAGTTGTGGAACTGCTCTACGTAGCGAAAATCCAGCGGACTGGAGATGAAATAGCGCAACAGCGTCGTGCCGAGATGGACGAAGCGTTCCCGGAACGGTTTTTCCCGCGAGTAGCCCTGGTGGAGCGCAGCCACGATACGTTTCTCGATTTCCTGGTAGAGCTCGTTGATCAACACATCCTTGTTCTCGAAGTAGCGGTAGATCGTGCCCGCGCCCACACCGGCGCGCTCGGCGATCATGGCCATGGGGGCTCCATGGAAGCCATGCTCGGCTATCAGTTCCAGGGCTGCGCGGACAATCTCATCTCGTTTGTCTGGTTTCGACATGATGTGTGTAATGCTCCTTCGGAATGAACGTTCATTCCAAAATACGGACGCGTTCCTGCTCTGTCAAGGCATAATTTCATGAAAGCGCGGCGGTCATCCATCGGGTATACTGTAAGCGGGTGACCCGGGAAACCGCTTATCTTAACCGAGAGGCGGGGCAGGGAGTGCATGCCGCGGTCCGGGATTGGAAAAGAGAATGCTGGCGACGGAGGGGGGTGGGAGGTTGTCCGGAATGCACGGGCTAATGGCCGTTGACGGAGGCATGGTGGGTACGGTGCGTTCACGGCGCCGCCCATGTCGAGGAGGCATGCTCCGGATATCATCATATTGACATTTGCGGTGACAGCAACTATGGTCGAAAAACTGTCATTTCTTTCCGTGAAGCCGGTACTGGAATAGAAAGGAGTGGACTATGATTACGGAATACTCGGTTGTCAGCGAAAACGATGTAACTGCCCTGAAAGCCAGGGTCAATGAGGCGTTATCACAGGGATGGCAACCCTATGAGGGGTTACAGGTCTCTACGCCGATCATCAATGGCGCGGTCGCGCCGCTTTATACGCAGGTTCTGGTGAAGATTATCCCTTCGCCCCAGTTGGAAGAGGAGTTTCTGGTTAAATAGCTCTTCTCCACGAGGAGAAGAGGCCGATATTGCCGGGGGGGGCTGCTCGGACGCCCCCCCGGTTGTGGAAATTGCGGTGCATGAAGCGATGGTGTGTGGCGCAGTGGTAGATCATAGACGATAAAGGAGAATGAGAGCATGAAAGAAGATGTATTGAGGGTTCTTGGGCAGGTGCGTCCCGCCCTGCAGGCGGATGGCGGAGATGTGGAGCTGGTTGAAGTGACGGCGGACGGAATTGTCAAGGTGCGTCTGAAAGGCGCGTGCGGCAGCTGCCCCATGTCCACCATGACCCTCAAGATGGGGATCGAGCGTGCCATGAAGGAACAGATTCCCGCGGTGAAAGAGGTCGTTCAGGTTCCCTAGTACGATGGTTCCGCATTGCGTACCCGAACCCCGCCAGCCCGGCGGGGTTTTTTTGTGCCCGCTACTCCAGAGCCAGCTGCAGGCGGAGCGTCTTTTCCACCTGCTCCATCAGCCCCTTGTTGAGAAAGCCCACCCGTTCGCCCACCACCGCGCTCTTGTCGATGGTGATGATGATGTGCGAGCTGATCTTGGCGTCAACGGTCAGACCGCTCTTTGCTGCTGGCAGGAAACACTCGAAATCGTAGATCCGGTCCAGGTTGGTGGTCGAGAGCGGGATGATGGTCACCACCGACGAGTATTCGTTGCTGATATTGTTGCTGACCACCAGGCAGGGGCAACTCTCCTGCAGGCCGGTTCCGTGATGGGCCAGGTTGACCGGATAGATGCCGCCCCGCTTAAACATCGCGTTTCTCCGTTACCACGTTTTCGAACTTCTTGAGCACTTCCACCGTTTCCTCGGCCGTTGCCTGATATCCCTCGATCAGCCCCTGGTAGGCGCTCTTTTTCAGCGCCGCCAGCTTCTCGGCTGCGGCCTCCTCCAGAAACTGGCTGATCCCGCGCGGTCCGTAGAGCGCCTTGACGTCGTCCACGATGTGTGTTGGCAGCGTAATGTTAAGCCGCGTTATTGACATGTTGTTAGCTCCTTGTATGTCGTTAATAATAACGACACGTTTTCAACAATACCACATAAAATATAACAAGCGCTATTTTTTTATTGACTCATACGGCGCTGGAGGTTCACTATTCACATTTACCCGTTGCTGTGAGTCTTTTCCAGAAAAACACTCTATGTATCATCCTTTCCAAGGAGCTCCTATCATGTTTTATGCTCCGCAGGTGGGGGGCGACCCTGCATTCCTGGCGATAGTTGCCGCGCTTGCCATGGGCTGCGCCGGTCTCCCCGGCCTGTTCATGCGCACACCCGGCCCCGGACAGATCCTGGCCACGGGTATCACGATCCTGGCCAGCCTGGCCGGCATTCCGGCAGCGCTGATGCTGCTGTTCAGCGACAGGGTCCCGGCCTATGTTCTTGAATGGGGACTCCCCTTCGGACCGTGCGAACTGGCCATCGATCCGCTCTCGGCCTTTTTCCTGCTGCCGGTCTTTCTGGTGGCCGGGGCGGGATCGCTCTTTGCCCTGGGGTACTGGCCTGCCACAAAGAATCGCGGCAGCGAGCCCATGCTGACGTTTTTTTACGGCCTTCTGGCCTCATCGATGGCGATACTGCTCATGGCGCGTAACAGCGCCTTTTTTTTGATGGTATGGGAGGTCATGGCGCTGTCGGCCTATTTCCTGCTGGTAACGGAGCATGGCCGGGAGGACGTGCGGCGGGCCGGAATCGTCTATCTGGTTGCCACCCATTGCGGCACCGCCGCCCTGTTCGTCTACTTCTCCCTGCTGGCCAGCAGCAGCGGCTCGTTCCTCCTCCCCCCTGCCGGCTCGCTCTCCGCGCTGCCGGCCGCCTCCCTGGCCATTGCCCTGGCGGCCTTCATCGGCTTCGGCGCCAAGGGGGGCATCATGCCGCTGCACATCTGGCTCCCATCGGCCCACGCCAACGCACCCAGCCACGTCTCCGCCATGATGTCCGGGGTCATGCTCAAGATGGGGCTCTACGGCATCTTCCGCACCCTGACCTTTTTCCGCGACCCGCCGCTCTCCTGGGGAGCCTTTCTGGCCCTGACCGGAATCGCCTCGGCCCTGCTGGGCATCTCCTTCGCCGTTGCCCAGTGTGACCTGAAGCGCCTACTGGCCTGCAGCAGCATCGAGAATATCGGCATCATCACCACTGGCCTGGGGGTGGCCATGATGGGCATCTCCAGCCACAACACGACCCTGGCCTACCTGGGCATGGCGGGCGCCATGCTGCACATCCTCAACCACAGCCTGTTCAAACCGCTGCTCTTCCTCGGTTCCGGTGCCATCATCCACGCCAGCGGAACGCGCGACATGAACCTGATGGGAGGGCTGGCCAAGGGGATGCCGAAGACGGCCTTCCTGGTTCTGGTCGGCTCCCTGGCCATCTGCGGCATTCCCCCCCTGAACGGTTTTGTCAGTGAATTCCTGCTCTACCTGGGCTTCTTCTCCCAGCTCCAGGCCGCAAGCCTGACCTTCCTGGTGCTGTTGGCGCCGCTCCTGGCGCTGGTGGGGGGGCTGGCGCTGATTGCCTTTACCAAGCTGTACTGCTGCATTTTCCTCGGTGTACCCCGCAATGTGGAGGCCGGCCATACCCATGAGGCGGGTCCTGCCATGCTGATTCCCCTGGCGCTCCTGGCGCTGCTCTGCCTGCTGGTCGGTCTCTTGCCCCAGTACGGGCTGCGCCTGGTTGAACCGGCCCTGGCGCTGTTCGTTCCGCCCGGGGCGAGCGCCACCCTCTCCCTGGGCTATGCCTTGACCCTAGAGCAGCTCTCGCAGCTTGGGCTGTTCCTGCTGCTGGTTTCGGCCCTGGTGTTCTTTTTTTGGCGCATGCTCTTGGCGCGGGCGCCCCAGGCCAGCGGACCCACCTGGGGATGCGGCTATCAGCGGGGAACGGCGCGGATCCAGTACACGGCCACATCGTTTTCCGAGTACGCCGTTTCCGTCTTCAACGGTTTCATCCGCCAGCGCATCCAGCGTCCCGCCCTGGCGGGGCTCTTTCCGCTGACGGCCGACTGCGTTGACCGGCCCACGGAGACAGTGCTGGACCGGATCATCGCTCCGCTGTTCACCCTGGCCGGGCTGCTGTTCGCTTTTCTGATGCGCCTGCAGCACGGCCGGATGCATGTGTACATGATCTATATCTTTGCCACGCTGCTGATCCTGATGCTCTGGGCACACTGAACCAATCACGGGGGGCTTATGACGAACAGCCTGATTCACATCCTGCTGGCGCTGATCA